>NZ_JASERH010000023.1:0-95910 GCF_030766975.1 Streptomyces sp. KL116D | reverse complement strand
ATCCCCTTCGAGCAACGACTCGCCGCCCTGGGCCAGTTGTCCGGGCCGAGGCCCCCGCTGCACGTGCCCGTAGCCGAACGCGGTGGCAGCTCTCCACCCGAGCACAGTGTCGGCCTGTGAGAAGACGGAGACCCGGAGTGCGGACACGCACCCGGGTCTCCGTCGTGGTCGCTCCCCCACAGACGAACAGCGCGGGAGACCCTGTCGGGTCTTCCGCGCTCCGTGGCTCGGTCGCCCGTGTCAGCCGGTCGCCCGAACTGCCTCACGGATGAGGTCGGCCACGCTCGTGGGCCGCGAGACCGTCACCGCGTGGGAAGCACCGTCGAGTTCGACGGTCGTCGCCCCGGCCCGCTGGGCGCCGAAACGCTCCACGTCGGGGCTGACGGCCCGGTCCGCGCCGGCCACGAGGGCCCACGAGGGTGTCGTCCGCCAGGCCGCCGCCGAGGCCTGCTCGGTGAACGCCGTCGCGGCCAGCGGGCGTTGGGTGACCGCCAGCACCTTGGCCACCGACGGGGAGACGTCGGCGGCGAAGACGGCGGCGTACGCCTCCGGGGTGATGCTGAACTCGGTGGCGTCCGCCCCTCCAACGGTCCGGTAGGTCCACGGCTTCAGACTGCCGACGAGCGGGGACCCGGTGAAGCGGTCCGCCAGCTCTCGAAGGCTCTCGCCCTCCTCCGGCACGTACGCGGCGACGTAGACGAGTCCGACGACCTGGTCCGCCGTGCCCGCCACCGTGATCACCGCGCCACCGTACGAGTGGCCGACCAGAACGACCGGGCCGTCGATCTGCGAGACGACGGACGCCACGCAGGCGGCATCACGGGCCAGGCCGCGCAGCGGGTTCGCCACCGCGAGCACCGGGATGTCGTGCCGTTGCAGTTCGTCGATGACGCCGAGCCAGACGGCCGCGTCGGTGAAGCCACCGTGGACGAGGACGACCGTGGGAGGGGCAGGAGGCATGTCCGGACTCTTTCTCTACGCCGTGCCGAGCGCGGTGCGCAGGGTGGTGATGGCGGGGGGCTGATGGCGGCTTGGGCGTGACCGGGTGGCGGATGCCGGGCGTCAGGAGCTCTGCCGGGAGGCCGAGACCTGCCATTCAGTGGGCGTCAGGCCGTAGGTCTGGCGGAAGAGACGGCTGAAGTGGGACGGGCTGGTGAAGCCCCAGATCTGCGCCACCGCGGCGACGGACCGTCTGCTGTTGGACGGCCGTCCCAGGTCGGTCCGGCAGGCGGCGAGCCTGCTCTGGCGTATGTGCGTGCTCACCGTCGTGCCATCGGCCTGGAACAGCTTGTGCAGGTAGCGGACGGATATGTGGTGGGCGCGCGCGACGGACTCCGGGGAGAGGTCCGGGTCCATGAGGTTCTCGTCGATGTACGACCGGATGCGGGCCAGCATGGCGCTGCCGTTCTCGGAGGTCTCGGCCCGGCGGGGTGCGAGGAGTTCCGCGACGAGCAGGGCGACGAGGTCCACGGCGTTGAGGGCGAGTCGGTTGCCGTGGGCGGAATCCCACAGGCCCTCCGCGCCGATCAGTGCGGACATGAACTTCGACACGAGAGCGGCGACGCCACCGGCCGCGCTCACTCGGCGGCCCGCCAGGTGCCTCGCC
Source organism: Streptomyces sp. KL116D (assembly GCF_030766975.1). NCBI lineage: Bacteria > Bacillati > Actinomycetota > Actinomycetes > Kitasatosporales > Streptomycetaceae > Streptomyces > Streptomyces sp. KL116D. The sequence goes on along the minus strand of NZ_JASERH010000023.1, from coordinate 94,304 downwards.
TCGTCCTGCGCTATCCCCAAATAGGAGTAGGGGATGCGGAAGAAGACGAATTCGTTTCCGTGCAGCTGGTGCTCGGGGCGGAGTTCGTCGAGGAGAACGAGGTCGCCTGATTTCTCCGGCGAGGGTCGGGTGATTCCCAGGTACAGGCAGGCGTCGTCGCCTTCACGTGCTGCCCAGGGCAGGGTTCGGCAATGACCCGAACCCGCGTCCTTCAAGCTGTGATCAGTGTTTTCGCTGTATTTCGGCATGCGTGAAATGACCGACCTGGTCATCAGGAGCTCCAGTCGCGCCGTTGTTCGTCTCAGTATGTGAAGTGTCGCGCTGTGCGCGGGATCCGCCGGATCGGCGATGGGACCTGCCGTGTCCGCCGCTCAGGGCAGAAAGGCGTCGACCACCGCGTTGAAAGCAGGGGGGTTCTCGAGGAAGGGGAAGTGGGAATTGGCCACGTCGGACGGGAAGACGTGGAGCCGCGCGTCGGGAATGCGGTCCGCGATGAACTGCTGCGACGCGGGATTCACATGGCTGCCCTCGCAGCCGATCACCAGGGTCGGCACGTCCACCCGGGGCAGGACGTCGCGCCAGTCCTGCGCGCAGTGGTCGTAGAGCAGGGGCACTCCGGCGTACGCGGGGGTCGCCCTGATCTGCTCCGCGACGAAGCCGAAGACGTCGGGGTCCGGGTCGCCGGAGAACATGCCCCGTACGAAGGCCTCGCGCACCTTCTCGCCGTCCGGACCGGCCAGGTCGGCGCCGAGCCGCAGCAGATCGGCCACGTCGAAGATGGCGCCGGTGTCCTGCTGCTCCTGGGAGGTCAGCCAGGGAACGGCCGCCACGGACGCGGGCTGGTCCACGGCCACGAACCGGCGGATGCGCCCCGTGCCGTACTGGTCGATGAAGCTCCACCACACCGAGACGCCCATCGACCAGCCGAGGGCGTCGAACCGGTCGAGATCCAGGTGATCGACGAGTTCGAGGACGTCGTGGGCGAGCCGGGCGATGCGGTATCCGTGCCGCGGCTTCTCCGACAGGCCGTGGCCCCGCTGGTCCAGGGTGATGACGCGGCGGGTGGTCGCGAGACCCTCGCGCTGGTGCCGGAACATCTCCTGGGTCTGTCCCCAGCCGTGCAGCATGATCAGCGGGACACCGTCGCCGCCGCTGTCCCGGTAGGTCAGCCGCACGCCGTCGTTCGTCGTCAGTTCGTTCATGGTCCCGCCCCGAATCTTCTGTCCAGCCTTCACGACATGTCTCTCCGCGTCGTGTCGGTGTCCAACGCGATGGCCGGGCGACGACGTCGTCGGCTCCAGCCTGCACTCATTATCGATCGGCCCGGTATGTCGGGACCACCGCGCTCCGTAGGGATTGGTCCGCGAAAACCACGTCACTCTGTAGCAGTGGGGCCGGCGGAGCGGGCAGCGGCGGGCGCCCGGGGTCCGGTCAGCGCGTGGTGTCGTCCCGGTCCGGTGCCAGCAGGTCCCGGATGCGCAGGCCCAGGTGCAGGGCGAGCCGGTCCGCGCCGCTGTCCAGGTCGAGTCCGGTGATCTCCTGGATCTGTCGCAGCCGGTAGTAGAGGGAGGTGCGGTGGATCTGCAGGGCCTCCGCGGTGCGCGGAATCGAGCCGGCGTGTTCCAGGAAGGTGCGCAGCGTCTCCTCCAGGCGGTGCGCCCCACCGGCCGCGAGCAGGGTGCGCAGCGGTTTCGGCAGCAGGGAGGCGTTCAGGGCCTCGTCCGGGAGTTGCAGGAGGACGGCGAACTCCCGGAGCTCCTCCCAGTCGCCCACCCGCTCGAAACGGGGCGTCCGGCGGGCCGCGCGGGCGGCCACGAGCGCCTGCTTGTAGGAGACCCATGCGTCGGCCATGCCGCTCTGGCGGCCACCGATGCCGAGCACGGGAGCGGCGGCGGCATCCAGGAAGGTGTCGAGACTGCCCATGATCTGGCGGGCCTGGTCGGTCAACTCCCTTGATTCCAGCGGCTGTTCGCTCATCTGGAGCAGGACCGCGCGCTCGGTGGTGACGGCGACGGCGCCGTGCGCCGACCGCGTGCTGTGGTACCTCTCCAGCGCGGCACGCAGCGCGGTCTCGACCTGCCCGGGCGGCTCGTGGGACCGGGACACCTGCACGACGCTGACCACGGCGTGCGGGGCGTCCGGGAGCAGGCCGGCGCCCAGGATCTGCTGCTGGGCGGCGCCCCTCGCGGTGGAGCTCGTGTCGAGCAGGGCGCGCAGCGACTCCTCGGCCTGGGCTGCGGCCCGCTCCGCCCACATCTGCGCCGCGATGAGCTGCGCGGACTTGCCGATGGCGGCCGTCTCCTCGGCCGTCAGGTTCTGGTCGACCGACACGACCATGAGGACGCCGAGGAGGTGCCCGCGTTCCCGCAGCGGCACGCAGTAGCGCGGCAGCAGTCCCAGGTCGTCGCGGCCCTCGATGTACCCCGGCTTCGTCCACTGGGCGACGCCCTGGTCGAGCACGTACCTGATGACCTCGTTGTCCGCCCTGCCCTGCAACAGACTGCGGATGCGGACCGGGTCGGCGTCCTCGAAGTGCCGGCTGGAGAGGATGAGCCTGATCAGGGGGTCGTCGAGGACCACGGACCGCTGCAGCCGGTCGGCCAGCTCCTCCACCAGTTCCCGCAGCGCGTCACTGCCCATGCGGGCCCGCTCCAGCCGATCGGCCATGGTGATTCCTCCCCTTGTACGCCCTCTTTCTACAAGTCGTGAAACCAGGCATCCAAATTTTCGACAGTGTGAGGTTGGCCATGATCACTCACACGCGAGAGGCGCCCCATCGCGATGTCGCGATGGGGCGCCTCGGTCGGGGGGTCAGGAACGGACGAGGGGCGTGTCCACCAGGTGTTCCGCCAGGAACCAGGACTGCAGCTCGCCGGTCCTGATCACCTGCGAGACGAAGAGGTCGTTCGTGCCGTCGTCGCCCAGGTCGGCGGTGCGCTTGGCGGCGTCGTGGGCGTCGATGAGAATCGTCTCGTGAGCCTCCAGGAGGCGCGACAGCATCGCGGGGACCTCTTCCACGCCGTCCGGGGGCCGGGGGACGGACGTGATCTCGGCGACGTGCCGGGGGTCGCCCACGGCGACACCACCGAGTGACTGGACGCGTTCGGCGAGGGTGTCGATGAGCTCCAGCTGCTCCCCCGCGTGCTTGTCCAGCACCAGGTGCAGTTGGTAGAAGGTCGCGCCGCGCATGAGCCAGTGGTGCTTCTTGTAGAGGCCGTACAGGATCTGGGTGTCCGCCAGGGCCTTGTTCAGGCGCTGGCACGAGTACATCCGGGCCTCGTACGAGAGGCCGAGCGGGAACTGCTTGACCGATCCGAACTCCTGGATGACCTGGCCCTTCTGGTGCAGCCAGGGCTGGCTTCCGGTCACGGGACGAGAGTTTGTGGTCATGATCCGCCTCCTGCGGTCCGTGCTGTGCGTACGTCCGCGACGCTAGGCGGCGCCACACCGTCCGACGTGCCCGTGAGCGCATGCCTGAATGCCTGTCCGTGCATGGCCCGCGCCGGCCGCCGCGGGCCGTTCACTGTCGGACAAGAGCCCGTGCACCGGCGGAATCCCGTCGCGCCCCGGCCGCTCCTAGCGTCGGCGGGCAAGGACGCCTGTGACGAGGAGCGGCAGTGAGCACGAACGAGCAAGTGGATGTGGTGGTACTCGGCCTGGGGCCGGGCGGCGAGTACGTCGCCGGAACGCTGGCCGAGGCCGGCTGGGACGTCGTCGGCGTGGAGGCCGGCCTGGTCGGTGGCGAATGCCCGTACTGGGCGTGCGTGCCCACCAAGATGATGGTCCGGGCCGGCAACCTCCTCGCCGAGGCGGGCCGCGTACCGGACCTGGCCGGCGAAGCGGTCGTGACCGCCGACTGGAGCAAGGTCTCCGGGCGCATCCGGGACGAGGCCACGGACAACTGGGACGACCGGGCGGCGGTGGACCGGCTGACGGCCAAGGGCTGCCGGATCGTCCGCGGCACGGGGCGGCTGAGCGGGCCGCGCCGCGTGGCCGTGGGCGAGCGGGTCCTCGAGGCGCGGCGCGGTGTCGTGCTGGCCTGTGGGACGCGCCCGGTGATCCCACCGGTGCCGGGGCTGGCGGACACGCCCTACTGGACCAACCGGGAGGCCACGGCGGCCGGGGAACTGCCGGCGTCGATGATCGTGCTCGGGGGCGGGGCCGTCGGGGTGGAACTGGCTCAGGTCTTCGCCCGCTTCCGCTGCGACGTCACGGTGATCGAGGGCCGGGAGCGGCTGCTGGCCCACGAGGAGCCGGAGGCCGGAGACCTGGCGGCGCGGACCCTGCGCGCGGACGGCGTGCGCGTGCTCACCGGCGTCCGGGCGCGGCAGGTCTCGTACGACGGCACGGAGTTCAGCGTCCTCGTCGAGGGCGGCGACGCACCGCTGCGGGCCGAGCGGTTGCTCGTCGCGACCGGACGCCACGCCGACCTCGCCGCGCTGGACGTGACCACGGTGGGCCTCGATCCCGCCGCGTCCGCCGTGCCGACGGACGGCCGGCTGCGGGCCGGCGAAGGACTGTGGGCGGTGGGCGACATCACCGGGCGGGGCGCCTTCACCCACGTGTCGATGTACCAGGCGGAGATCGCCGTCCGCGACCTCCTGGGGCAGGACGGGCCGACGGCCGACTACCGGGCCCTGCCCCGGGTCACGTTCACCGACCCCGAGATCGGGGCCGTCGGGCTGACGGAACGCGCGGCGCGGGACGAGGGGCTGCGCGTGCGCACCAGTCTCCTGCCGCTCGCCTCCTCGACCCGCGGCTGGATCCACGGGCCCGGCAACGACGGCTTCGTCAAGCTCGTCGAGGACGCCGACCGCGGTGTGCTCGTCGGTGCGACGTCGGCGGGCTCCGCGGGCGGCGAGGTGCTGTACGGGCTGAGCGTCGCGATCCACGCCGAGGTGCCCGTGGAGCGGCTCAAGGGCATGATCTACACCTATCCCACCTTCCACCGGACGGTCGGGGCCGCGCTGGGAGACCTCCGCTGAGCCGCGCGACGACCGGCCGGGCGGTCCTCGCCCGGCCCCGGCGGCACGCCATGACGGGGCGCGACCCGGGCGAGGCCCACCGAACCGCCACGCCGCTGGAGCTCTTCGTCGACCTGTGCTTCGTCGTCGCCGTGGCGCAGGCGTCGGAGCACCTGCACGAGGCCCTGACCCACGGTCACGTCGCCTCGGGCGCCCTGCGCTTCGCCCTGGTCTTCTTCACCGTCTGGTGGGCGTGGATGAACTTCACCTGGTTCGCGTCCGCCTACGACCCGGACGACACCCCCTACCGGCTGACCGTCCTGGTGCAGATCACGGGCTCCCTCGTCCTGGCCGCCGGCGTCGGACGGGCCTTCGTGCACGGGGACCTGATCGTCATCACCCTCGGGTACGTGGTGCTGCGCACGGCTCTGGCCTCCCTGTGGCTGCGGGCGGGGCTCGCCGATCCGGCCCGGCGCACGAGCACGCTGCGGTTCGCCATCGGCGTGACGGCTTGTCAGGTCGGTTGGCTGGGACTGCTGTTGCTGCCGACGGCGTGGCAACTGCCCGGCATCGTCGCGATGATCCTCGCGGAGGTCGCGGTCCCCGTGTGGGCGCAGTCCGCCGGTATGACTCCCTGGCATCCACGTCATATCGCCGAGCGCTACGAGCTGTTCACCCTCATCGTGCTCGGCGAGTCCGTCGCGGCCGCCACGAACGCCGTCCGGGGAGCCTTCGACCGGCACCACGGCATCGCCGCCCTGTGCGCCCTGGCCGGCGGCGGGCTGCTGACGGCCTTCGCGATGTGGTGGCTGTACTTCACGAGGCCCGCCCACACCTTGCTCGCCACGACGCACCGGGCCCACGCGAAGCGCTTCACCTGGGCGTACGGGCACTACTTCATCTTCGCGTCGGCCGCTGCCGAGGGTGCGGGACTGGCTGCCTTCGCCGACCACCTCACCCGCCCGGCCGGGTCACCCGGGTCAGCCGGGACGGCGTGGGCCGCCCTGGCGGTCACCCTCCCCGCCGCCGTCTTCGTGTGCAGCGTCTGGGCGGTGCACCTCCGGCCCCATCAGCGCCGCAGGGTCGAGCAAGTGCCCTTCGCCGTCGGTGTCGTCGGCATCCTGCTCGCCACGTGGTCCCCGGCGCCCGCGCTGGTCGCCGGTCTGCTCCTGGCGGGCGTCGTCGTCGCGGTCACCGTGCAGCGGCGCACCTGAGCCGGCCGTGTGCGCGGCACTCGGCGCGGCCACCGCCGGCGTCGCGCGCATCCAGTGCGCTCCAGGACAACTCGCAGTGCGCTGACCGGAGATCGGGCCCCGGTCTCCCGGCATAGCGTGAGGAACGAAGGAAGCGCCGCACGGCCTTTCGCGCACCTCGCCGGCCTCTCGCCCGGCTCGAGCGCGCGATCCTCCCCCTGAATCCCACCCCCCGTACGCCCAGTAGGAGGTTGTCCCAACGTGTCCACGATGCCGGTCGGCGGGCTCACTCCCCGCGCCACCGACGACGCGGCGGACCTCGTCGTCCGCAACGCAAAGATCCACACCGGTGATCCCCGCCGCCCCCAGGCCGAGGCGATCGCCATCCGCGACGGCGTCATCACGACGGTCGGCGCGGACCGCGACGTGGCGGACCAGGTCGGTCCCGCCACCCGAGTGGTCGACGCCCTCGGCCGCAGGATGATCCCCGGTCTCAACGACGCGCACCTGCACGTCATCCGGGGCGGACTCAACTACGTGCTGGAGCTGCGCTGGGACGGCGTGCGCAGTCTGCGCCAGGGCCTGGCCATGCTGCGCGAGCAGGCGGCGCGGACGCCCAAGGGCCAGTGGGTGCGCGTGGTCGGCGGCTGGTCCTCCGAGCAGTTCGCCGAGCGGCGGCTGCCCACGGTCGCGGAGCTGAACGCCGCCGCGCCGGACACTCCGGTGTTCGTCCTGCACCTGTACCAGTCCGCGATCCTCAACCGGGCGGCCGTCAAAGCCGCCGGCTACGACAAGGACACCCCCGACCCGCGGGGCGGGCAGATCATGCGGGGCCGCGACGGTGAACCCACCGGGATGCTGCTCGCCGCGCCGAGCGCGCTGATCCTCTACTCGACCCTGGCCAAGGCGCCGGTGCTGGACGAGGAGCACCGGAAGACGTCCACCCGGCACTTCCTGCGCGAACTCAACCGGTTCGGCCTCACGTCCGCGATCGACGCGGCCGGCGGCTTCCAGAACTTCCCCGACAACTACGCGACGGTCACGGAGCTGGCCAGGGACGGCGAACTGTCCCTGCGCATCGCCTACCACCTCTTCCCGCAGACGGCGGGCCAGGAGATCGACGACCTCACGCGCTGGATCGAGATGGTCCGCCCCGAGGACGGCGACGAGTGGCTGCGTCTCAACGGCGCGGGCGAGAACCTCACGTGGGCGGCGGCGGACTTCGAGAACTTCGCCGAACCACGCCCCGAACACGCCCCCGACTACGAGGTGGAGTTCGAGAAGGCCGTACGCCTCCTGATGGAGAACGGCTGGGGGTTCCGCCTGCACGCCACGTACGACGAGACCATCCGCCGTGACCTGGCCGTCTTCGAGAAGCTCGCCGCGGAGGGCCTGTTCCCCGGGGAGAACAGGTGGCTGTTCGACCACGCGGAGACCGTGTCCGCCGACAGCCTCGACCGCATCGTCGCCCTCGGCGGCGCCATGTCCGTGCAGAACCGGCTCTCCTTCCAGGGCGAGGCGTTCGTGCGCCGTTACGGCATCGGCGCGGCGGCGGACGCACCGCCGATCCGGGCGATGCTGGGCCGGGGGATGACGGTGGGCGCCGGTACGGACGCCACCCGGGTCTCCTCCTACAACCCCTGGATCGCCCTGCACTGGCTGGTCACCGGACGCACCGTCGGCGATCTGACCATCCACCCGCCGCACAACCGGGTCGACCGGGAGACGGCGCTGGAGATGTTCACCACCGCCGGCGCCACGCTGACCGGCGAGCAGGACCGCAAGGGCATCCTGCGCCCGGGCTTCCTCGGCGACCTCACCGTGCTCTCGGACGACTACTTCGTCGTCCCCGACCCCGAGATCCCGCACATCGAAGCCCTCCTGACGGTCGTCGGCGGCCGGATCGTCTACGCCGCCCGCGAGTACGAAGGCATCGACGAGCTGATGCCTCCGGTGACCCCGGAGTGGAGCCCCGTGGCCCACTTCGGCGGCTACCAGGCAACTCCCGTACCGGGCGGAGCGGGAGTCCGCCAGGCCGAACTGCTCGGCGAGGCCGCTGCGGAGTCGCGGCTGCACCGCCAGTGGCGCGCCCGCCAGGGCCTGGTTCCGGAGACCGACACCCCGGTCTTCGACCCCTGCTTCTCCCTCTGACCGAACTCCCTTCCCGGATCACGGACGACCGTCCGTGATCGTCATTACTCATCCTGAAAGGCACTCTCATGGTCAACATCGCCGAGGTCACCGCCACTCCCAGCAATGCCCTGCTCACCCCCGACAACTGCGCGGTCCTGTTCGTGGACCACCAGCCGCAGATGTTCTTCGGCACGGGCAGCGGTGACCGCACCGCGATCATCAACTCGACGGTGGGCCTGGCGAAGGCCGCCAAGGTCTTCGGCGTCCCCACCGTGCTGAGCACCGTGGCCGCCGAATCGTTCTCGGGCCCCCTCATGCCGCAGCTCGCGGCCGTCTTCCCCGGCCAGGAGATCATCGACCGCAGCACGATGAACGCCTGGGAGGACGAGGCCTTCGTCGAGGCGGTCAAGGCGACCGGGCGCAAGAAGCTCGTCATCGCCGGTCTGTGGACGGAGGTCTGCGTCGTGCTGCCCGCGCTGTCGGCGCTCGCGCAGGGCTACGAGGTGTACGTCGTCACCGACGCGTCGGGCGGCGTCAGCCCCCAGGCCCACGACCACGCCGTCCAGCGGATGGTCCAGGCCGGTGTGGTGCCGGTGACGTGGGTGCAGGTGCTGCTGGAGCTCCAGCGCGACTGGGCCCGGACGGAGACGTACCTGCCGGTCATGGACGTCGTGAAGGAGAACGGCGGCACCTACGGCCTCGGGGTGGTCTACGCGCAGGCCGTCATCGGCGAGCACGCCGCCGGCTGACTCCCCCTCCACGGTTGACGACGGACGTCAGGAACAGGCGGACAGACGCGATGGACAGCGGATTGTTGGTGCTCCGGCTGGTGGTGGGGCTCCTCATCGCCGGGCACGGAGTGCAGAAGGTCAGTTTCCGGCTGGGCGGCAACGGGCTGGCCGGAGGAACCGAGGAGTTCCGCCGCGACGGCTTCCGCGGCGGACGGCTGACCGCCCTCGCCGCGGGCGGCAGCCAGATCGGGGCCGGCCTGTTCCTGGCGGCCGGCCTCCTGACTCCTCTGGCGGCGATGGCCGCCGCGGGAGTGATGACGGTGGCCGGAACCGTCAAGTGGCACAAGGGCCTGTGGGTCCAGAACGACGGCTACGAATATCCGTTGGTCCTGGTGACCGTCGCCGCGGCCCTCGCCCTCACCGGCCCGGGGCGGTGGTCGCTCGACCACGCCCTCGGGCCGGTGGCCTGGCCGCTGTGGGTCTCCCTCACAGCGGTCGTCATCGGACCGGTGAGCGGGCTGGCCACCAGGGCGGTGCTGCGGCACCCGGCGGCCGGCGACACGACGCGGAACGAGACGCAGCACGACGAGACGCAGAGCGAAAGGACGCGGCATGCGAAAACTGCTGGCTGACGCCGCCCGCACACTCGTCCCACCCAAGGACGACCGGCACGGGCCCCTGCCGCCGCTGATGCTGGTGCTGACCGTGGTGACGGGTCTCATCGACGCGGTGAGCTATCTGGCGCTCGGCCGGGTCTTCGTCGCCAACATGACGGGCAACGTGGTCTTCCTGGGGTTCGCCCTGGCCGGCGCGCCCGGCCTGTCGGTCACCGCGTCGATCGTCTCGATGGTGTCGTTCCTCGTCGGTGCGTTGGCGGGCGGGCGCTTCGGCACCCGGTTCGCGGTGCACCGGGGCCGGCTGCTGGGCACGACGACCGCCGTCCAGGCGCTGCTCGTCGCCGGAACGGTGATCGCGGTCGCGGTCGCGCACGGCGAGGTGTCCAGCCCGGTTCGCTACACCCTGATCGTCCTGCTCGGCCTCGCGATGGGCATGCAGAACGCGGTCGCGCGCCGGCTCGGGGTCCCCGACCTGACGACGACCGTCCTGACGCTCACGCTGACGGGACTGGCGGCGGACTCGGGCCCGGCGGGCGGCGCAACGCCCCGCCCCGGACGGCGCGTTCTCTCCGTCGTCGCCATGTTCCTGGGCGCTCTCGCAGGGGCCCTGCTCCTGGCCCACGCCGAGCTCCTGCACATCCTGCTGCTGGCACTGGCGCTGCTCGTGGCGACATCGGCGACGGCCCTGCGGCTGTCGGCCTCGACACCGGCCTGGACCAGGCCACCCGCGTGAGCCTGTGTGACTCTTCGACGGCCGATGCCCCGTCCCGCCTCAGCGGGGCGGGGCATCCTCGGTAGCGTGACCACCACTGCGCGGGGTGCCCGGCTGGTGCCCCGTGCACGAGGCAGCGACAGAGAGCGACGAGGCGGCGATGACCGAACTGACGAAGCCCGAGGTGACCGTTCCGGAGGGCGACGCCCCCACCGAGCTGACCATCCGGGACCTGATCGTCGGGGACGGACCCGAGGTGAAACCCGGCATGGTGGTCAGAGTCCACTACGTCGGGGTGACCTTCAAGTCCGGGAAGGAGTTCGACGCCTCCTGGGACCGGGGCGAGCCGTACAAGTTCGCCCTGGGCGGCGGCAAGGTCATCAAGGGCTGGGACCGGGGCGTACGGGGCATGAAGGTCGGCGGCCGCCGCGAGATCATCGTTCCCCCACGCCTCGGCTACGGCAACCAGTCGCCCACACCGTCGATCCCCGCGGGCTCGACCCTGGTCTTCGTGGTGGACCTGCTCGACTCGTACTCCAGCACGGCTGGGTGGAGCAGGGCCGGGTGACCGTGGATGCTCCTCCCCGCGACGTACGGAAGAGGGGCCGGGGCAACAGAAAAAGGGCCGTTCGAAAACGGCCCTTCACCTGCGACATTCGATGAATCGAGCTGTCGGGACGACAGGATTTGAACCTGCGACCCCTTGACCCCCAGAAGTGCCGCCGCTCCCAGGCGAGTTCGTGAACGCCCTCATGCGCCGCTGCGAGATGCTCGTGGCGACTGAGCGGAGTTCACAGAACTAAGTGCCCAGCATCCATAGTTTGACGATCTCGACGGAAGCTGCTGGCTACTTCCTACGGTACGCGCCTTTAGGGATCCGTCATTTCTCGTCTCGCTCCGGAGGCCACGCGAGCTTCGTGCCCGTCTCTGTCCACTCACACCTGCAGCAGCGCCCCCCTGGCACAGGTGGCCGTTGTCATCGGCCGTCATGTGATGACACCCGTCGCCAACGCCGATGAGGTCGCCGACTGGGCGGCGCGGGCCACCGTACGGACCGCTGCCCCTGTGCGGATCGCCCGCGCGGTGACCAACGACGTCGATACGGACCGGGCTGATGTGACCGAGCGCGGAATGACGGCGCCGATTGCTGAACCGAGCGAGCCATGTGAATACAGCCATGCGGGCCTCGGTCCGGCGCGTCCTGGCCCGTGCTGAAGACCCCGACCGCGCAGGTCGGGGTCTTCAGCACGGGCCAGGACGCGCTAGCAACCTCACGACCGCTCAGGTAGCCTGCGGGCTCGCTCGACGATCTCTTCCTCCTTGAGCGGCACATCGTGGTGGCTGAGGCAGATCGGCACCTCGATCTTGCTGAATCCGGTCCCCTCGCTTGCGGCGTTGAACGTGCCGGCATCGAGACCGGCGAGGTTGTCGAGGACCGCGTTCCGCGCCTGAGCCATGGTCGTGGCCGCCTCGATCTGGGCGGATACGGTGAGTCGGCCGATGAACTGGTTCGCGGTGTTGCCCAGCGCCTGGTTGTGGATCCCTCTGGGGCCCTGTGAGGCGAGGACCATCCCGAGTCCGTACTTGCGTATCTGGCGGATGAGTTCGACCGTGCTCTCCGTACTCGGATTCGATGCACCGGAGGGCACGAAGTTCTGCGCCTCGTCCATCACCAGCAGCCCGCCCAGGGGGCGGTCACCGACCGGGTGCGCCCTGAACCAGGAGAACAAGGTCGCCTGGAGGCGGCTGACGAACTGGGCCGGTCCGTCGCCGGACAGGCCGACGAAGCTGATCACCGAGATACGGGCGGCCTTTCCCGGCGACGGGATCAGGAGCATGCCTGGATCGGCGGGTGCGCCGGACTCCCCGAACAGCGGGTCGGTCTCCATCGCGGCTTCCAGCGTGTCCGCCATCTGCACCGCGAAGCGACTGGTCCTGCTGTTCACGATGTCGCTCGGGGGCTCGGCGAGCAGCTCGACGAAGCCGGCCAGGGTCTTACCGCCGTCGCGCGCGTACCGTTCGAGGGCACGTTTGAGGACCCCCTGTTGCTGGATCGCGCGAGCACTGCTGCCGCGTACACCGGCATATGGCGCGAGTGAGGTCACGGTCGACCTGACCAGCCGGGGGAAGTCGTCCTCGTCGTCAAGGACGGGACCGAAGTCGGGAAGCGGGTAAAAGGAGATCGGACGTCCCCGGTTCAGACCCGGTGTCCACACCACCACTTCGACATCCGTGAAATAGCGTCGGGCGTCGCGCTCATGGTCGTCCGTCCAAGGCTTCGGCGGGCGCGGCCAGGGGTCGCCGAGCCGTGCGAGGTCGTCGTTCGGATCCAGCACGATCACCGAGACGCCGCGCAGGGCGCACTGCTCCACAAGTCGCTTGATCAGGACCGTCTTGCCCGATCCCGCCGCGCCCACCACCGCGCTGTGCATCCGGAGCTGCTCCATGGGTACCGCGAACGAACGGCTGCCCCGGACCGTGGTTCCGACGACGACCTCGGTACGAGCGGGTTCGGTACGAACGGGCTCGGCGTCCTCCGGTGTGCCCGCCGCCTCCACCGCCACCTTGGAGCCGACTTCCGTGGTCGCGATGCCGAGATGGTGCCGTAAGTCCGCCAGCACCGGCGCGAACACCTCGATGCGGGAGGCGGGGTGCTTTTGTCGCAGCCACTCGTCCATGCCTGACGTACGGTCGTCGAGCATGGCCTGCAGGGCGGCCAGGGTCCGCAGGTCGGCGGCGCCGATCGGTAGCGACACCCCGCCCCGCGCCTCGAAGTCGTCCTTGATGTCCTTGGTCCTGGGGCCGCTCGGGTACGGCATGTTCCGCAGCAGGATCAGCCGGCGGCTCGCCAGGCCGGCCGTCAGGCCTGCCTCCACGGCCGCGTTACGGATCCGGTTCTGGGCGGCGATGGCGTTGTTCGCGGCGATCGCCCGGAAGGACCAGTGGAATTCGTTCTCGCTGGCCTCCTCCACGACATAGCGCAACCGGGCGTGCAACGCCGCCTTGCGGCCGAAGTCGGTCTCGATGGAGAACCGCGTCTCGTCGGCACCCAGTTCCCTGAGCAGACTCCGCAGCCCCGCGCCCAGCAGAGCGGGCATCAACCCGTCCTCGGTCGTGGGGTCGATCGGCCCGAGGTCGTCCGCCTCGGCACGGAGCTTGTCGAAGGCCTCCGTGAGGGTGCTCAGGTCGACGGCCCTCGACGGTGCGGGCGGTACGGCTGCCGTGGGCTCTGCGCCTGCCAGGGAGATCAGTTCGGCCACCGTGCCGGCCTGCAGACACGCCTCGATGTGCTTCTGGACCCGGATGAGCAGCCGCCGCGCGGTGTAACGGTGAGACGCTTCGGCCAGCGCCGCCGAGGTGACCGGCCAGGTGGGATACCGCGGGGTGAACCCCAACGACTCGTAGTAGGGGCGAAAGCGGCTGCTGACGATGGCGGCGGCGGTGGCCTCGTCGGGAATCGCGCCGAGCGTCGGCAGCACCTCGAACCGGTCCAGGGCGGAACGGACTGCCACCCTGGAAATCTGCTCCCAGGTGTCCTCGTGGCACGCCACGACCATCAGGGTCCGGCGGGCTTCCTCCCGCAGTTCCATCAGACCGTTGGCGATCTCACTGCTCAGCCGCTTCGCGGCCCGGCCCTCGCCGGAAGCGGGCGACGTCAGCGACGACGTCTCCGCGGCGGACACCAGGGTGTCGAGCTGGTCGAAGGCGAACACCAGCGGTCCGGCCAGGGCGAACAGGCGCGTCAGATCGCGGAGGACGTGTTGAGCCGATGGCCCGCCCGGCGACATCCCCCAGGCGGCGCGCTTGTCCCCGTCGTCGTCGTTGAGTGCGAAGTAGGTCCTGCCGATCTCCACGGGATCGCCGCTGGAGGCGATGAGCGCCAGCGCGCGGGCCGTGTCCGCGGCCGCGTTGCCCACCTGTCGGTCGATGGTCCGGATCCCCCGGACGAACGCGTCGACATGGGCGCGCGTCAACTCGCTCCGTCCAGTGACGGCGTTGTGGGTGTCCGGGTCGAGGCGAGCCTGGCGCGAAAGCCTGTCGAGCAGGCGCGTCAGTTGTTCCTGGCCGCCCTCGTCCTCCCGGTAGAGACTGTCGACGAGACTGTCGGCGGCGCTCTCCCAGAAGTTCCGGCCGGTGACGAGCTTGATGTAGAAGAAGGAGCCGCCGCGCTCCTGGATCTCGTGACGGGTCCAGCCGAGCAGATGCGTCTTGCCCGAGCCGCTCTCGCCACGCACCACGGTCGCAACCGGCGAGTGGGCGCGCTCGACAGCGCTCATCGACCTCCCCAGCCGCCGGAACACCTCGGGATGAAGGCCGTCGACGTGGTAGGAGGTCACCGGCGTCCAGATCTCTTCATGGGTCAGCGCGGTGTTGATGTACAGCGCCTCCAGGGCGGCGAGTTCCCCGTTCACGCCGGTCCGATCCGCAGCAGGTGGCGGGGTTCGCCGCCGATGTCGACGGCGGCCCTGCGGTCCTCGTCACTGAGCGTGCGCCGGTTCAGCTCGCCCATCAGCTGGACGTCGGGCTGCTCGATCATCCGGTCGAGTTCGGCGTCGACGGCCCCTCGCGGCAGGTCCTCGAGCCAGGGGCGCAGCACCGACAGTCTGACCCAACTGCCCGGTTTCCGGCGGACGGTGAGTTCCGTGTAGACCGCGCGGATCCAGGCCTCGGCGTCGGGCTGGAAAAACTCGCCGAACTTGGTGCCGGAGCGGGCCAGGTACTGCCCGACGTTGTCGAGGACCGCATAGAGCACCCCGGCCGGAAACTTCGCTCCGTCGGGGCGTCCGGCCACCAGAGCGGACTCGCACCAGGTCCGGCCCGCGGTCGTGAGCTGGTGCGTGTTGACCGCACCGGGCTTCCTGGTCACGATCAGCTCGGCATCCTGGTTCACTCGCCGTCGCACCGCCGCGGTGATCTCCAGGCCGGCGAGTTCGCGCAGTTCACGGTTGGTCACCGGCCGTGCGACCACCATCAGGGCGAACAGCGACGCATGATCCCGTACAGTCAACTCAGTCGGCACAGGGCCCCTCCTCGATGAGCCGAAATCCGGTCAGATGTCGAACCCCCGCCTGGGCACCAGTTCCACCCGGCCGGTCATGCTCTTGGACAACTCGCCCATGACGGTGATCACCTGCCGTTCCCGATGCGCGGTGATCGCACGGTCGTACGAGGCCTGGTCCGGGAGCCGCACCCAGACGGCCCGCCGGGCCAGTTCGGCGTGCTCGGTGCTCAACTCACCGCGGACCTTGATCCGCCACCGGTCGTTGCCGGAGGAGTCGTCATGCAGCCCCTCGACCACACCGGTGACCGTCGCGGCACCGGTGACGTTGAGGCTGCGAAGCCGCATGGACGCGGCGTGCAGAAGCGATCCCGAGGTCTCCGGGAACGCGACGACGCGTGACGCCACATCGCGTGGCTGCGAGCGCGCCCACCGGAAGCCGATCTCGAAGGGCTCGCTCCGATCGGAACCGGAGAGCATGCTGAGCGCCTTGCACAGATCCGCGGAGACGCCGGCCGTGACGGTCTCGTCGAAGGCTGCGGGCGCGTCCGCCGCCACGGCAGCCTGTGCCGCGCTCACCGCCTCGAGCATCTGGACCAGCACGGCCCGACCGGTGACCTGCTCCCCGGTCGCGGCTCGGGCCGTCGCGTCCGCCGCCACCCGGATCTCGACGACGTAGCTCCCGGCGCGGGAGGGGCCGAGTTCGGCTTCGCGCAAGAGGCCGCCCACCACGGCCGGTTGCCGGCCGGCGAAGACGAAGTGCGGGCCCTGCACGGCGGCGCGCGCCGCCGCCGTCAGGACATTGCGAACCCCCAGAACCGTTTGCGTACCCAAATGCAGCGAGGTGTAGCCGGGGTCGTGGCCGGTGGGAAACGTGCGGAAGGACTGCTTGTCCAGCTGCGGTCGGGCGATCTCCAGGGCGATGTCGCCCACCGGCCGGTCCTCCAGCACGCATAGACAGCGCAGGATCTCCCGTACTCGGCTGTCGCTGTCGCCCATGCCGTCGCGCGCGGGTACCAACACCTCGTATTCGCCTGGGTGTTGCCAGACACTCGCTCCGCGCCAGCCTTGTGGGTCCCGCTCCCAACCCGTGTCCGCCAGATAGCTGGCGATGTCGTCGACCTTCAGCGGAATCGTCATCGGTTCCCCTACCAGTCGGATTGCGTCTCGGTGAGCCGGCGCAGTGAGGCGGCGGTGAGCACGTTCGCTGTCGGAACTCTGACCGGACGCTTTCGGCAATGGTCGGGGTCCTTGATCGGCTCCTCGGTGCGAAGCGACACGAAGTAGCCGAGGTGGCGGAGCAGTACACCGTCGGTGCTCATGGCCGCGTACGCCTGGTTGTCGGCGGGGACGCAGATGACGAACAGAAACCGGGGCACGGTGAAGTCGGGGCCGGCGAGCTTGTTGAACTGCCGCTCGTTGAGCCCGCGGAAGTTCAGGTGGCCGTTCGACACGGACGGCTTCGACCATGTCTTGATCTGAGCCTCGACCGTGGGCGACATCGTCCGTCCGTAGCGGCCGGTGGCACGGAACCCTAGGTCGACCCCGTCCACGTCGAGATCGCCTTGCACGACGATCAGCCCTGCCGCGGAGGCCAGCACACGGACGTAGTCTTCGCCGAACTTGCCCTGATGCTGCTTCGCCTCGAGCACAAAAATCCCCCCATGTCCCCCTACTGCGGCACACAGCAGGGGGAATCGTACGGGACATGCCAACGACTGTCAGGGCCACGTATCAGCCTTCCGTCAGGCCTGCGAAACGATCGTCGACGGACAGCTGTTCATCCCTGATGCAATGTGCTCCAAGGATCACGAACTGGCGCTCACTACGGAGTGATCTTGTGCGCCCTGGCCAGGGCAGCGCCGCCGCCAGCGGGCGCAGTATCTGCGGGCCGGTCATGGACTGCTCCAGGGCCTGTCGCACCCAAGCGTGCCGCTTCTGCTGGGGCTCGTCGAGCATGAATCCTCGGGCGTACGTTGCCGGGTCCATAGCGACGGGGTGCAGTGGACATTCAATGCGCCGGGCGAGGTCGGCAACCTTGGCGATGCCCGGCGGGTCGAGGTCCGTCCAGATCGCGAGGGCACATCGGGTAGCGCGCCAAGGAGATGAACCAGCGCGTCGGAGGCGAAACCTTCGAGCCAGATACGGAGCCAGCGTTCTCGCACGGCGGTGCGACTTTGCGACCTCAGGACGGGATGCCCGCTGAATGGGTGACGGGGGCGAAAGCCGTCCTCCGGAAGGACCCGACCGCCGATCCCTTGGGCTACCGCGTCCTGACGTCCTACCCCGAGCCACCCCGTAAGACCTTGCCCACCTTCTAGGGTCCTATTTCCACCAGGACTTCTCCGCTGTGTACCAGTCACACGCCTAGGCCGTCGACGACTACCTCGCCCTGGAATCCCCGGAGGACCACCAAGCCGCGGCCACGGACATCGACGCGTTCATCGCGGCCAACCCGAACGACGACGACCTGACGGAAGCCGCACGCGTACTCGGCCTGCGGATCGCGCCTCCGAAGGGACTTCTGCCGCGCCAGTGGCTCATCAACATCCGGGGCACCCTCGTTCACCGCACCGCCGTCTGATCCCGCCCCCGCGGGACCGTACAGAATCCTGGCGTCCCGGTCCTCGGCCCCCCTACGGATCACCACCCCGAGCCCGGGTGATCTGCTCAAGCCACGGCTGACCAGACGGACCCATCACCCGTCGGCATCCGTCGCTCCCGGCGCCACCCGCACAAGGTCTGCAGCCGAACCACGCGCGCCACTGCCGACTCCCCGACCCGGGCAGACGTCATCCTGGCGGGGTCGGCCTCAACCCCCTCGGACGGGTCCACCGCGGGACCTCAGCCAGCACTCAGTCGCGGACCAACAACGCTGTGTCGACTCCGGCGAGCAGCGGCGGCTCCACGTCGCCTTCGTAGCCGAGGTGGAGCTCCTTCCTGGCTCGGGTGGCGAGAACGTAGTACGTCATCCGCAGAGTGGCAGCCGTGGGGTCGAGCGCAGCGTCCGTATGGGTGTCGGGAACGACGACGGTGTCGAAACCGAGTCCTTTGGCACTCGCCCGATGGAGGATCACGATTCCGGGGCGGGCAAGGTCGATAGTGCGGTAACGCCCTTGTGTGGCCTGAGAGGTGTAGAGCTGGGGCTTGAGGTGGGGTGCCCTGCGTTCCAGCCTGACCAGCAGGTCGAACTGGGTCTGAGCGGAGTTCACGATCACTCCGATGGTGTGCTGTGGCCTGCGCTCGGCGAGCCCAATGATGAGCTCGGTGGTGTTGCCCGGTGTGAGTCGGTGCAGGGTAGGGGGCGGCCCGTCTGCTTCAGGGAGGGAAGGAGGTTCACAGCTGGTGTGGAAGTGTGCAGCGAAGAACGCAATCTGCCGGCTGTTTCGGTGGTTGCCGTCGAGCCGCGTTCTGACGGGACCGCCCAGGCGCCGACTGATCTCTTCAAGGCTGGAATGGGTTTCGGTGAGGCGCTGGCATTCATCCGCGTAGACGGTGGTGCGGGCGCCGAGCATCAAGCACAGACGGTAGAACTCAGGGGGCAGGTCCTGGCCTTCGTCGATCACCAGGGTGAGACCGGCGAGGGGACCTGTCTCGGCAGCGCGCGCGTAGAAGGCAGGCCAGTCGTACCAGCCGTCAGGGCTTTTCGGGACGCCGCTTCCGTACCATTCGGCGAGCCAAGAGTGGGCGGTCGCCACTCGGATGCTGTCGTCGTCGGGGCCAAGCGCGCGGACCATGGGGGTCAGGGACTGGCGGAGCAGGTTGGAACGAGTGAGCAGTACCACTGGAGTCCCGGTCAGGGCGAGCAGCACGGCACGCTGAGCGGCAAGGAGGCTCTTTCCACTGCCCGGTGGACCGCTGACGAGATGATTCCCGTCGAAGGGCAGACAGTCGAGGGAGCGCCGCTGGGCGGACGTGAGATCTCGGTAGGTCAAGGTCATCGGCGGATCTCTCCCAGCGCCTGCGCGGCCGCGGCTCGTGCCGCGGCGACGATCGGTTCGAAGTAGCCGGGCACGTGGTCACTGCCGATGACGAGGGCCCGGTCGAGAAGGGTGTTGCCGGTCTCGCAGCTGGTCTCGGGGAGCAGGGCGCAGGCGTGGCAGGCGGCCCGGTTGAGGTTGCCGAAGCCCTGGCCGGTGTGTTCGGCGCAGAGCGGGTCGGCGGAGCACCAGGCGGCGACCTCGGTGGTGCGCAGGAGGGTTTCGGCCAGGTGCGGGGCCTCGCCCTGCCGGACGAGCCCGCCGAGGGTTCCTTCGGCGTCTCCGGCCGCGGTGTAGACGAGGATGCCGTACTGGCCGTGTTCGGGACGGGCGTAGACACGTTCGCGAAGGCTGGCGGTGGTGTAGCCGGACTCGAAGGCGAGCTGGCGGATGAGCAGGTGGGCGAGAGTGTGCAGGAGGACGAAGCGTGGGGAGAGCGATACGCCGGTGAGTACGGCCAGGCGGTCGCGCTGGAAGGACCGGCCGAGATCCTCACGCATGCCGTCCACACGTCGGCGCACCTGGTCGTCCTGTTCCCAGGCGGCCAGTCTCTGTTCGTCGAGGGTGATCAGAATGCCTTCGCCGAACACCTCCACGGCCGGGAGCCACTTGAGCCGGCGGGTGGTGTCGGCCGGCACGAACGTGGCGTCCGGGGTGACACGTGTGAAGCCGGACAGTGCCCGCACTTCGCGCAGCCGGTCGGCGAGGACGATCCGGCCCAGGCTCCGATGCAGGCTCGCCCAGGGTTCGGCGGTCTCCTGGCCGAGTCCCAGGGTGGTCGTCCGCAGGGCGAAGTCACGGGTGGCGGGCGGTATCGGGGCGGTGAACGCGGCCCACTCCTCCCGGCTGAGGTCGGGGCGGGCGACGGCGGTGGAGTCGATGGGACCGTCGGGCACGGACCCCCCGGTCTCCTCGGCGAGCAGGGCGTCGAGGAGTGCGTCGTCGGCACCGGTCTCGTCCTGGATCATGCCGCGGAAGACGGCGGCACGCGGGGTTCCCGCGAAGCGGCACAGGGAGATCCACAGGTCGTGGCCGCGGACGAGTTCCGCGAGCGCGGAGTCGGCGTGCGGGGACGGGGAGTCGGTCTCCGGGATGTCGAGCGCCGAGTGCACCACGGGGTAGTAGAGATTGCCGGCGGTGCGCTGCACGATCTGTACGGGCTTCTCACAGCTGGTGGTCTCGTGCACCCGCTGCCAGGGGTTCCGGCCCGAGCAGCGCATGCCGTGCGTGCCGAGGACGTCGAGGAGGTCGCGGGACGCGCCGCAGTCCTTGGCGGCGCAGGCGACGGAGAGGGCTTCGAGGCCGGAGGCCCGCTCGGCGACGAGGAAGCGGAGCTGTTCGCGTTCACCGCACTGTCGGCGTTGTTCCGTCTCCCGCTGAGAATGGGCCCAGAACCACCAGTCGACGTCGCCGAGGTGTCCGCCGGCACAGATCTGCACGAACCGCATCGGGGTCAGTGGACGCCCGGGCGAGCAGAAGGTGCATCGCGGGGCCTGTCCCGGCTGCTCGTCGGCGATCCGCTGGCGCTTCATGCGTCGGCAGGCGCCGCAGAAGAGCCAGGCAGGGAACCGGATATAGGGCGCGCCGGGGGCGTCCGGGGTGTCGTAGCGGTCATTGGCGGTGGCCGGGGCCGCGTACAGGCCGGTGACGCCGAGGCGGTCGGCGAGCCGGGCGGATTCGATCCGCTGCTTGGTGCGGGGCCAGTCGCCGATGCCGGTGGCGACGAAGGACTCGCCCTGGACGTCGAGCACTGCCCCCACTCCGAAGGGCAGCACGGTCTGCGACTGGCGGACACGGAGTTTGCGGCTCACAGGTCTGTTCCCTTCACCGTGACCTGGCATTCACGGTCGACGTTGCGCATCGAGTTCGGTGTCTCCCACAGCCCGTATCGCTGCTCGAAGCTCATGATCAGGTTGGACTGGCCCTTGCCCTGACTGCGGTAGTACAGGGCGCGGCCGTCCTTGCGTGCCTCGTGGGCCACTTCCTCCCACTCGGCCAGGAGGCCGGCGAGTTCCCTACGGACCGGCTCGGCGGCGGTCCGGTCCGCGGCCTCGGCCCGCGCCACGATCTCGTCAGCGAGGGCTTCCACTTCGGACATCCGGTCGAGGATCTGCCCGGCCTGGTCCTCCGCAGCGAGTCCGATCCGGTGGCGCACCAGGATGACAAGCGCAGCGTGCAGGGCGCGGCGGCGCGCGGGCACCGACCAGGGAGTGACGCTGGTCGGCTCGACGTGCCGGTACAGCGAGCGGTGGTAGACGTCGAACGTTTCGTAGTGCGAACGGTCGCGTGGACGGGTTGAGTTGAAGAAGGTGACGACGAGTCCGGGCACGGTGTGCCGGCCGACGCGGCTGGTGGCCTGGATGTACTCGGCGGTGGTCTTGGGCTGGCCCTGCATCAGCATCAGTGCGAGCCGCTTCACGTCGACGCCGACGGAGAGCATGTTGGTGCACGGCAGGAAGGAGATCGCCCGGGGGTCGTCCCAGGGCTGCTCGAGCCGGTCGAGCAGGACCGGCTGTTCAGCACGTGCCAGGTTGCTGGTGAGTTCCTGGACCTGATGGTCAGGCAGGTCCCGCACACCGTCGCCGGTGTCCAGGCCGGTGAGCTGCGCCGGAATGTCGTCGGCCGCGGCGGTGACGGTGCGGCCGAGTTCGCGGAGGCTGTGGTGGTAGGCGACCAGGGTCCAGTAGGCGTCACGGTGCTCCAAAGGAAGTTCGTACGCGCCCTGGAGCAAGGCGGCTGCGGTGGCGACGGAGGCGCGGCCCGCGGTGTGTCCCTGGGCCATGACACCGAGGTAGCGGCGGCCCGGCCGGGTGGTGTCGGGTTCGGCGAAGTACGAGTGGCGGGCGTCGAGTCCGGCTGGCGGGAAGAGCTGGGCGCCGCCGCCGTAGAGAGCGCGGATCTGTTCACCGGAGCGGCGGATGGTGGCGGTGGAGGCGACGACCTTCGGCCCGGTGCCGTCGGCCGCGGTGCAGAGTCCGAGGACGGCGGTCTCGTAGAGGCCGACGGTCGTACCGAGGGGACCGGTGAGCAGGTGGAGCTCGTCCTGGATGACGAGTTCCGGGGGCCGGTTGGCTCTGTCCGCTCCGAAGAGCCGCCCGGCCCGGGGCTCCCAGGCGAGCCGGGCGAACTTGTCCACCGTGCCGAGGAGGAAGGTGGGCGGCCGGTCATAGAGGTGCTGATCGACCACGGCGACCGGCAGTTCGCCGTGGAAGGCGCACTCCTCACGGGGGCAGAAGAACGCGAAGGAGCTGGGGGTGGTGCGCACGCCGTAGTCCGCGATGTCCGCCGACTTGTGGGTGGGCAGGATGCGGGTGCCGCACCACGGGCAGCGGTCGAGGATGAACACGTCCTCGGGGCGCGCCGCTCCACGTACGTCCTCGAAGGCAGTGTGCGCCGCGGCGAAGGAGTTCGGTGAGGTGGCCTCGCCCACCCACAGTCCGATGGAGAACGGCTCCTCGCCGTACCGGGCCGGGTCCGCGCGGCGCAGGGTCTCCAGAGCGCAGATGGTGGTGGCGGCGCGCTGGAACTGCTGGGTGGTGAGCAGGCTGAGGGTGTAACGGCTGAGGACGGCGGTGCCGCCGCCGTCCTCAGCTCGCCTGCGCAGCACCATGACGAATGCGGCGAGCAGGAGGTACGCCTCGGTCTTGCCGCCACCGGTGGGGAACCAGATCAGGTCGGTCGTGGCGCGGTCGGGGTGACCGGGGTCGACGACGCCGTCCAGGGAGAGCAGGAAGAAGGCCAGCTGGAAAGGCCGCCAGCAGGCGGACTGATCGGGCTCGGGATCGAGGAACATGGGTTCGCGGCGGGCGCGGCGCTCTCCGGCCTGGTCACGCGCGGAGTGCCGCATCTGCAGGGCCATGGCACGGTTCGCGGTACGGAAGGCGTGCAGCAGTTCGGGGCAGGTGGGGTCGCAGAGGGTGCGGATACCGGACTCGATCCGGGTGACGGCGGCACGGATACGGGCGAGGATCCGGTCGGCGGCGTCCGCGCCCCATGCGGGTACGTCCGTGGAGAGCTGTCCCACGTACCAGGCACGGTAGTCGGCGGCGAACTCCCAGAGTTCCTCACGTAGTTGCTCCAGGGAGACGGAGGGGTCCGCGAGGTGGCACACGTTCAGCACGGGGGATCCGGTGAAGCCGGCGGCTCGTACACCGCTGACCTCGGCCTCGGGCATCACGGCGGCGCTGAGCCCCAGAACCGCCCGGCCGTCGCCCGACTCCTCGCGGTGCTCCCCCACCGCACAGCCGTGTCCGACCGCGTGCGTCAGGACATGGCTGTACTGCAGCCGGAGTTCCTGCTCCTCCGGGTCTCGGCTGGCCAGCTCGATGCTCGGGTACGGCAGAACATCGCCGTCCTCGGGCCGCACGGACAGCTCGGTCTGGAAGAGCATGCGATCCCAGAGGGCGGCCTTGCCCTGGCTCTGATCATGGTGTGCGCTGTTGACCAGGGCCACGGTGACGAGGTGGCCGCTGCTGAAGGAACGGCGCCGGACACGGATCTCGGCCCGGCCGTCGAGTACGGCCACCCGTTCGCGGTCGGGGGCCACGGTGTGCGTCTCCTCCGGGAGCGGATGGCGCTGCCAGTGGCGGCCCCGTGCCCCAGGGGTGGTCATGGTCCGGTAGTGGGCGCCGGCGCAGCGGACCGAGACGATGGTGGCGTCCGTATAGAAGCTGATGCCGAGCGAGGAGGGCAGCCAGGAGTTCGACTCGGGCACGGGGTCGGTGGCGGGCGCGCTCTCCTCGGTGCTGGGCTCGGCGGCGGGCCCCTCAATCTCCTCGGCGGCGATGTCCAACTGCCTCTGAAGATCCGCCTCCTGGGGGTACAGGGTGCCCATGAGGTATTCGCGGTCGGGCGGCGCGTGCAGGGTTTCGTGTTCTCCCGCCGCGGGTCCGACCAGCCGGCGCCGCAGTGACGCGATGAGTTCCTGTCGGGGGTCCATCGTGGTGCTCCTGGGATCGTGAGGAAGAGGACGCGGTGCGGTCAAGGCCGACGCCAGCGGTCGCGCATCGAGGTGCGTCCGGGCGGTGCCTCGCGTTCCGCGGCGAGCTGGGACTCCAGCTCGGAGATCCGGGCCCAGGCATCCCGCTCAGCCTGGGCGACCCGGTCCGCGGCCTGCTGTTCGGCGGCGTTCACGCGTGCCGTCGCCTCCTGCAAGACTGCTCGGTAGTAGGCGTCGCGTTCGGCGAGCAAGGCTTCGACCTGCTGGAGCCGCCCTTCCAGGTCCGCGAGGCGGACTTCGGCCGCGTGGCGTTGCTGCTCGGCCAGTGCCTCGCGTTCTGCTCCCGAGGAGGCACGCGACGCTGCGTCCCTCGCATGGTCGCGGGCGGCGAGCTCCGCGCGTTCGGCCTGTTCGGCGCGGGAGGTGAGTCGGGCGAGCGCCGCCCGGTTGCGGACGGTGTCTTCCTGGGCCGTCGCGTTCAGTTGCTGCCGCTGCCGGAGCAGTGCCCGGTCCATGCGCTGGAGCAACACGTCCTCCAGCGCGTCGAGTTCGTCGTCGGCCGCGTCGCGGACTGCTGCCAGGCGTGCCTGTGAGGCATCCCGTTCCGCGAGCACCTGGCGGATGTGGCGGTCCCGGAGAGCTGCCAGTTGCGCTGCGTGCAGGTCGCGTGCGAGGACGGGCCTCGGTCCGGCCTCGCGGCACGTGCTCCGCTCGACC
Organism: Streptomyces sp. KL116D; assembly: GCF_030766975.1. Classification (NCBI taxonomy): domain Bacteria; kingdom Bacillati; phylum Actinomycetota; class Actinomycetes; order Kitasatosporales; family Streptomycetaceae; genus Streptomyces; species Streptomyces sp. KL116D. The sequence continues at coordinate 69,319 of NZ_JASERH010000023.1, read as the reverse complement.
GGCATCGTCTCCCTAGCACCGGTTTCCCCTGCCGCCTCGGAAAGTTCCGGCTGCGTAGGCAAGGGCGACATTCCCGTGGCCGCGGATGACTCAACCGTCGACGCCGCAGGACGTTCCGTCTCGCACGTCGCCGGTCTCGCACGCCCCACTGAGCCGGCCCCGGTCGGACCTGTGGACCTGTCGTCCTGTCCCGGTGCGCGATCCGCCTGCTTCCGTGTACCGTCCGTGCCATCCGCCGCACGGGCGGCGGCGACCGGGAATTCCCACACTGCCTTGCGTACGGCGAGATTCATGTCGTCCAACGTGAGGGGACGCCCCGCCAAGCACTGCCGCGGTGTCCTGCCTGCCAGCGATACGGCCGGTCGATCGAGGAAATCCTCGGGGCGTAGGCCCGCCTTCCGTACGATGTCGAAGGCGTACCGGAGGACCTCCAACGCCTTGACCACCCGCCGGTCCAGCGTGCCCCGCTCGTATGCTGCACGTCGTACGGCCCCAGCCGCGTCCGCCCCGAGCACAGCGGTCAGTTCCGTCGCACCGAGCGCGAGCAATGCGTACTCGGCAAGGCCTTGAACCGTGCCCCTGAGGGCGACGGCCAGCTGTTGCGCCTTGTCCCAGTCGGGCGCAGGTCCTGAGACCTCCGCAGTTCCTGTCGGCCGGGTCGCCAGCGCCACCGTCTGTTCCTCGCTCTCAACCGGTCCCATCGGCAGACCTGGCTCCGGCGTCCCGCCGGAAAGCGCAGCGTGCCCGGCTTCAGCGACCCGGCCGTTCTCCGCCGATGTCACCGTCGCCGGTGAGGCGATTACGGGCGCAGGCGCCGAAACCTCCGACTCCACCCGAGCGACCGGTTCCTCCTGATCGAGCACGAGCCCTGGGACTGCGTCGCCCAACGACACTGATTCGGTCCGGTCCACCGCGTCCGTCACGTCCACAGGCACAGCTGCGCCTTTCAGATCCGCCGCCCCCACCGCGGCAACTGACGCTGCATCATCCTGCTCCTTGCCGCCGGGCCGCGCCGTCCGTACGTCTACCGCGCTTGACGCTCCAGCTCTCCTGGACGCGCCGGGCTCCAACCGATACCGCCCTGGCAGCACACCGGCATCGCACAAGCGGCCCAGCAGTTGACTCGTCGCCTTGGACTCGACCTGCCGGATGCGCTCCCGCGTGACCCCGAACTCCTTCCCCAACTCGTCCAGAGTCGACGGCTCGTCGTCGTCCAGCCCCATCCGTCGCACCAGTACGCGTGCGTCGCGCTGCGAGAAGTTGCCGTCGATGATGTCCAGGACCTGCCCCATGACCAGCGCGTTCATCACCAGCGCGTCCGGCGCCGCTACGGGCCGCTCCTGCCCGAGGAAGTCGCCGAGCGTCACCCCGTCACCGATGACCCGGTCAAGAGAGTCCGTGCGTCGGCTGAGGCGGCGGATCTCCTCCACCCTCTGCACCGGCATGTCGCAGAACACGGCCACCTCGACGACTCCGGCCCGCTTCCCCTGGCCGATCAGGGTGCGCTCGGCGTTCGCCACCTTCCGCATCTGCTCGTGCATGTGCACCGGGACCCGGATGAGCGCGCCCTCGTCGGCAATCGACCGGGTGATCGCCTGCCGGATCCACCACGTCGCATATGTCGAGAACTTGAACCCCTTGGAGGCGTCGAATTTCACGACGGCCCGCATCAGCCCCAGCATCCCGTGCTGGATCAGATCCTCGTAGTCGAGTCCCTGCCCCTGGTACGGCTGAGCCACCTTGTGCACCAGCCGTTGATTGTGGAGGACCAGACAGTGCTGGGCACGGACCCTGATGTGGTCGCGCTCCAAACCCGCCAGTTCCTTGGCGTCCGGCTCCTGCCCGATAAGATGCGGACCGCCGCGCACCAGCACGGCGAGGCCGACCTCTTCCTCGGCCTTCAGCAGGATTCCGCCGAGGTCCTTCCTGAAGCGGTCCTCGTCCAGGACGGCGTACGCGGCCGCCACCGCGGCACCGAGCGTGTCACCGGGTCGCACTGGCTTCACCGGGGCAGGCGCGACAAGGCCCGGGACCGCACCTGCGGGAACGGGGACGCCAGCAGGCTTCACCTCCCGCACGGCGGCGCCGACGGCAGGAACAGCGGCCCCGCTGTTCGCAGCAGGGGCAACACTGGACTCGTTCACCCGCGTGTCCGCCGCCCGCTCGGGCCGCGCCCTCTGCACTTGGGCGCCCGGAGCTCCTCCATCCCGTACCCCAACAGAACGCCGCAGCTCCGCAGCCTCTCGCGGGGTCAGGCCGCACAGCCGGGCCACCCCGTCCAGCGCACGCGCCGTCACATACCCCTCTGCGTCCCGGTAGCGCGCGAGCAGATTCCCGACCATGGCGTCCCTAAAGGGCGCCGTTTCCCCCGCGCACACATTTTCTTCACTTCTCTGTGCAACCTTGCGCCCAACCGGAGGGTCGTCTTCGGTATGCGCCACCATCTGACGGACCGGCAGCCCCATGTTCCCCAGCTCCAAACGGAGCCGGGCCTGCTCCCGCTCACCGAGCCCCAGGGCGCACACCTGCGCCCGGAAGACCGTCTCCGGCACCGCCCCGCCGACCGCCGAGCGCCGCAGTCCGGCCAGAAGCTCCGCCATCGCCCGCAGACCCCCCGGCGCAACTGGCGACCACCCCTCTCCTCGCGTTGGCTCAAGCGCCACGACTACCCCCTCTTCCACAGTGACGCCGCCAGCGTACGAGGATTGCGTTGACATCGTCAACGACACTTCACAAGTAATCTGGACCGTATCGGTGTACACTCCGTGCGGGATACTCACCTTCGACCAAAACGCACTACACGGGGAGCAGCAGTGAGCCTGGAGCAGGTCGGTGGACGATTCCGGATCACCGGAGACCTCGGCCGGGGCAACATGGGCGAGGTCCACCGGGCCGTGGACGAACAGGCCACACCCGGTTCAGCGCACCATGAGGTGGCGGTCAAGACCGTGCTGCGCAACCGCACCGGCCTGATGGTCGACACGGCGGAGGGCAACAAGGAGACGCAGCGCTTCCACCGCGAGGTGAAGATCATGCGCATGCTCTCGCAGGGGCACCCGAACCTCACCCACTTGATCGCCGGCGGCGTCGATGACGGACCGGGCGGCAGCGGCCTCCCCTATCTGGCGATGGAGCTGCTCGACGGCCACACCCTGAGTCTGCTGATGGACGACGAGCCACAGCTCCCGGTCTCCTGGGTCGCGGCGATCGGCGCGCAGATCGCGTCCGGACTGGCCGCCGCGCACACGGCGGGCGTCGTCCACCGCGATCTAAAGCCGGCCAATGCGATGCTGCTGCGCGACGGCACCGTGAAGATCCTCGACTTCGGCATGGGTTCGATCGTGGACGACCCCGACCAGACGCGACTGACCAGCACCGGGGTGAGCGTCGGCACGGCCCGGTACATGGCGCCGGAGCAGTTCCGCGCTGAGCCGATCTCCGCCGCGGCCGATCTCTACGCACTCGGCTGTGTCCTCTACGAGATGCTGATCGGCCGTCCCCCGTTCTCCGCGCGGACCGCCTACGAGTTGTCCGTACAGCACCAGTACGACCCGCCGCCCCGGCTGACCATCGTCCGGCCCGATCTGCCGCCGGCCCTGGTCCGGCTGGTCTCCCGGCTCCTGGAGAAGGAGGCGGAGAACCGGCCGGAGAACGCCACGCTGGTCCGCGAGGCGCTGATCCCGCACGCGCTCGCCCCGGACGAGACGGTCGACCTGCTGGCCCCGGAGTGGACGGCGATGGACCCGGTGGCCCGGCTCCGCGCCGAACTGCCGCAGCCCGCCGCCGTAAAGCCGGCCACGGTGCCGCGCCGTGCGCCCCGACTGCCGGAAACCATGGACGTCTTCGGCATCCACGCGAATCTGATCGACGAGTACGAGAACTTCACCCGCAGCGCCACCGTCATCCGTGACGCCCGGATCGAGAACTTCGTCGAGGACGATCTGGCCTCGAAGTCGCAGTGGCCCGACCCCTGGCTCTCCCTGAATCCGTTCTTCGCCGACGGCGGCCAGGTCACCGATCTGGTTAGGGACGGGATACTGCATCCCCGCTGTGCCGAGATCTTCCAGGCCGGCAAGAAGGAGGACGCCCGCCGCCCTGACGGCCGGCCGCTCACCTTCCACCGCCATCAGCGCGAGGCAGTCGAAGCCGCCCAGGCGGGAGACTCGTACGTACTCACCACCGGCACGGGTTCCGGCAAGTCACTCTCCTACATCGTGCCGATCGTGGACCGGGTGCTGAAGGAGCGGGACGCGGCCGGTCCGGGGGCCCCGCGCCGGGTACGGGCGATCGTCGTCTACCCGATGAACGCGCTGGCCAATTCGCAGCTCAAGGAGTTGGAGAAGTATCTGCGGCACGGCTTCGGGGAGGGGCGCGAGCCGGTCACCTTCGCCCGCTATACGGGCCAGGAGGACGAGGAGCGGCGCAAGGAACTGCGCAAGAATCCGCCGGACATTCTGCTCACCAACTACGTGATGCTGGAGCTGATGCTCACCCGGCCGGACGACCGGGACGGTCTGATCCGCAACGCCGAGGGTCTGCAGTTCCTCGTCTTCGACGAGCTGCACACCTACCGGGGCCGACAGGGCGCGGATGTCGCCCTGTTGATCCGCCGGGTCCGCGAGGCTTGCCGGGCCGCAGAGACTCTGCAGTGCATCGGCACCTCGGCCACCATGTCCACCGAGGGCACCTGGGAGGACCAACGACGAGAGGTCGCCCGGGTCGCGGGCCGGCTCTTCGGCACCACGGTGCTGCCCACCCGGGTGATCGGCGAGACGCTGGTGCGGGCCACCGGCCAGTCCCCTGAGGCAGTTCCCGCGGAGCGGCTGCGGATGCCTGCGGCGCCCCGCGCGTACGAGGCACTCTCCCAGGACCCCCTCGCGCGCTGGGTGGAGTCCCGGTTCGGGCTTGAGGAGGAGCCGGTCACCGGGCGGCTGCGCCGCTGTGCACCGCGGACCATCGAGTCGGCGGCCAAGGAGCTGTCCACGGAGTCCGGGGTCCCCGCCGACCAGGTCCGGGCGGCGATCCGCGCCACCCTGGAAGCCGGTTCGCAGGCGAAGCACCCGGTGACCGAGCGGCCCCTTTTCGCGTTCCGGCTGCACCAGTTCCTCTCCAAGGGCGACACCGTGTACACGACCCTGGAGAACCCGCTCACCCGCCCACTGACCCGCACCTTCCAGCTGGAAAGGCCGGGCAGCGGCGGCATGCCGCTGTACCCGTTGGCGTTCTGCCGGGAGTGCGGCCAGGAGTACCTCACCGTGTGGCGCGCAGAGGGCCGTGACGGCGTCTTCCGCTACGAACCGAGGCGTGACACCTCGGCCTCCGGCGGCCGCGAGGGCGAGGGCTACCTGTACGTCGGGGTGCCGGGCGAGGACTACGTCTGGCCTGCCGATCCGCAGCGGGCCGTGGACGACCGGCGGCTTCCGGAGTCCTGGCTGGAGCCGGACGCGAACGGGCTGACGGTGGTGAAGAAGACCTACCGGGAGCGGGTACCCAAGCACGTCGTCGTGGACGCGCTCGGTGTGGAGAGCGGCGAGGGTCTTGAGGCGGCGTTCGTCCCGGCGCCCTTCCTGTTCTGTGTGCACTGCCAGGTGTCCTACGAGCAGACCCGCGGCCGTGACTTCGCCAAGCTGGCGACGCTCGACCAGGAGGGCCGCTCCTCGGCCACGTCGCTGATCTCGGCCTCCATCCTCAAGTCGCTGCGCGCGGTGCCGGAGAAGAGCCTGGACAAGGAGGCCCGAAAGCTCCTCACCTTCGTCGACAACCGGCAGGACGCCTCGCTGCAGGCCGGCCACTTCAACGACTTCGCGCAGGTCACCCAGTTGCGCGGCGCGTTGTACGCGGCGGTGGTGCGCGCCGGTGAGGAGGGGCTGCGCCACGACGACCTGACGCTGGCGGTGACGGAGGTGATGGGTCTGTCGCCACGCGAGTACACCGGTGTCGCCGACCAGCCGCCGTCCATGGAGCGCCGGGCGACGAAGACGTTCCGGGACGTCGTCGGCTACCGCCTGTACCGCGATCTGGAGCGCGGCTGGCGCATCACGATGCCCAACCTGGAGCAGACGGGTCTGCTGCGGATCGACTACGAGGACCTGGACTGGGTGGCAGCACGTGTCGAGCGCTGGGAGAAGGCTCCCCCAGTACTTCGCGAGATCGACGCGGAGCTGCGCGCTGAGATCGCCCGCACCCTCCTCGATTATTTGCGCCGGGGTCTCGCCATCGATGTGCAGTACTTCCGGGACGACTTCGACGCGCTGAAGGGTGCCAGCGAGGAGCGGCTGACCGGACCCTGGGTGCTCGGCGACAGTGACAAACCGAACGTCGGCACGGCCTACCCGTACGGTTCCAAGCCCGGAATGGAACGCACCGCGCTGTTCCTCTCGCCGCGCGGCAAGTTCGGCAAGTACCTGCGGCGGAACGTGCCCGCGCTGCGCGACGCGACACCGGACGACGTGCAGGGAGTGATCGAGGGCCTGCTCATCGTGCTCCGCGACAACGATCTGGTGCGTGAGGTGGAGGCGACCCCAGAGCGGTCGGGACCGGCGTTCCGCCGGCGTGCGACGGAGAAGCGCATGGGGTACCGGGTGTCGGCCGCCGCGGTGGTGTGGCGGGCGGGTACCGGTGAGACGGGCGCGATCGATCCTCTGACCCGCACCTACAGTCACGGCGAGGGGCCGCGCGTCAACCCCTTCTTCCGCGACCTGTACCGCGACGCCGCGGCCGAGCTGTCGGGGCTCTTCGCCCGCGAGCACACCGCACAGGTGCCGCCGGAGGACCGGCTGCTGCGCGAGGAGGAGTTCCGCACGGCCGACCTGCCGCTGCTGTACTGCTCGCCGACGATGGAGTTGGGCGTCGACATCTCCTCGCTCAACGCAGTAATGATGCGCAATGTGCCGCCGACGCCGGCGAACTACGCGCAGCGTTCCGGCCGTGCGGGCCGTTCGGGACAGCCCGCGCTGGTGACCACGTACTGCGCGACGGGGAACAGCCACGACCAGTACTACTTCCGCCGCTCGGAGGCGATGGTCTCCGGCCAGGTCGCGCCGCCCCGCCTCGACCTCGCCAACGAGGATCTGGTCCGCTCACACATCCAGGGCATTTGGCTGGCGGAGACCGGGATGAAGCTCGGTACGGCCGTCCCGGACGTCGTCGATGTGGCGTACGACCCGGAGAGCCAGGACCGGCCCGATCCGTACATGCCGCTGCCGCTGCACTCGACGCACATCCGTGACAAATCGCTCGACGAGGAGGCCCGGCGTCGCGCGGTCGCCGCCGCGCATGCCGTGCTCGCGCCGCTGATCTCGGACTTCCAGGACACGACCTGGTGGTACGACGAGTGGATCGAGGACTGTATCGAGCAGGCCCCGGCCAGATTCGACGCTTCCTTCGACCGTTGGCGCGACCTGTTCAGGGCCGCCGTCCTCGATCAGTACGAGCAGAACAAGCGCGTGGTGGACCACACCCTCAGCCAGGGCGAGCAGGGCCGCGCCCGCACGCGCCGCCGGGAGGCGGAGACGCAGACCAATCTGCTGCTCAACCGCTCCACCGACAGCAAGTCGGTGATGAGCGACTTCAACCCCTACCGCTATCTGGCCTCCGAGGGCTTCCTGCCCGGCTACAGCTTCCCGCGCCTGCCGCTGGCCGCATACATCCCGCGTTCGGGCAACCGGCGCAACGCCGACGGCGACTATCTGCAGCGGCCGCGGTTCCTGGCGATCCGCGAGTTCGGTCCAGGTGCGCTGATCTACCACGAGGGCGCCCGCTACCAGGTGACCCGGATCCAGCTGCCGCCGGACGCCTCGGGCGACCTGGCGACGGCGGAGGCGCGTCGCTGCGACTCCTGCGGCTACCACCATCCTGTGCGCCCCGGCCTCGACCGCTGCGCGATGTGCGGGACGGAGCTGACGGGGAAGCGCACCGGTCTGATCCATCTGCACACGGTGTACACCACGCCGCGCGAGCGGATCTCCTCCGACGAGGAGGAGCGGCGCCGGGCCGGTTTCCGCCTGGAGACCTCGTACGCCTTCCAGGACCACGGGGTCCGCAAGGGCCGCCTCACGTCGCAGGTGACGGATGACGAGGGCGCCGCCGTCCTCGCTCTGGACTACGGCGACTCGGCCACGGTCAGGATCACCAACCTGGGACGGGTCCGCGACAAGGAGGACGTGCAGGACGGCTACTGGCTGGACCTGGGCGACGGCCGCTGGCTCAACGACCGGGCCGCGGCGGACGCCGTGGAGGGCACGGGGATGCCGGTGGTCGACGAGGACGGCAATGAGAAGCGCCGCAAGAAGCGGGTCCTGCCGTACGTGGAGGACCGGCGGAACATTCTGGTGGCGACGCTGGACGAGCCGCTGCCGGAGCCGGTCGCATTCTCCGTCCTCTACGCCCTGGAGCGGGGCATCGAGGCGGCCTTCGAGCTGGAGGACTCCGAGCTGACGGCCGAACTCCTGCCGCCGCCCGAGGGACCGCGCCGCCGGCTGCTCTTCACCGAGGCCGCGGAGGGCGGAGCCGGTGTGCTGCGCCGACTGCGGCAGGAGCGCAAGGCGCTGAAGAAGGCCGCCCGCAAAGCCCTGGAGATCTGCCACTTCGACCCGGACACCGGCGAGGACCTGGGCGGCCCCGAGGGCGGCGAGGACTGCGCCCGCGGCTGCTACGCCTGCCTCCTGACGTATGGCAACCAGACCCATCACCGCCAGCTGAGCCGTCACGCGGCCCGCCCACTGCTGCTGCGCCTCGCGGGCTCGCACACCGAACGCGAGGACCGGGGCGAGTCGCGGAGCGAGCAGTTCCGCCGATTGACGCCGCCGGCCCGGACCGGGACCGAGGCCCCTGCCGTCACCACTCCGCTGGAGGCCGACCTCGATGCGCTGATCGCGTCGGGGGACCTGCTCGGGTGGCTGAAGGCCAAGGGTTACCGGCTGCCGGACGAGGTCGATGTCCTGGTGCCGGAGGCCGCCGCCAAGCCTGATCTGGTGTTCCGTATGGACGGCGCTCATCTCGCGGTGTTCGTCGACCTTCCCGGCCACGATGCCGACTCCACCCGGGACCGCGAGGCCGGGTACCGGCTGGAGGAGGCCGGTTGGGACGTTCTGCGCTTCCCGGCAGGCTCCAACTGGGACGCTGTCGCGGACGACAACGCGATGTATTTCCAGGCTCGTTGAACCTCCGCACGTTCACCGTCACGACGATCCCGAAGGAACCGAGAGACCCATGAGCCCCACGTACACGGCCGGTTCGCTGGTGACCGCCCGCGGCCGGGAATGGGTGGTGCTCCCTGAGAGCGCCTCCGGCATGCTGGTGCTGCGCCCCCTTGGCGGCGGCGAGGACGACATCGCGGCCGTCTTCCCCGCCTTCGAGATGGTGGAGTCGGCGCAGTTCGCGGCGCCGAGCCCGGCCGACCTGGGCGACCAGCGGGCGGCCGGACTCCTCCGTACGGCACTGCGGATCGGTTTCCGCTCCGGGGCCGGGCCGTTTCGCGCCCTGGCGTCGATCGCCGTGGAGCCGCGCGCCTACCAGCTGGTGCCGCTGCTCATGGCGCTGCGCCAGCGCACGGTACGGCTGCTGATCTCGGACGACGTCGGTATCGGCAAGACCGTCGAGGCCGGTCTGATCGTCAAGGAGCTGCTCGCTCAGGGCGAGGCGAGCAGGCTCGCGGTGCTCTGTTCCCCGGCGCTGGCCGAGCAGTGGCAGGGCGAGCTGCGGGAGAAGTTCGGCATCGACGCCGAGCTGGTGCTCGCCTCCACCGTGTCGCGCCTGGAACGCGGCCTGGAACTGGGCCAGTCGCTCTTCGACCGGCATCCGTTCACGATCATCTCGACGGACTTCATCAAGTCGACGCGCCACCGCGAGGACTTCGTACGCCACTGCCCGGACCTGGTCGTCGTCGACGAGGCGCACACCTGTGTGGCGGCCGACGACGCGCAGGGCCCGGCCACGTCCTCGGCCACCAGTCAGCTCCGCTACGAGCTGCTGCGCCGCGTCGCCGAGGACGAGGCCCGGCATCTGCTGCTGCTCACCGCGACCCCGCACTCCGGCAAGGAGTCCGCGTTCCGCAATCTGCTGGGCCTGGTCCGCCCGGAGCTGGCCGGCGTCGACCTGGACAGCCCGGCGGGGCGGGCGCGCCTTGCCGAACACTTCGTGGCCCGCAAGCGCGCCGATGTCCGCGAGTACCTCACCAAGGAGGACGGTCTCGCCGACGACTCCCTCGCCGAGCGGACCGCGTTCCCCGCCGACCGGTGGACCAAGGACGAGCCGTACAAGCTGACCCCGGCCTACCGGGCGCTGCTCGACGACGCCATCGCCTACGCCCGGGACCGGGTGGAGAGCGCCGGGCTCCAGGGCAAACGGGAGGCGCGGATCGCCTGGTGGTCGGTGATCGCGCTGCTCCGCTCGATGGTGTCCTCGCCGGCCGCCGCGGCCCGCACACTCCAGACCCGCTCGGAATCCGCCGCCGCGCGCACCGCCGGTGAGGCGGACGCACTCGGCGCGCCGCTGACCCGCGACTCCTCGGACAGCGACCGCATGGAGGGCATGGACGTCGCACCGGGTGCCGCCGAGGACGAGCAGGGCGACCCCCGGCTGCGCGAACTCGCCGCCCGGGCAGCCGAGTTGTACGGTCCGGCGTCCGACGCCAAGCTGAAGGCGCTGACCCAGCATCTGAAGTCGCTGATCGCGGACGGCTACAGCCCGATCGTCTTCTGCCGCTACATCCCCACCGCCGAGTACCTGGAGTCGCAGCTGGAGAAGAAGCTGGGGCCGAAGACCCGCATCGCGTCCGTCACCGGCACGCTCTCCCCGCAGCAGCGGCTGGAACGCATCGAGAAGCTGGCCGCCGAGGACGCCGGCGACCCGGCCGTGCGCCGCGTCCTGATCGCCACCGACTGCCTCTCCGAAGGCGTCAACCTCCAGCACTCCTTCGACGCGGTCATCCACTACGACCTGGCGTGGAACCCGACCCGGCACGACCAGCGGGAGGGCCGCGTCGACCGGTACGGGCAAAAGCGGGACCAGGTGCGCGTCATCACCATGTTCGGCGAGGACAACGGCATCGACGGCAAGGTCCTCGAAGTCCTCTTCGCCAAGCACCGGCAGATCAAGAAGGACCTCGGCATCTCCGTCTCGGTGCCCGACGAGACGGCGTCCGGTGTCACCGACGCCGTCGTCGAATGGCTGCTGCTGCACGGCAGGCAGGGCACGCAGGAGGGCCTGTTCGAGCTGGACGGGGCGCAGGAGTCCTTCGACCGCATCGAGCGGGAGTGGAACTCGGCCGCCGAACGCGAGAAGACGTCCCGGTCGAAGTACGCCCAGCGGGCCATCCACCCGGAGGAGGTGGCCCGTGAGGTCGCCGCCGTACGGGCCGCGCTTGGTGGTTCCGAGGAGGTACGCGGCTTCGTCCTGGAGGCGTTGCGCGACCTGGAGGCCCAGGTCCGCGACCCACGCGACGGCACGGGCGACTTCACCGCGCAGGTCGGCGGCACCCCGGCGGGTGTGCGGGACGGGCTGGCGGCGGTGCTCGGCGGGCGGATCGTGGAGGAGGACCGGGAGATCCCGTTCCGTACGAGTCCGGCGATCGGGCGCGGTGAGGCGGCCCTGGTCCGCACCGATCCGGCGGTCGGCGCGCTCGCCTCGTACGTCCTCGACTCGGCGCTCGACGCGAACACGCCGGGCCCCCGTCCGGCCCGCCGCTGCGGTGTGGTCACCACGGACGCGGTCGCCACCCGCACCACGCTGCTGCTGGTCCGCTACCGCTTCCATCTGACGCTGCCCTCGCGCACCGGGGAGCGTCAGATCGTCGCCGAGGACGCGCGGCTGCTCGCCTTCGAGGGCATGCCCGCCCGTGCCCGCTGGCTGGACGACGACGCGGCGTCGGCACTCCTCGGCGCGCGGGCGGCCGCGAACACCCACGAGCAGCTGGCCCGCAACCAGATCACCCGCACTCTGGACGGGCTGCCGGGCCTTGCCGAGCACATCACCAAGTACGGTGTCACGCTCGCCGCCGACCTGGACGCCTCACACCGCCGGGTCCGCAAGGCCGACACCAGCGACCGGGCCGAGATCGTCCGAGGCCTGAAGGTCGTACCGCAGGAGCCCGCCGACGTGCTCGGTGTGTACGTGTACCTGCCGCGGCAGCCTGTAGTTCCTTCCGCCTCTACCGTGACCGGAGCCGAAGCCTGATGTCCGCCGCCACCCGCACCGCACCGGTCTTCACCGCCGTCTCCACCGTCGGCGGTCTCCTCCCCGGCGACATGCTGGTCCGCATCGCCGAGGCGCGGAACCTGCCGGGTACCAAGCCGGCCGACTACGGCCTTCCGAAGTCGGTCGCCGTCCGCGACGAGGCCGAGCGCGCCTGGGAGTACCTCAAGCCGCTCTGGCGCGACCTGCGCTCCGCGCTGCCCGCCGACCCGACGACCGGCGCCCCGGCCGCCGACCCCACGGGGCGGGCCTCCTCGGACTGGCTCACCCAGCTGTTCCGCAAGCTCGACTTCGGCACCCTGAACGAGGTCGGCCCGGACGGCATCCCCGCCGACTCCGACACCCAGACGCGATTCCGCATCTCGCACCGGCACGGTCCCGCGCTGGTCCATCTGATCCCCTGGAACCAGGAGCCCGACAAACGCCCGACGGCGGGCCAGGTACCGCCGCAGTCCCTCGTCCAGGACTGCCTCAACCGCACCGAGGCGCACCTGTGGGCGGTCCTCACCAACGGCCGGACGCTGCGCCTGCTGCGCGACTCGTCGTCGTTCGCGACATCGGCGTACGTCGAGTTCGACCTGGAGTCGATCTTCGACGGTGAGCTGTTCAGCGAGTTCGTCCTGTTGTACTGCGTGCTGCACGCGTCGCGGTTCGAGGTTGCGGAGGGTACGGCGGCGGCCGGGTGCTGGCTGGAGAAGTGGCGCGGCGAGGCCGTCACCTCGGGAGCACGCGCCCTGGACCAACTGCGGCTCGGCGTACAGCAGGCGCTGACCGTGCTCGGCACCGGTTTCCTGCGCCACCCGGACAACGGTCGGCTGCGCGAGGACACCGACCCGAAGGCATTGCAGGCGGCGCTGCTGCGACTCGTATACCGCCTGCTGTTCGTCTTCGTCGCCGAGGACCGCGACGCACTCCTGGACCCGGCCGCCGACGAGCGCGCCCGGGACGCGTACGCCCGGTACTTCTCCTCGGACCGGCTGCGGCGGCGGGCCCGCCGCCGGCAGGGCACGGCCCACGGCGACCAGTACGAGGCCCTGCGCCTCGTACTCGACGCACTCGGAACGGAGGGCGGCCGCCCGGAGTTGGGGCTGCCGGGCCTCGGCGGCCTGTTCTCGCACACGGAGGCGGACGCACCGCTGGACGGCCTGAAGCTGTCCAACGAAGCTCTGCTCACGGCCGTACGGCATCTGGCGCAGGTCCGCGACCCGGGGGCGCGGCGCTGGCGGCCCGTGGACTACCGGCACCTGGACGCGGAGGAACTCGGCTCGGTCTACGAGTCGCTCCTCGAACTGGAGCCGAAGCACTCGGCGACGGACCGGTCGTTCGAACTGGTCGAGGTGGCGGGCAACAGCCGTAAAACGACGGGCAGTTACTACACCCCGTCCTCCCTGATCGAATGCCTCCTCGACACGACACTCGACCCGGTCATCGACGACGCGGTCAAGCGCGGCGAGCAGCGGGCCTCGGCGGACGGGAGGCCTGACCCGGCGGACGACATCGTCGACGAGCTGCTGTCCCTGACGGTGTGCGACCCGGCGTGCGGTTCCGGGCACTTCCTGGTGGCGTCGGCCCGGCGCATCGCCAAGCGGGTCGCGGCCGTACGGGAACACAACCCGGAGCCGACGCTCGACGCGGTGCGGCACGCCCTGCGCGAGGTCGTGGCGCGCTGCATCTACGGGGTCGACCTCAACCCGATGGCGGTGGAGCTGGCGAAGGTGTCGCTGTGGCTGGAGGCGATGGAACCGGGGAAGGCGCTGGGGTTCCTGGACGCGCATGTCCGGCACGGCAACGGGCTGATCGGCGCCACACCCAAACTCCTCGCGGACGGAGTACCGGACGAGGCGTTCAAGCCGATCGAGGGCGACGACAAGAAGTACGCGGCCGGGCTGGTCAAGCGCAACAAGGCCCAGCGGGGCGGGCAGGACGAGCTGCTCTTCGACACCGAGCCGCTGCCGGGCAATGACGCGTACGCGGTCGCGCTGCGGCGGATCGTCTCGGCGCGCGCCGAGTCGCTGGAGGACGTGCACGAGCAGGAGCGGGCCTACCGCGCGTACGTCGAGACGTCCGCGTACGTCCAGGACCTGCACGCGGCGGACGCGTGGTGCGCGGCGTTCGTCTGGCCCAAGCAGGTGGGCGCCCCGGAGGCGCCGACGGACCAGGTGTTCCGCGCGCTGCGGGGACGCGACCAGGCGGGGGTGCCGGACGCGACGCACGCGGAGATCCTGCGCCTCAAGGAGCAATACCGGTTCTTCCACTGGCACTTGGAGTTCCCGGAGGTGTTCGCGGTCCCGGAGGGCGGGGCCGGGGTGCAGGCGGGGACGGGGTGGGCCGGGGGGTTCGACGCGGTGGTGGGGAATCCGCCGTGGGAGCGAATCGATTTCGATGACCAAGAGTTCTTTTCCGTCATCGATCCCTCAATCATGGGGGGAACCACTGCAGCTCGCAAGGAACGCATCCGCGAGGGCATTTCCACCGGGGCCTCTTGGTCAAAGCAATACACTTCAGAAGTTCGCGAGAAGGCTGAACTTGGCGCATACTTCACCCGCTGCCAACAGTTCCCCCTCACCGCAAAAGGGCGCCTAAAGACACAAGCGCTTTTCACATCACGGTCACTACAACTCGCCCACCCACACGGGAACTCTGGATTGATTGTAACCACCAGCGTACTGACAGATGTCCCGCTGAAGGAATTCTGGGAATGGCTTCGCGACTCCGGAACAATCAAACTCGTACTTGATTGCGAAAACTCGAAAGGCCTTTTTCCGGCCGTTCACCCTTCCACGAAATTCTCACTACTGACACTGTCCTCATGCGGCACACGAGAAGGCTCTGACCATCTATCCATGGGCGTCTATCTTACATCGCAAGAAGAGCTCCAGGACCCCGATCGCCGATACTCAATGCCATTTAGCGCACTGACCGAGATCAACCCGTTGACTCGACAGCTCCCAATCTGCAGATCGCGGAGAGACTTCGACCTACTGCTGTCACTCACTCGAAGCGCCAAACCTGGGCTTGCAGTCACTCCCTGGGTAGGCTTCACCTCTGAAGGTCATTCAGAGCACTACGCCAGCAGACATGAACCTGATCACCTCCCTCTCATCGAGGGGAAAATGATCCATCAATTTGATTCACATTTTGCCGATTACTTCTCCGGGGAAGTTGCAGACGTCTCCGCAGAGAGAAAGGGGCACCCCAGCGTCCCCCGCTACTGGATGAACGGCGAAACGGTACGCGAATTTCTACGACGGAAAGGGGTGCACAACACCTGGACACTAGCAGTGCGCGATTACGTGCGAGCCGTCGACTCTCGAACCGCGATCGCTTCCGCAGTTCCGGAGGCAGGACTGATCCAGCCGCTGAACGGATTCTCAATCAATGGCGGCCCGCAGGAGCACGCATGGGCACTCGCGGTCGTGAATTCATTCGCGTACGATTTTATGGCAAAGCAGAAGACTCCAGGGCAGCATTTCAATGTAACAATCATGCGACAAATCCCAATCGTTTGGGATAAACGGCACGAACCCTTCGTCACGCGCCGAGTCCTGGAACTCGCATTCACCTCGCCGGACCTGTCAGGTTTCGCGCGCGACCTCGGAGATACCGGCACACATTTTCAATGGGTCGCTTCACGACGAGAAAGGATTCGCGCAGAACTGGATGCCTTTCTATTCCATCTACACGGAAGGGAAAGGAATGACGTCGAATACATCATGAACTCATTTAGAGTCGTTCGTGAAACCGACGAACGGTCCCACGGCACGTACCGCAGCAAAGACCTGATCCTCGCCGAGTACGACCGCATGGCCGCCGCCGGCCTCACCCTGGAGACCCCGCTCGACGAGAGCGAGTCCGGCACGTACCGCTCCACGCTCACTCCGCCGCCGGGGCAGGGGCCGCGCCACCTGGCCCTCCAGGAGGGCTGACGCCCGGACACGACGAAGGGCGCCGTCCGCAGCTCAGCAGACGACGCCCTTGCGTTCGTCAGCGTTCCGACGCGAACCGACCCCACCCTTCACGGCCGACCGCGAAGGCCGGACGCGCCACATCCTTGGAGTCCCGTACGTGGACGGCCCGTTGCTCGATCGCGACCTCCACGCAGTCGTCCCCTTGACTACCGCTGTAGCTGGACTTGAACCAGAACAGTTCCGCCGTTCCGCTCGTCATCGCTCTCCTCGCAGTCTCTCCAAAAGGGCCCTGGGGTCCTGAGGGTTGAGGGCCTGCGAGCGCAGTGTGTCATAGCGCTGATGGAGGAGGCTCACCTCATTTGCGTCCGAGATGAGGCGTCCACTCTGCTGCCCTTCGGCGTATCCGAACCTCCGCCGATCCGGTTTCTCCAGCAGCCGCACCGGGCCGTCCAGGCAAGCGTGCAGCGCCGAATCCACCGGTACCACCTGCAACGTCACGTTCCGCCGGGGCGTCACCTCCAGCACATGGTCGAGCAACTCGCGCACGGCCTCCGCATCCCCGAACCTCCGCCGAAACACATGCTCCTCCACGATGAAGCTGAACAACACCGTCGGCCGCTCCACCAGCATCCGCTGCCGTTCCGCCCGCGCCGCCGACAGCGCCTCAAGCCGCTCGTCCGTCACCACCGGAATCGTGCCCTCGAACACCGCCCGCGCATACGCCTCCGACTGCAACAGCCCCGGCACCAGCCTGCACTCGTACGTACAGAGACTCACCGCCGTCCGCTCAAGGCGAGCCCACTCCCGGAACCACGCCGCCAGCCCCACCTCGCCCCGTGACAGATGCCGCGCCGCCTTCCGTAGCGCCCCCGTGTTCCCGGTCGCCTCCTCCGCCAGCTCGACGAAGGAGTCGTCCGGCATTCGGCGCCCCAACTCCACGGACTCCACCGCGTGTTTGGAGAACCGCACCAGTTCCCCGAACTCCACCCGGCTGATCCCCGCGTGCTCCCGCAGGGCCTGGACGACCGCGCCGAACGTCCGCAGAGTGTCGGATGGTTGAGGTTCCCGTTCCCCGTCCGGGAACACCTCGGCCTCTTCTCCGGTGATGGTCATCCGCCGCCCCTTTCCGCCGTGCGAGGCCGTGCCCCACGATCACACGCACTCAGAGTGACGGCGTACGCCCCGTACTGTCCACCCTGCGTGCCCGTACACTGACCGCCCGTACGGGCCGCGCCACTCCCCTCCGCGCGCCCGCGGCGGCCAGGCTTGGCCCATGAACCGCACCGCACCCCAACTCCCCTCCCCCACGTTGACGTTCAGGCAGCTCCTGTCGTCCACCCGGCGGGGCGCCCGCCTCGCCCGGTTGCTCGCCGTCACCGAGTTGCGCGCCTGGGATCTGCCTCCGGATGTCACGGAACGTGCCGATCTTGTCGTCGGCGAGCTCGCTGCCAACGCCGTCCTGCACGGCCACGTCCCCGGCCGCGACTTCGAACTCGCCCTGTCCTACGCCCCATCACCCCGCCCCGGCCGGCTGCGCATCGAGGTCTCCGACGCGCGCGGTGACCGCCTCCCCCGCCCCACCGACGAGGACCTCGGGACGATCACCACCGGCGGACGCGGGCTGACCCTCGTCACGCTTCTCGCCGACCACTGGGAGACCGTGCCGCGACTGCCGGGCGGCAAGACCGTTGTCGCTGAACTCTCCGTCTGCGTAGGGACTTTGAGGGTCCGTTGACCACGTCACCAAGCGCCCCATAAGGTCAACTGTGCACCACATGCACCGGGGGGATGGATTCGCTTGGACGGTACCGACGCCACGCACATGCTGCGACAGGCCGAACAGGCCTACGGCGACGGCAGATTCGCGCACGCGGTCAAACTGCTGCACCTGCTGTCGGCGGTACGACACCATCTCTCGTCCGAGGACCGATTCTCCTTCGAAGCCCTGAGCGGCCTGCTCGCGGAACGCGCGGGCAACTGGCCCGAGGCCGTCCACCGCTGGCTCGCCGCCTTTGACGAGCAGGACACGCACGCCGGGCAGGCAGAACAGCCCACGGACGCCAGCGAGGATCGGCCCTGCGACCTCGGCTGCGACTGCGACGTCCGCACCGTGCTCGATGCCCCGGGCGCCGCGTCCGGCGAGCCGCCCTGTCTGTGCTGCCGGGCGCACGCCCTGTGGCGACTGACCTGGCAGGCGGCCTGCCGTGGCGCGCTCGGCGAGGTGCTCGACGCCGTGCCCGACCGCTCCGGGCTGCGGCGCACCGCCGTCCTGCACGCCCTGGCCGTCGGCACGCTCCGCGCCCTCGCGGAACGTGACACGACCGACCCGCGGCACGCGGTGTTCGCCGTCGCCGTGTGGCGTCTACTCCTGGACGAGGAGGACCCGCTCGGGCACCGCACTCTGATCCAGGCCCGTCGCGGCACACCGGTCGAGGACACCACCTGGCAGGACGCGTGCGACAGGCTCGCGCAGCGGATCCGTACAGCGCTGCGTTCGGTCGACGAACGCGATGGCCATGACGTGCTCGGCGCCTGGGAAACCGCCTGGGACGTCGAGGAATCCGAGAACAGCGGCGAACTCGTCCGCGGGCGGCGCGCGTATCTGCGTATGGAGGACTGCTTCGGCCAATGTGCCGGATTCGATCCGGACATCGAGGTGTTCGCGGACGTCGGTGACTGTGTGTGCGACGTCGACACCTGGCAACCGCCCGCGCCCGACACCGCCCCGCCGTGCCTCGGCACGCTGTACGGCGGCCGGCCCGTCAGTGCTTCACCGGTCACCGTGGACTCGGCCGCCCGTCTCCTGGAGGAGCGCGGCGACCACCGCGTACTGCTCGACGCCTACACCCGCCGACACGGCGAGCCCGGCTCCTGGCACGGCGCGTCCCACCTGCCCTGCGCACCGCACCTCGCCCCGGCCCTGGCCACGAGGGCGCGGGAGCAGCACGCGCACGACGATGGGGCCGCCGTGCTCGACGACCTCACCGCGGCGGTCCGCCTGGGCCTCACGACGAACGCGGGCCACCGGGCGATGGCCCGCGAGGCCGGACTGCGTGCGGGCCGGAACGGCAACGGCTACCAGCGGGCCTCACTCGCCCAGCGCGTTCACTGGCTGGAGGCCGCCCTCGCCCTCGCACCGGACGACACCGCGCTCGGCAGGGAACTCGCGGCGACCCTGGTGCGCCGGGGTACCCAGGCGCTGGCCATGAAGGACGAGGACGCGGCCCGCGCCCGGTTCCGGCAGGCACTCGTCGTACGGCCCGGCGATCCGGAGGCACAACACGCCCTGGACCTGCTGGACTTCGACGAAGCCGCCGCCGTCATCAAGGGGGACAAGCGGGGTCGCCGGCCCGGCCTGAAGCGGCTCGGTGAACTGCTGCGCCGCCTGCTCAGCGGTTCGAACGGCGAGGGCTCCGTCCCCGGCATGGGCGAGGTACTCGACTGGTACCAGGACCGCATCACGGACCGGATCGTGGAGAAGGCCGCCGCCGGAGACCGGAGCGGGGCACTCCGGGACCTACGGCGCCTGGACGAGGTGTGTTCAGGGTGTTCAGGGGCGGCGGATCCGCGCCCGATCGCAGAAGCCGTCGGCGGTTTCGTCCACCTCCTCCGCGACCGGGCTCGGCGGCTTCTCGTGGACCGGCCCGACGGGTACACCGCGCAGGTACCGCGTCTGCTGGCCGCCGCCGCCACGTTCGACGGGAACACCGGCACCGAGGCCGAGGACCAGCCCGCACAACAGATCGCCCTCGGCCTCGGTCTCGGCGAGGACCTGTTCCCGGGGCTCTTCGATCTGCCCATGACACCGCCGGACCAGGACGGTCGGACGTACACCCAGGAGATCCTGTGACCACGGCCCACACACCGATGCCGTACTTCGGCCCCACCCTGTTCGAACTCCTGCCGGACGCCAGGCCGGGCACCCGGCCGCCCCTGCTCGCCAAGGCGGTGGCCCCGGCGATCGCCCACGCCCGGCGCGACGGCGCGACGGAGCGGCTGCGCGCCCTCGAAGCGGCACGCGACGCGGCCCGAAGCACAGTCGACGTACTCGTCAGCGAACTCCTCACCCCTTCCCTGCCGCCGACCGACGCTCCGAAGGGCCCGTGACGAACGTGACCACACCGCCGCCGCCCGGCACTGTCGACCCCGGCGAACTGCAGAAACTGCGCCTACGTGTCGAGGCACTGGGGCGCAAACGCAAGGCGGCCGAAGCCCGGCTCGACGCCCTCCTCGCCGCGCTTCTTCCGCTCGACGACCTCCTCGTCGACACGGCGATCCGGTCCGGGCATCTCGGGCGTTCCGGCGAGGACCGCACGGGGGCGGTCGCGGCCGCCGTCCAGCAACAGGCGCATGCCGCGCATCAGATGCTGCGGGCCGAGCTCGCCCGCTACGACGTCCACTCCATGGACCTCGCCGGGAAGGCCGCCGACCCGATGGAGGCACGGGTCCTGGGTGTCGAACCGCACCCGACCGCTCCCGAGGGCACCGTCCTGCGCGAGACCGTCACCGGCTTCCGCCGCGGGACCGAGTGCCTGCGCCGCGCCGACGTCGTCCTGGCCGTCCCCGGGCCCGAACCCGAGCCCGAGCCCGACAACTCTGTCGAGGCGGACAGCGAGACGGCACGGGCACCTCGGAACCAGCCGCGCCGCACCACCCGCGCCCGGCGCCGGTCGGCTCTGCCCCGCAAACCCTCGAAGCGCCGCCGCTGACCACCACCCGTTCCCTCTATCCGAAAGCCCTGCCATGACGTATCGCACGCTTCGCACGCTCGGAATCGACCTCGGGACCACCAACTCCGTCACCGCATGGATGGACGGCGGTGTCCCCGTCGTCCTCGGCAATCGTCATGGCGAGCCGGCCACCCCGTCCGCGGTCGGTGTCGACGCCGACGGGTCACTCCTGGTGGGCAGCGAAGCACTCAACTCCCGTGACCTGCTTCCCGACTCGGTGATCACCGAGGTGAAGCGGCTGATCGGACGCCGGTACGCCGACGAGGAAGTGCAGCGGCTGATCGCGGCGCGGCCCGCGGACGCGCCGCCCGTCCGTGAATCCGCGGACGGCGGTGTCGAGATCCGGCTCGGCGCGCACTACCTGACCCCGGTACAGATCTCGGCGATCCTCCTGCGGCGGCTGCGCACGGACGCCGAGAACACCGCAGGGGAGTCCTTCCGGCGGGCCGTCATCACCGTCCCCGCCTATTTCTCGGAACCGCAGTACGCGGCGGTGCGGGACGCCGGACGTCTCGCGGGCCTCACCGTGGCGCGGATCCTGCCCGAACCGACCGCGGCGGCGCACGCTTTCGGCGTGCAGCGCCCCGTGTCCGACGCGCAGGACATGTGCACGACGCTCGTCTACGACCTCGGCGGCGGCACCTTCGACGTGTCCGTGCTGATCACCGGGGCCGGCTACTTCGACGTCCAGCGGCTCGGCGGGGACAAGGCCCTCGGCGGCTCCGACTTCGACTCCGCGCTCGACCGGCTGCTCACCGAACGGCTCGGCGACCGTGACCATGCGGCTCCCGGCGACACCGGCCGGATCCGGGCCGCCGCCGAGCGCACCAAGATCGAACTGTCCGACGCCGACGCGTCCGAGGTCATCCTCGCGCCGTTGGGGCGAAACGGCGGAGCGTGGACGGGGAAGGTCACACGCGACGACTTCGAGGAGCTGATCCGGCCGCACATCGAGCACACCCTGGAGCTCACCCGCGCCGTGGTGCGCGAGGCCTCCATGCTGACCGACGACATCGACAGGGTCCTCCTCGTCGGCGGCTCGACCCGCATCCCGCTGGTGCGCCGACTGCTCACCGAACTGTTCCCCGCTCAGGAGAACACCGAGGAGAAGGTGGCGTTCGCCGTCGACCCCATGGAGGCGGTCGCGCTGGGTGCCGCCGTCGAGACCGGGCTGATCGCCACGCTCGACTGCCCGGCCGAGCGCTGCCTGACGACCGGCATTCCGTTCACCGCATCCGTCTGCCCCGACTGCGCGACGTCGCTGCTCGGAGCGGCCACGGTGGCGTGTCCCGACTGCCATGTCCCCGCGCCCGAAGGGACCGGGCAGTGCCAGGTCTGCTCCCACGATCTGTCCGCGCTGCGCGCCGCCGCCCCCGTCGCGGCCCGCACCGAGTGCCCGCACTGCGGATGCCGGGAGAACTCCACCACCGCCACCGTGTGCCAGGACTGCGACCAGGACCTGGACGCGGGCGGGCTGAAGTGCCCCACCTGCCAGATGGTCAACGCCACCGGTTTGACCGCGTGTTCGGCCTGCGGCTCGCTGTTCCACACCGACCAGCCGGAGCAGGTCACCGCCCAGAACCTGGGCCTGGCCCTCAACGACGGCGCTGTCGCGGTCGTCTTCCCCGCGGGGACGAAGTACCCGACCGACTGGCAGCACATCGAGAACCTGCAGGTCCCGGCGGACGACGCCACCGCGCTGACCTTCCGGTTCGTCGAAGGCCCGCACGAGAAGTCCCATGCCCGCAACGAGTTCTGCGGACAGCACACGCACGTCCTCGACACCGGCTCCGGCAGCACGGAACGACTCTCCCTCCGGGTCAGGATCGACGAGAACCGCACCGTGCACCTCGCGTACCGCATGGGCGGCGGCGAGGAAGTGGGGGCGTGGCTGCGCCGCAGCGCCGTCGCCGACCGGGTCGGCCGCGAAGCCGCGCTTCTGCTCGACGAGATCCGGACCCACGTCGCGTTCTTCGGCAGTGAGCTGACGGCAGCGGAGCGCGACACCTTCGCCGAACTGACCGAACAGCTCTCCGCCACTGTGCGCGGCGAGCCTCTCGGCCGCTCCCTCGACGGATTCCTGGACGAAGTCCGCGACACGGTGGAGACATGCCGGGACGCCCGAGGCTTGGCGGCCACCGCGTCCATCGGCGCCCGCCGAGGCCAGGAGCTGGGGCTCGACCGGCTGGCTCAGGAGCTGCGTGACGCGCAGAGCGCGGTGAACGCCGCCCGCGAGCGCATGGACCTGCCCGCGATGCGGACCGCGACCGAGACCGCGCGCGGTCTGTGGCGCCAGATCGACACCACCACCTGGCGGTCCATGCTGGCCGCACATGATGCCGAGCACGGTCGCTTCCCCGAGTCCGTACGCCGCTCCGTCCTGACCGCCTGGGACGACCTGCGTGCCGCGACGCAGCGCAAGGACTACGCCGCCCAGGACGCTCTGCACGTGACGCTGAACGACCTCGGCAACCGTTCCCAGGCACCCGTCCCAGGCGCGCGGGAGCCCCGGGACAGTGCTCAGGTGTTCCCCGAGCGCCGGTAGGCCCTGTCGTGCGGGCATGGTGGCAGTGAGCACTCCGCTGCCACCAGATACCGATTGACAGCGTCAACACGTAGGCTGGCCGCACTTCTCGCAGCCCGTTCCACCCGCGCCCCGGAAGGTCCCCCATGTCGCAACTCCCCGACCGGCTCCCCGGCTTTCCGGACTTCCGCATCGCTCTGCCGAATGGCGCCGGGGAGGCCCACGGACATCTGCTCTCCGCCATCGGCGACAGCGGCTCGCACAGGTTCGTGGTGGCTGCCGGGTCCGCCGTGTCGGCGGAAGCGTGGCCCGGTCTGAGCGACTACGCACGTCGGCTCCGCTCCGAGCTGCGGGAGAACGGAGCGCTGGTGGACGGGGACCGTTCCGACACCTGGGTCGCGGCCCGTGACATCCTCTGCAACTCGCCGTCCGCCGCAGCCACGCTCGTCCTCGGCTACTCCGCCACCGGACCCGGTACCTGGCGCACCGCCGACGGCCACCGGCTCGGCGACTACCTGCCGCAGAGCTGGCGGGCTCCGCAGAAAGCATGGCTGGTGCGCGGGAACAACGTGTCCGGGCACAACCTGGTGCGCCAACTCTGGCTGAAGGAGGGCCTCGTCTCGCTGGACGGGGCGCACCTGCCGCAGGTGGACGAGCCGGACCCGACCAAGAGCGTGCTGCGCCGTTTCGTCGAGGAGGGCTACGAGGGCTCGGCGACGTACCACCAGAAGCGCGGGCTCGTCGACGAGCTGCACGCCTTCTTCACGCAGATGCGGCCCGGCGACACCGTCGCCACCCTCAGCGACGGGCTGCTCCACCTGGGCCGGATCACCAGTGACCTGGTGCAGTCCGGCTCCCCTGACGGGCTCTCCAACCTGCGGCGCACGGTGAACTGGCAGGAGACTGCGTACCCGTACGAGGAGCTGCCCGAGGAGGTGCAGCAGAAGCTCTCCGCGCAGCACGACGTGGTCGATCTGACGTCGGTCCTGGAGCAGCTCACCGCGCTGAGCGGCGGTGCCGACTCCGCGGCGGGTGCGGCGGATCAGGTGTCGGCGTCGTCCGAGCAGCGGATGCTGAACCTCCCCGAGGCCACCGACGACTTCGCCCGCAAGCTGCTCGTCCACGACCGTGCCTGGCTGGACGAACTGCGTGAACTCCTGCTCGACGAACGGCAGATGGTGCTGTACGGGCCGCCCGGCACCGGCAAGACGTATCTGGCGCTGCAACTCGCCGAGTACTTCGGCGGCGGCCCGGAGCAGGTCAAGATCGTCCAGTTCCATCCGTCGTACGCGTACGAGGACTTCTTCGAGGGCTTCAGGCCGGTCGAGGACCCCGAGACGCGGGAGGTCGCGTTCCGGCTGACGGCGGGACCGCTGCGGGAGCTCGCCGACACCGCCGCACGCCAGGGCAACCGGCACGTACCGCACTTCCTGATCATCGACGAGATCAACCGGGCCAATCTGGCGAAGGTGTTCGGCGAGCTGTACTTCCTCCTGGAGTACCGCGAGCGCTCGGTGCGCCTGACCTACTCGGGGGACGACTTCGGGCTGCCGCCGAACCTGTACGTCATCGGCACCATGAACACCGCCGACCGTTCGATCGCCCTGGTCGACGCGGCGATGCGGCGCCGCTTCGCCTTCGTGGAGCTCTCCCCCCGGGTGGAGCCCACGGCCGGCCTGCTCACCCGCTGGCTGGAACGCGAGGGCAAGGACCCGGAGCCGGCCCACCTCCTCGACGCCCTCAACTCCCGCATCGGCGACCCGGACTTCGCCATCGGCCCCTCCTATCTGATGAAGCCCGGCGTCTACCGCGAAGGTGGCCTGGACCGCACCTGGCGTACGAAGATCCTGCCGCTCCTGGAGGAACACCACTACGGCGAGGGCAACGACATCGCCGCCCGGTACGGCCTCGCCGCGCTGCGCGAGCGGATCCGCGAGGCATGAGCGAGGTGACGCTGCGGGAGTACGGGGACACCGTCTCCGTACCTCTCGATGCCACGGCCGGGAGTGCCCTCGCCGCATCGCGGATGCTGGAGAGTGCCGCACCGGATCCGGAGCGGCCGGGGTACTGGCGGTTGCGGGCAGGCAGCCGGGTCGGGGCGGTGCGTCTGCCCGAGGGCACGGTGCTGCGGATCGCGCCGAAGACGCCGGTGCGGCGGCTGTTCTTCCTGCTGGGGTTCAGCCTCGACCCGGCCGGTGCCTGGCGGGACAGCAGGGAGGGCACGGTCGACATCGGGGCGCACGACGACGTCGTACCGGCCCTCGCGTACGCGGTGGAGCGGCAGATCGACACGGCACTGCGGCAGGGGGTGCTCCAGGGGTACCGGGAGGTCGCGGAGTCGGCGCTCGTCGTACGGGGACGGCTGCGGGAGGCCGAGCAGATCCGGCGGCACTTCGGCCGCACCCCGCCGGTCGAGGTCGTCTATGACGCGTACACCGCCGACACGGCCGAGAACCGCATCCTGCGCGCCGCCGTGGAGCGGCTGCTGCGGATGCCGTCCGTTCCGGGCTCTGTACGACGGCGCCTCGCGCACCAACGGGCCCGCCTGGCGGACGTCGGCCCGCTGGTGCGCGGGCAGGAGCTGCCGCGCTGGCAGCCGTCGCGGCTCAACGCCCGCTACCAGCCTGCGCTGCACCTCGCCGAGGCCGTCCTGCGCGGCACCTCGCCGGAGCACCGGTCCGGTGAACTCGCTCTGAACGGCTTCTTGTTCGACATGAACAAGCTCTTCGAGGACTTCGTGACGGGCGCCCTGCGCGAAGCCGTCCGGGAACACGGGCTGACGGCACGCCTGCAGGACGTCCACGCTCTCGACACCAGCGGGCAGGTCCGGATGAAGCCCGACCTGGTGGTGTACGCCGGGGACGGCCGGACACCGGTCGCCGTGGTCGACGCCAAGTACAAGACGGAGAAGGCGGACGGCTACCCGAACGCCGATCTGTACCAGGCGCTCGCCTACGCGACCGTGCTCGGCCTGCGGCAGGCACACCTGGTGTACGCGGCCGGGCGGCTGCCGCAGCGGTCGTCCGAGGTGCGCGGGACCGGCGGGATGCGGCTGTACCAGCACAGTCTCGATCTCTCCCGGGAACCCGCGGCGCTGCTGCACACGTTCCGGGAGCTGGCCGCCCGGCTGGCCGGGCGGCCGTCCGACAACTGAACGTACGGAAAGGGAGGCCCAGGGCCCATGCCCCGACTCGCCTTCGCCCAGAGCTTCTGGGACGGATACGACACGCTGGAGAAGCCGGTCAGAGCCGGCGTCCGCAAGGCCATGACGAAGTTCCAGGCGCTCACCGTGGCCGAACTCAACGCGGACAAAGGGCTCCATCTGGAGTCGGTCGAGAACGCCCGCGACCGGCGGATGCGCACCATTCGGATCACCGACTTCTGGCGCGGAGTGGTGCTCGCCCCGGACGACGGCAGCGATCTGTTCCTCCTCGTTCATGTGCTGCCCCACGACGACGCGTACAGCTGGGCGGCGAAGCGCCTGTACAGCGCGAACTCCGCCACCCGCGGCCTGGAGGTGCGCGACGCGGTGGCATTGGAGGAGCTGACACCGCTGTACGAGACGGCGTCCCGGACGGCGCCGAAGCTGCTGTTCGCTCGCGTCTCCGACGGTGTGCTGCGGGAACTCGGCATTGACGACCAGGTGTTGCGCGCCGCGCGCTCGCTGGCCGACAAGGCGCAGCTGGAGGCGTTCGCGACGCTGCTGCCCGAGGATCAGCTGGAGGTGCTGCAGTACCTCGCGGAGGGTTTCTCGCCGGAAGAGGTGTACCGGGACGTGGTCGCGGTGCGCCGTCCGGCGGACGCTCCGGCCGAGCCGGTCGAGGACCTCGCCACGGTCATCAGCAACACCACGGCACGCATCCGCCTGGTGACGGGCCCGCAGGAGCTGGAGGAGATCCTCGCCAAGCCGTTCGCGGCCTGGCGGGTGTTCCTGCACCCCTCGCAGCGACGCGTGGCACACCGCACCTCGTACGGCGGTCCGGTGCAGATCACCGGCGGTCCCGGCACCGGCAAAACGGTGGCCGCGCTGCACCGGGTGAAGCATCTGCTTGGCCGGTCCGAGGACCGCAGGATCCTGCTGACCACGTACACCAACGCGCTCGCCACGGGACTGCGCGAGATGCTCGGGCTGCTCCTGGACGGCGACGAACGGCTTCTTGCGCGGGTCGACGTGACGACCGTCGACGCGTATGCCAACGGCGTGGTGCGGGAGCGGACCGGCAGTACGCCGAGACCGGTGGGCGACCGTGACCAGCGGCAGGTGTGGGAGAAGGCGGTCAAGCAACTGGGTCTGCCGTTCCCGGCGCGCTTCCTGGCGCAGGAGTACCGCCATGTGGTGATCGGCCAGGACATCAGAGACCTGGACGGCTATCTCGCGGCAAGTCGGCGGGGTCGCGGCACCGGTCTGGGGGCGGCCCGGCGCGGTCTGGTGTGGAGCGGTGTCGAACGGTTCGAGAAGCTGCTGCAAGAGCGCGGCGCCACCACGCATCTCGGCGTCTGCGCCCGCGCCGCCGACCTGCTGGCCGCAGGACCGGCGCCGTACGCCCATGTCGTGGTGGACGAGGCGCAGGACCTGCACCCGGCGCAGTGGCGTGTGCTGCGGGCCGCCGTCGCCCCCGGCCCCGACGACCTGTTCCTCACCGGCGATCCGCATCAGCGGATCTACGACTCCCGGGTGACGCTGGGCTCACTGGGCATCGCCACCGCAGGCCGAAGCTTCCGGCTGAGGCTCAACTACCGCTCCACCGAGGAGATCCTCGTGTGGTCGGCGCGGCTGCTCGCGCCGGTGACCGTGGACGCGCTCGAAGGCGAGGGCACCGACTCCTTGGTCGGCTACCGCTCGCTGCTCCGTGGCCGCCGCCCCGAGACCGGCGGGTACACCACGCAGAAGGAGGAGTGCGAGGCGCTGGTGCAGCGGGTACGGACCTGGCTCGGGGAAGGACTCGCACCGCACGAGATCGGCGTCTGCGCCCGGTTCAACCTCGCCCTGGACGCGGCGGAAACCACGCTCAAGGACGCCGGGATTCCGGTGGCGCGGATCAAGGGGCAGGTACCGGCGGCAGCGCACGGGGTCCGGCTGGCGACCATGCACGCGATGAAGGGGCTGGAGTTCCGGGCGGTGTCCGTGCTCGGCGTCACCGCGGGAACGGTGCCCTTCGCCCGGGAGATCACCCCGCTGGAGGCGGACGCGCCGCAGCACGAAGCCGATCTGCTGCGTGAACGCTGTCTGCTCTTCGTCGCCTGCACCCGGGCGCGCGAGGCGCTGAGCGTGACCTGGAGCGGTACGCCCAGCGAGTTCCTGCCGGCCACTGGTTGAGCCTGCGGCGGGTCAGTCCTTTGGGGCCAGGGCTCCGCAGGACAGCCCGTCGCGGGCGAGGTCGGCGAGCCTGCGGCTGAGGTCGGAAACAGCTCGCATCGTCTCCTCGAAGGCCGCGAGGTCACGGAAGGCCGCCCCGTACCGTCGTTGTTCCTCGATGGCCAGCTGCGGGATCCGGGCTCCCTTGGTCTCCAGCCGGTAGCTGCCGCTGGAGCTGGTGGCACGGCGGGTGTTGGCGGAGCTGCGCAGGAAGCCCTGGAGGTAGTCGGTGTCGAGCTGATCGCTGGCGGAGACCGGTTCGGGGCCCTCGTAGGTCACGAGGCCGGCGCGCACGAGTTCGGCGACCCCGGCGGTGGCGCCATCGAGCGAGCCCGGCCCGGCGCCGGGCCGCAACGCCGGCAGCAGCGCGGTCAGCCGACGCAGGTGTTCCTCCAAGTCGCCGCGGAGGCCGGTGAACTCTCCTGGGTAGTCGCGATGGTGGGCCTGCAGATGCCGGGCAGGGGTGAGGTCGACAGTGTCGTCGAGGAAGTTGATCAGGGGGACGTCGGCCATCTGCTCGGGGCGCGGATCGAGGCTGCCGTCGGGGTCGTTGCCAGTGAGGTCCACCATGCACACCGTCGCCGGTGCGGCGTCGGCCGGTTCGGGGCGGCGCAGGGTCCACAGATGAACGGGCAGGGCATGCGAGGAGGCCGTGCCCGGGGGCAGCGCGACGATCTGGGTGAGAATTCCCCGGCGCACCAGTTCGGCCCGGATGCGGCGTCCGGCTTTGCGGTAGGCCACCGAGGCGGGCAGCACGATCACCACGTGGCCGCCGGGCGCGGTGTGCGCGTAGGCGTGCTGCAGCCATGCGAGCTCGCCTTCCGCCTTTGAAGGGGTGCCGAGCTCCCAGCGCGGGTCGAGGAGCAGTTCGTCACGCCCCCATTCGGTGACGCCCACGGGTGGATCGCAGACGACCAGCTCGGCCCTGAGGCCGGGCCATCGGTCGTCCCGGAGCGAATCGCCCGTCTCGATCCGCGCGTCCGGCAGTTCCGCCAGGGCGGCTCGCGCCCGGGCGAGCCGGGCACGCTCCGCGTCGGACTCTTGGCCGTGGCACAGCACGCCGGGCTGTCCAGCGACGGCGAGGAGCAGCAGTCCGATCCCGCAGGCCGGATCGAAGACGGTCTCGCCGGGGGCCGGCTGCGGAGCGAAGTGACGCACTGCGCGCACGAGGCGAGTCGAGGTCACCTGGTCCGACCCTGCGCGGCGAACGGCGTCGGCGAACCGTTCGGTCATCGCGTTCACAACGTCAACGGGCCGTTCGGCGCGAGCGAGGTCGCGGGCGCGAGCGGCCGTCTCCTTTGGCAGGCGCGGACCACCGTCCGACCGACTCACCCCGGACAACAGGTCAGCGACGTCCGCCAGGCCCGTGACCATGTCTTCCCCGTAGGCGGCTCGCAGGTCCTGCCACAGCCGCACCTCGTCGGAGACGTCCTGGCCCTTCCGCTGCCGCTCCAGCCACGCCTGCACGTCGGCGAGCACGAACACGGGGCTGCTCGTGGCACCGCCGGCGGGCGGCGGGAAGTCGTCATAGCGCCGCCGCCAGTTGGAGACGGCGGCGCGGGTGACCCCGGCGATCCTGGCGATCTCGGAGCCAGTGACCAGAGGGCCGGTGGCTGGTGCGGCTTGGTCCGTCATGGGGCCACCGTACACGCAGCTTCGGACATTCCCGAAGAGGAAATATCTGTTGACGTTGTACACACGCATCTGTCACGATGCGATGTGTGCGCGGATGGTTCTGCCGGTTCGCTTTCCGCCGGGTCCCGCCCTCCCGCTTGCCCGAACGACCTTGCGCACCCCCTTCTCCACCACATCAATCACTTTCCTCACGCCCTCCCCGCGGAGACACGCCATGGCCACGCACACCGCAGTTCGCACCGTTTACCGGCTCCCGACGGTCACCCCGACCCGTGAAGCCATGTTCGACGCCCTCGACCACGACCAGCTCGACCGGCTGGGAGCCACACTTCATCACCCGGAAGTGCTCGGCGTGCCCGCGGTGTACTTCACCTACGGGAAGGAGGAGGACGCCGACACGTGGTGTGCACCCAACGCCCGCACCACCGGCATCTCCGTCACCGAACCCGTACGCCGGACGGGCGCCCTGCTGCTCCTTGCCGTGGACGGCCAGGTGTACGCCGTCACCTGCGGAAACGGCTACCGCTTAGTGCCCGAGGCGCTCAAGGACAAGCGGTTCGGTCTCTCCTTCGCGATCCGCATGATCGACCCCCGGCACATCAGCGGTGCTGTCAGCCAGGCACTGGGCCGCCCCCGTACTGACATTTCGCTCGTGCCGGCGGGCGCGCCGGTCCCCGAGCTCGGCCTCCGTGACCAGGCGCGGGTCGTCCGGCATCTCGGCGGCCACCTGGACGACGTCCCGCTCACCCGCACCCGCCACGCAGCCGGCCGGGCGTGCAGCGCCCAGGGCGGTGTCGGCCTGCGGCTGTCGCTCGGTATCGAACCGGCCGACCTGGTCGCGGACCTGCGGACCATCACGCGTGTCTGCCAGGACGACATCCCCCACGGCGAGCTGGAGTTCGTCGACCACATCGTCCCGATCACCGACGCCACCATACTCACCGCACTCGAAACCGCACTCGACCGTCACCTCGCCGGTCCCGCCGACGGCCGCATCTCGTACTCCGTCCCCCTCGGTCTGCACAACGAGTACGCCGAGGCCACCGCCTACCGCACCCGCATCGGCAGCGCGGAAGCCTTCCGGTCCCACCGCTTCGACCTGGACTACATCCTCACCCGCACCCGGGTCCAGCGCTCCGGCGAGCGCCTGACCGCACTGCGCAACGGCACCGTGACCCTCCACCGGGACTCCTCGCCCAGA
The DNA here is from genome assembly GCF_030766975.1 of Streptomyces sp. KL116D. Lineage (NCBI taxonomy): Bacteria > Bacillati > Actinomycetota > Actinomycetes > Kitasatosporales > Streptomycetaceae > Streptomyces > Streptomyces sp. KL116D. The sequence continues at coordinate 37,773 of NZ_JASERH010000023.1, read as the reverse complement.
TCCTCCGAACCTCTGGCCACCACCCGCGCGCTGGACTGGCTCCAGGCCGACATCTCCCTCGGCGCACGGAAGTTCTGCCTGCTGGACGGCGACTGGTACGAGCTCGGCGCCCGCTACCTCGACTCCGTACGCGCCGGTCTTGAGCGGCTGTTCACCGATGCCTCTGCGTATGGACTGCCGCAGTGGCCGCGGTCCGCGGACGAGCGCAACTACAACCATGCGATCGCGGCAGCCCAGCCCGAATGGCTCTTCCTCGACGGCGAGTTCATCAACAACCCGCTCCGGCACACCGACCGGGTCGAGATCTGCGATGTGCTGACTCCGGACGGCACTCTTGTCCTCGTCAAACAGGCCGCCTCCTCCAGCGCCTTCAGTCACCTGCTCGGACAGGCCCAGGTCGCCGTCGACCTGCTGCTCCACTCGGCTGAAGCACGTGCCCAGTTCGTCCGCCGGGTCGCCGGGGACAGCGAGGGGAGGATCCGACTGCCCGCCGACTTCACCCCCCGGCGCCTGGTCCTCGTCGTCCGCCACAAGTCCGGGGCTCTGCTCACCCCTGACTCGCTCTTCGCCTTCTCCCGGATCACGCTCCACCAGACAGCACGTGAACTGGCGGCCCGCGGGGTGAGCGTCGAGGTCATTCCCGTTCCGACTGCGGGCATCGGCGGCTTGGACGCCGCAGCGTGACATCGGCCGGGCGCGTTACGGACCCAGGGCCGGCGCAAAGCCGTGGTGACCTTGGCGCCCCGGTGTCCGCAACGCACCGCATGCGCGCCGATCCGCGAGGGGGTCTGTGCAGCGCATACCTGGGCCACCGATGATGTCGTCGGCGAGAGCCAGACCCCTTCGACCCGGCCCAGACCAACCCGAACAGCCATAACGTTCGACTGGGGCCCACCCTGCTCACCTACGCGGCCGGCGTCATCGACGCGCACCGCCCGTTCGCGATCAAGGGGAAGCTTCACCGGATCGACACAGCCCAGGGAACCTCCACGCCCCTCACCGCAGCCCGCCGCTTTCCCTCAACGTGACGGGAGGTCCGTCAACCTCACACGTCGGTACTCAATCGCCCCCTCGACCGCCACCCCAGCGCCGAACGCCCGCGTACGGCTCCCACCCGCGTTCAACATCCCGATGCATCCCCCCCACCATCCGAACCCCACAGGCCCGCATACACCCACCCGGAATCGGAAATGCGGTCAAGATTTCGCACGCCCCCACACCCCGACCTCCAGCCATGGGCTCGCCGCTCCCGACCCCACTCCCACTGGGAGCACCCACACCCAGCACAAAGAGCGGAAGCCCATACCCGAAAAGCCACCCGATCGATGGGGAGCCGCCGATCACAAACCGGACACGAATGTGAACGTACGCACAAGAAAACAAATATGTGCGCATCACGCCGAGTGGGAGCAAACAGACATGGGGACACCGGGAGCGCGCTCCCGCTCCCACGCTCCCAGTGGGAGCGATGGGAGCAACAGAAAAAGGGCCGTTCGAAAACGGCCCTTCACCTGCGACATTCGATGAATCGAACTGTCGGGACGACAGGATTTGAACCTGCGACCCCTTGACCCCCAGTCAAGTGCGCTACCAAGCTGCGCCACGTCCCGGTGCTCGCTGACCTGGGCTTTCCCCGGGCCGAACGTGCACGGAAACCATACCGCACTCGGGGCCGTGGTCGTGCATCCCTTTCCCCGTGGGGCCCGGCGGGCCGGGCGGCCGGGTGCGGTGCCGCGTCCCTGGAGGCGCGGGCTACTTCGTGGGGCCCTGCGCCCTGACCGGCTCCGGTGCGGGCAGCGGGCGCAGTGGCTGGGCGTCCGCCCGGACCAGGCCGCGGATGCCGGGGACCGCGAGCATGGCTGCCGCGCACAGGAGGGTGACCACGCCGCCCGCCAGCAGGACGTGGTGCGTGCCGAACGTGTCCGCCGCCGGGCCCGCGAGTGCCTGGCCGACCGGGGCCATGGCGAGGGAGCCGGCGACGTCGTAGGCGTGGATGCGGTTGAGGACCTCGCGCGGGACCTGGGTCTGGACGCTGGTCGCCCACATCACACCCCAGAACGACATCCCCGCCCCGGCCACCGCGCAGCCCGCCATCATCCACGGCACGTCCAGGCCCGCGCCGACCACCGCGGGGAACAGCGCGAACGCGAACAGTGCCAGCGAGCCGGCCCGGAGCATGCGGCGCGGGCGCAGGCGCAGGGCGATGAGGCCGCCGATGACGGTGCCGGCGCCCAGCGCCGAGTTGATCAGGCCGTAGACGCGCGGTCCGTGTTCCTGGGTGACCTGGGTGGCGATGAGCGGGATCGCCGGGCCCGAGGCGCCGATCTGGAGGACGCACCAGACGGCGATGACGCCCCAGAGCCAGGTGCGGGAGCGGAACTCGCGCCAGCCCTCGACGAGGTCCTTGCGGAAGCCGCCGCGCACGGACCTGTCGGCGGCGGGGAGCGGGGGCAGTTTCAGCAGGAGCAGGCAGAGCGCGCTGAGGGCGAAGGTGCCCGCGTGCGCCGCGAAGACCAGGCCCGGTGACGCGAACGCGACGAGGAGGCCGGCCACGGCGGGGCCCGCGAGCTGGGAACCGGACTCGGCGACGCGGATCGCGCCGTTGGCCGCCTGGACGTCCGCCGCCAGGCGGGGCACGGTGCCCGCGACGCCGGGCTGGAAGATCGCGGAGGCCGCGCCGTTGACCGCGCCGATGACGCAGATCTCCCACAGCACCACGTGTCCGGTGAAGAACATGACCGCCGCGACCGACTGTGACACCAGTCGCACCACGTCGGCGCCGATCATCAGCAGGCGCGTGCTGAACCGGTCGGCGAAGACCCCGCCGAAGATCACCAGTCCCGCGAAACAGGCCACGGACGCGGCCATGGCCAGGCCCACCGCGCCCGCTCCGTACCCGTACTGCAGCAGGCCGGCGGCGAGGGCCACGGGCAGCATCGTCTCGCCGAGCTTGGCGAGGGACCTGGCCGTGAAGAAGAGGCCGAAGTCCCGGGACCAGAGTTTCGGGCCGGGGCCGCTGTCCGGGTCGGCCTTCCTACTGCCGACTCGCTCGGGCCGATCGCTCGCGCCGGCTCGCTCCGAAGCCCCGCCCCCAGGTCTCTCCGGTGTGCCGTCCCGCCCCTCCGATGATGGCCCGCTCCCCATGCCGTCCCGCCCCTCCCACGATCCGCCCGGCTCCCGCGGAGGCCGCGCCGGCCCGGGCCTGACCCGTCCGGTCCGCCCCGCCGGGCGGTTTCGGGGGCCGCTCCCCCGCCGCCCCGCCCGCCCCCACAGGGCGGATCATGCCACGCCTCCCGGAAGCGGCCCCACACATTTTCGCCCGGCCGGGACCCGCTCCCGGCCCGGCTCCAGCCCGGCTCCAAAAAGGGTGGCTCACGCCTCCCCCGTCACCCCCAACTCCGGGTGCGCGTCCAGGAGTCGGGAGGGTGCCGCCTGGCGCCAGGAGTCGGCGAGGATGTCGCGCAGTTCGGTCACGTCGTCCAGGGCGGCCAGGCGGACGCGGACCCAGGCGAAGGAAGCCTCGTGGTCGGCGATCCAGAACTTCTCGGGCTCGGCGAGGACCAGTTCGTCACGCTCCTCCTTGGGGCAGCGCACGGCGATCGACGTCTCCTCCTCGGGCAGCGTGGCGAACATCTTTCCCGCGACCCGGAACGTGGGCATGCTCCAGGCGATCTTCTCCGTCGTGTCCGGCAGGGACAGGGCGGCGGTGCGTACATCCTCGGCGTCCGGCATGGGAGGAACCGTAGCCAAGGCCACTGACAATCACGGCCGATCACGGCCGATCACGGCACGCGCTTGTCCAGCCACGCCGTGAGGTCGGCCTGGACCTCGTCCCGGTTGGTCTCGTTGAGGATCTCGTGGCGGGCGCCCTCGTAGCCCTTCCAGGTCAGGTCCTCCACGCCCGCGTAGCGGAAGTCCTCCAGGAGCTCGTGGACGAGGGTCATGCGCTGGTTGCAGGGGTCCTCGGTGCCGACGGCGACGTGGATCGGCAGGTCCGCGGGGATGCGGGCGAGGTTCGCCGGGTCGTTGATGCGGCGCACCGCGCGGACCCAGTCGAGGGAGAGGCCGGCGGAGAAGGGGAAGCCGCAGCGTTCGTCGGCGACGTACGCGTCGACCTCCGCTTCGTCGCGGGAGAGCCATTCGAAGCCGGTGCGGTGTTCGTAGGGGTCGTTGAAGGAGGTGAAGAGGTCGGGGACGTAGGTGGAGAGTGCCGCGCGGCCGTCCCTGGCGCAGGCCGCCTCCAGCTGTGCGATCGAGCCTTCGTTGTCGGCTCCGGGCAGGGAGCGGAAGGTGCCGGAGAGGATCAGGCCGACCAGGTCGTCCGCGTACCGCTGCGCGTAGTCGCGCGCCAGGAGTGAGCCGAGGCTGTGGCCTAGGAGGACGAAGGGGACGTCCGGGTTGAGGGCCCGGGCCTGGTCGCCGATGGCCTTGAGGTCCTCGACGATCGACACCCAGGCGTCGACGGTGCCGGGGTCGGCGTCGTCGGTGATTCCGTAGCCGCCGGTGGACTGGGCGGTGGCGCCGTGGCCGCGGTGGTCGGAGGCGATGACGGCGTAGCCGTGGGCGGTGAGGTGGCGGGCGAACCGGTCGTAGCGCAGGCCGTGTTCGGCGGCGCCGTGGGCGATCTGGACGAAGGCGCGGGGCCTGCCGCCGGCGGGCTGCCAGGTGTAGGTGGCCACGGCGGCGCCGTCGCCGGTGCTGAGGGCGGTGGTGGTGTGGGCGGGTTCGGTCATCGGGCGGCTCCGGTTCCGTGTGGGCGGGCGACTTCTTCCACCTCCCCTTCCTGTCGGCCGTCATGCGTGGCGGGGCAGGCGCGGGACCGGCGCCGGACCGGTGCGGGGCATACGTCGCTTCCGACCCATTGACCCCTCAGGCCCGTCGTACCTACGCTGAACGACGCATTCGGGAAAGCGCTTTCTAGTTCCCGCGAGGGCCCGCAGGGACCCGCGAGGACCGGCGAGGCGCACTCCGGCGTTCCCGGCTGCACTCCACCAGCACTCACCGCACACCCGCAGCATCACGCAGCCCCGGCACCCGTCCGGGGCCGACAGCCGAGGGAGCGCCATGAGTACGTCGAGTACAGCCGCACCACCGCCCGTGCAGCACCGCCGAAGAGGCAGACCGGACCGCCGACTGCCGATGCTCCTGGCGCTCTTGGCGATCCTGGTCGCGAGCCTCGGGCTGAGTACGCAGGCCCGGGCCGTCCAGCAGCCGGCCGAGGCCGCACCGGCCTTCCGGGTGCTCGTCTTCTCCAAGGTCACCAATTTCGCGCACGACTCGATCCCGGCCGGGATCGAGGCCGTCGAGAAGCTGGGCGCCGAGAACGGCTTCGAGGTCGAGGCGACCGACGACGCCGCCGCGTTCACGGACGCCAACCTCGCCCGCTTCCAAGCGATCGTCTTCAACAACACCAACTCGACGCCCGAGAAGGGCGATCTGCTCGACGCCGGCCAGCGGGCCGCGCTGCAGAAGTTCGTGCGCGGCGGCGGTGGCTGGGTCGGGCTGCACGCCGCGTCGGCGAGCGAGCGCGACTGGGACTGGTACGAGGGGCTCGTGGGGGCCATCTTCGACCAGCACCCCGCCGTGCAGACGGGCCGGGTGAAGGTCCTCGACCACGCCCACCCCTCCACGAAGGGCCTTCCGGAGCTCTGGGAGCGCTCGGAGGAGTGGTACAACTGGCGCGTCAATCCGACCGGCAAGGTGCACACGCTCGCGCAGATCAAGGTGCGGGACGGCGTGACCGGGCTCGACGAGGGCGTGGACCATCCGTGGTCCTGGTGCCAGAACTACGACGGCGGCCGCTCCTGGTACACGGCGGGCGGGCACGCCAAGTCGGCCTTCCAGGAGGCCGGGTTCCTCCAGCACTTGCTGGGCGGGATCCAGTGGGCCGCCGGGAACAAGGAGGGCGACTGCTCGGCGACGAAGACCGGCGCCTTCCAGCGGACGCCGCTGGCGACCGCCGATCTGGCCGACCCGTTCGAGCTGGCCGTGGCGCCGGACCGGCGGGTGTTCTTCATCCAGCGCACCGGCAAGCTGAAGATCATCGACCAGGAGTCGATGAAGGTGACGACGGCGCTCGACCTCGCGTACACGCCGGAGATGACGAGCCAGTCGGACGGGCTGCTCGGGCTGGCGCTCGACCCGGAGTTCGCCGACAACCACTGGGTGTACCTCCTCAACTCCGACAAGACCGAGAAGCGGATCAATCTGTCGCGGTTCACGGAGTCCGGCGGGACGATCGATCCGGCGAGCGAGAAGCGGCTGCTGGCCATTCCGACGTGGCGGGGCGAGGGCCGCGCCAACTCGCACATGGCCGGCTCGATCGCCTTCGACAAGAAGGGCGATCTGTACGTCGCCACCGGTGACAACACCGATCCCTTCGCCTCCGACGGGTTCGCGCCGATCGACGAGCGCGAGGGGCGTCGTGCCTGGGACGCCCAGGGCACCGCGGGCAACACGAACGACCTGCGCGGCAAGGTGCTGCGGATCTCGCCGAAGGACGACGGGACGTACGGGATCCCGGAGGGGAACCTGTTCGCCCCGGGGACGGAGAAGACGCGGCCCGAGGTGTACGCGATGGGGCTGCGCAATCCGTTCCGGATCACCACCGATCCGCGCAGCGGCGCGCTGCTGATCGCGGACTACGGGCCGGACGCCCGGCAGGCCGTCGCCGACCGCGGGCCCGAGGGGACCGTCGAGTTCGACCGCATCACGAAGGCCGGCAACTACGGCTGGCCGTACTGCATCGGCAACAACACCCCGTTCAACGACTACGACTTCGCGACGAAGACGTCGGGTGCGAAGTTCGACTGCGGCAAGCTCGTGAACGACTCGCCGAACAACACCGGGCTCCGGGACCTGCCGCCCGCGCAGCCGGCGACGGTCTGGTACGCGTACTCGGCGTCCAGCCAGTTCCCGGAGCTGGGCACCGGGGGCGGCGGTCCGATGAGCGGCCCCGTCTACGCCTACGACCCGGACAACGAGTACCGCACCAAGTTCCCCGAGTACTTCGACGGGAAGTGGTTCACCTACGAGCTGACGCGGCAGTGGTTCAAGGTCTTCTCGATGCAGGAGAAGGACCAGACGTTCACCGATCCGCGGTTCGCGCCCGCCAGGGCCGGTGATCTGAACTCCATCAACTCCGTGTTCGGCGACATGAAGTGGAACCAGGCCTTCGACGCCGACTTCGGTCCGGACGGCGCGCTGTACGTCATCGACTTCGGGCTGGGCAGCGGCACCGGCCGCGGCGGCAGCAACGAGGGGGCGGGGATCTACCGCATCGACTACGTCGCCGACGGCCGGCTGCCCGAGGCCCGGGCCGCCGCGGCGCCGGACAGCGGACAGGCGCCGCTGAAGGTCACCTTCGACAGCGCCGGATCCGGCGTGACGGGTGTTCAGGACGTCTCGTACGCGTGGGACTTCGACGGTGACGGCAGCACGGACTCGACGGAGCCGAAGCCCACGTACACCTACACGAAGAACGGCCAGTACACGGCACGCCTCACGGTGACCGGGCCCGGCGGGCTAAGCAGCCGCGCGGTCACGGACGTCACGGTGGGCAACACCCGGCCGGTGGTGACGGTCCAACAGCCGCCCGGCGGCGGGACGTTCAGCTTCGGCGACACCATCCCGTTCACGGTGAAGGTGAAGGACGCGGAGGACGGGGCGGGTCCGCGGATCGACTGCTCCCGGGTCGTCGTGCAGTCGCAGCTCGGCCATGACACCCACCTCCACCCGCTCGACAACTACACCGGCTGCACGGGCGAGATCGTCACGGACGCCGGGGACAGCCACGGGCCGGGACAGAACCTCTACTACGGCATCAGCGCGCAGTACGAGGACAAGGGCGGCGCGGCAGGCGTGCCGGCGCTCACCGGGTCGGACTCGCTGACGCTGCGCACGTCGTTCCGGGAGGCCGAGCACTTCACGGCGACCGGGGGCGCGCACGGCGGTGCCGAGGCCGTGAGCCGGGACGACTCCTCGGGCGGCAAGCGGCTCGGTGAGATCGAGGACGGCGACTGGGTGTCGTTCGACCCCGTGCACCTGAAGGGCGTGGAGTCGGTGACCGTGGGCGCGGCGTCCGGCGGGATCGGCGGCGACGTGGAGTTCCGGGCCGGTTCCCCGACGGGCCCGCTGCTCGGAAAGGTGTCCGTGCCGAACACGGGCGGCTACGGGAACGTGGTCTCGCCGACCACCCAACTCGCTGACCACAAGGGCACGTTCAAGCTGTACGCCGTCTTCAGGAACGCGGACTGGACGGCCGAGGGGCCCGATCTGCTCGCCCTCGACTGGCTGCACTTCAACGGCCCGGGCGTGGAGAAGCGGTCCGGCGCGAAGGTGGCGGTGGGCGCGACGCCGGTGGACGGCACGGCGCCGCTCGCGGTGGCGCTCAAGGGCACGGTCAAGCTCCCGGAGGGCCGTACCGCGGCCTCGTACCACTGGGACTTCGGTGACAACGGAAAGCCGAGCGGCACCGAGGGCGCGACGGCCGAGCACACGTACGCGCGTGCCGGTGCGTACACCGCGCATCTGACCGTCACGGACGACAAGGGCGACACGACGACCGGCGCGGTCCGCGTCACGGTGAAGTGAGAAGAGTGAGGGAGGACGACACCATGAGCGGCGTCACCAGTCGAAGAGCCTTTCTCGGTACGGCACTTGCCGCGGCGGCGGCCGTTCCGCTGGCCGCGCCCGCGGGTGCGGCGAACCGGCGCCGGATCCCGCGCGGCGGCATCGGCATGCACCTCTACACGATGCGGAACGTGCTGGCGCAGGACTTCGCGGGCACGGTCGGACAGCTGGCGGAGATCGGCTACGCGACGGTCGGGGTGAGCGGCCGGCACGGGTACTCGGCGGCCGCGATCCGCGGCATGCTCGACGCGGTCGGCCTGCGCTCGGTCCTGGAGCACATCGCCTATCCGACGCTCACCGGCAGCGGCCTCGGCCAGGCCCTGGAGGATCTGCACACGCTCGGCGCGAAGTGGCCGGTGGTGCCGAGCCTGCCGGGCTCGATGCACTCGGTGGCCGGATTCCGGGAAGCGGCACGGGAGTTCAACCGGATCGGCGCGGCGTCGCGGGCGGCCGGCCTCGGTCCCGTGCTGTTCCACAACCACGGTTCGGACCACGTGGTGGTGGACGGCGAGAACCTGTACGACATCCTGCTCGCGGAGACCGATCCGCATCTGGTCGCCTTCGAGCTGGACGTGTACTGGGCGGCGAAGGGCGGCGCCGCGGGGCCGGCGACGTACTTCGTGCGGCATCCGCACCGGTTCCCCGCGCTGCACGTCAAGGACATGGCGCCGAACGGCGACTTCGCCGACGTGGGCTCGGGGACGCTCGACTTCGCAGCGATGTTCGACCATGCGCGCGAGGGCGGCGTCCGGCAGTGGCTGGTCGAGCACGACTCCCCGGCCGATCCGTTCGCAACGGCCAGGAACAGTTACGACTACCTGGCCGCACTGCGGTACTGACCAGGTGTCAGTGAGGTGAGGGCGCCTGCGCCCCGGGACGCTTGTAGAAGAGCGTCGTGGGGCGCAGGACGCCCGCCGGGTCGCCCGCGTAGTCCGGGATGACACCGGCCTCCTCCCAGCCCGTCTTGCGGTACAGGGTCTCGGCGGGGCAGCCGGTCTCCGTGTCGAGGACGAGCAGGGAGATGCCCGCTTCGGCGGCGGCGCGCTCCAGGGTCGCCAGGAGCGCGCGTGCGACGCCCTGGCCGCGCGCCGACTCGTGCACCATCAGCTTGAGGACCTCGGCGCGGTGGCTGCCGTTCGGCCAGTGGTTGAAGCCGAGCGAGACCGTGCCGACGCAGCGTCCCCCCTCGTCGAGGGCCACCCAGACGACGAGGTCGCCGCTCTCGACGGCCGGGGTGCGCGTCCGCCACCAGGCGGCGGCGTCGGCCGCGGTCAGCCCGCTCAGGAAGCCGATCGAACCGCCGCCCTCGACCACATGGGCGAGCAGCTCCCCCAACCCATCGGTGTGGGCCGGGAATTGATCGGGCGTCAGTCGCACGAGTGCGGTCACGGCAGCACCACCACCAGCGCGTACCGGACGGGTTCGGGTCCCGGGCAGTGGAAGTGCGTCGGGCCCCAGAGTCGGAAGCGCAGGCAGTCGCCGGCCGCGAGGCGGTGCACGACGCCCTGCACGGTGAGGTCGAGCAGACCGTCGAGGACCCAGATGTGCTGCTCCAGGCCGGGCACGGGCGGCCGGTCGTAGGCGATGTCGGCGTACGGCTCCAGGCGCCCCTCGACCACCTCGGCACGCAGCCCGGCGAGCGGCGGCGACACGGAGCGGCGCACGAAGCCGCTGGAGTCGTCGCGCCACACGGGCTGGTCGGCGGCCGGGACCACCTGGGCGGGGGCCGATTCGACCTCGCTCAGGAGCTGGGACATGGTGCGCCCGTAGACCACGCACAGCCGGTTCAGGAGGGCGGCGGTCGGGCTGATCTCGGCGCGCTCGGCCCGCGACAGGGTGGACCGGCTGACGCCGCTGCGCTCGGCCAGCTCGCCCAGGGACCAGCCGTGCTCGGCCCGCAGCTCGGCGAGCCGGGCGCCGAGCCGGGCGTCGACGGGGTCCGCTTCGACGTCGCCGCCGGCTCTGGCTCCGGTTCTCGTGGCCGCTTCACTCTCTCGTCTCATATTCGGCACGATATCCCACATATGAAACGAGCAGGTAGTGCGGCCCCTCCCTCCCGCAGATCTTCCCGCGCGCCCCGCGGGTCAGTCGTGGGCGGCCACCGCCCCGAGGAGCTCCCTGATCCGGCCGGTCGCCGCGCGGAACTGCGGGGTCGCCAGCGTCTGCGCGTAGTCCCGCTCCGGCGGCAGCCCGATCTCGATGACCTCCGTGACCGTGCCGGGGCGCGGGCTCATCACCAGCACGCGGTCGGCGAGGTAGACCGCCTCGGCGATCGAGTGGGTGACCAGCAGGACGGTGGTGGAGGTGCGCCGCCAGATCCGGTTCAGCTCGATGTTCAGCTGCTCGCGGGTGAGCGCGTCCAGCGCGCCGAAGGGCTCGTCCATGAGGAGGACCGGCGGCTCGTGCAGCAGCGCCCGGCACAGGGCGACCCGCTGCTGCATCCCGCCGGACAGCTCGTGCGGATAGGCGTCCTCGAATCCGGCGAGACCGGCCATCTCCATCAACTCGTCGGTGCGCGAACGGGCTTGAGCCGTCGGCATGCCCCGCATCTCCGCCTGGAGCAGGATGTTGCGCCGGGCCGAGCGCCACTCCAGGAGGGCCGCGCGCTGGAACACGTAACCGATGTCGTGACGCGGTCCGCCGACCCGCTCGCCGTGCAGCAGGACCTCGCCCGACGACGGCGCGAGCAGGCCCGCGACGAGCTTGAGGAGCGTGGACTTGCCGCAGCCCGACGGGCCGACGATCGCCACGAACTCGCCGTCGCGGACGTCGACCCGGACGTCGTGCAGCGCGGTGACGTCCTTCTTCTTCGTGCGGAACCGGACGGCGACGTCGTCGATGCGCACGGCGGGAACGGCCCCGTCCGGCGCGTGCCCCACGTCCGCCGGGGCGTCCTTGGCCATCCTCATCTCCCTTGTCCCCCTTATCCCTTCAGGCCGTTCTTCGCGTCCCAGTAGTCCGCCACCGGCTTGCCGCTCTTGACCATGCCCGCCTGCGCGAAGACGTCGATGGTCTGCTGCCAGTCGGCCTCGGTGTTCACGCCGGGCGCCTTGCCCTGGGTCGCGTCGGTGTGCAGCAGCGTCAGGGTCGTCTTGAACTGCTCCGACAGCACGCCGTCGGACGGCAGTTGCTCGGACGCGCCGTCCATCGCGGCGACGGCGGGCTCGGGGTTCTTCTCCGCCGCTGCCCAGGCCTCGCTGACGGCCTTGACCATGCGCTGCGCGAGGTCGCCGCGGCCGGTGAGGGTCTTCTGTCCGGCGATCAGGCCGTTGGAGTAGAAGTTGAGGCCGTTCTCGGAGAAGCGCAGGTACGAGACGTCCTTCTTCGCCTTGTCCGCCATGGTCGGGCCCTGGTCGCTGGCGTAGCCGAGCAGGGCGTCGGTCTTGCCGGAGATGACCGCGGCGATCTTGCCCGCCGGGTCGGTGTTCTGGATCTTGACGTCGGACTCGGCCAGGTCGTTCTTCTTCAGGAAGATCGGGAACGTCTTGGACAGGGCGTCGCCGGCCGTGCCCGCGATGGTCTTGCCCTTCAGATCGGCCGGGGACTTGATGTCCTGGGCGGCGAAGGACTGCACGGAGGCGGGGGTCGTCTGGAGGAAGACGCCGAGGCTCTTGACGTTCACGCCCTGGTCGACGCCCGCGAGGACGGCGGGGGTGTCGGCCCAGCCGAAGTCGGTCTGGCCCGCGCCGGTGGCCTGGACGGTCTTCTGCGAGCCCTGGCCCGCCCTGATCTCCAGGTCGATGCCGTGCTTCTCGAAGATCTTCTGCTTCTGGCCGTAGTAGAAGGGGGCGTGCTCGCCGTACGGGTACCAGTTGAGGGTCAGCGTGACCTTGTCGAGCTTCTTGCCGGAGTCGGACGTCGACGTCGTGTCGGAGTCGCCGCCGCAGGCCGTCGCGGCGAGCGCGAGCAGGGCGAACGGCACGGTGGCGGTCAGCAGTCTGCGCGGGGACATGGCGATGCCTTTCTGCAAGGGGGTCCGGGATGCGTCGGGGCGGAGCAGTGCTCTCCGCGCGGTCAGTACGTCGTCACCGCGGTGCCGTCGCGGCGGCTCGCGTGCCAGGGCAGCAGCAGCTTCTCGGCCACCTCGACCGCCACGAACAGGACGACGCCGATCAGCGACATGACGAGCAGCCCGGCGAACAGCATCGGGGTGTCCAGATTTCCGTTGGCCTGGAGGATGACGTAGCCCAACCCCTCGTTGGCGCCCACGAATTCACCGACGACGGCGCCCGTGACGGCGAGCGTCACGGCGACCTTCAGACCGGAGAAGAGGTGCGGCAGTGACGCCGGGAAGCGGATCTTGCGGAACGTCTGCCAGGGGCTCGCGCCCATCGTCGCGGACAGCTCCAGCATCTCCGGGTCGACCGCCTTGAGGCCGGTGACCATGGAGATGACGACGGGGAAGAACGCGATGAGGACGGCGATGAGGATCTTCGGCGCGATCCCGAAGCCGAGCCACACCACGAACAGCGGGGCGATGGCGATCTTCGGGACGACCTGCGCGAAGAGCAGGACCGGATAGAGGGTCTTCTCGACGGTGGACGAGTAGACCATGACGACGGCCGACAGGATCCCGACCCCCACGGCGATGACGAAACCGATCAGCGTCTCGTACGTGGTGACCCAGCTGTGGTGCCACAGGTAGTCCGGCTTGTCGAGGACGACGTCCAGGGTGCGGCCCGGCGAGGGGACGAGATAGGGCTCGACGAGTTCGGCGGCGGCGATCACCCACCACGCGCCGAAACAGACGAGGAGCAGCGCGAGCGGCCGCCAGCTCTTCTCGGCCGCCTCGGCCATCCGCCGGCCCGTCGACGGACGCTCCCGTTCCTGAACCCCCTTCACCGGCACCGGTGATGACTTGAGGGCACTCTGGCTCACTGGCAACTCCCCTGATATCAGGTCGACTTCGGGTGGAGCGATGAGTGTGCGGTGGAGCGCGCCGGAACCGTGATCCGCGAAATCGCTTTCAGAAAGCGCTTTCTGATACGGTGTCCGCCACGCTAATGACCCGATGTCTGCACGGTCAAGAGATCGTGCGGAAGTTTCCTGTGACCGGTATCGAACCGGGACCGAGGGGGCGCGGTGGACGAACGGGACGCACCAAGGAACGGGCATCAGGCCGGGCGGCGCGACGGGCGCCCCCCGGAACGGCAGCCGGTGACCCTCGACGCGGTGGCCCGCCTGGCCGGGGTCTCCCCGGCCACCGCGTCCCGCGCGCTCAACGGCACGGCACGGGTCCGCGAGGAGTTGCGGGCCCGGGTGCGGGCCGCCGCCGAGGCGCTCGGCTACATCCCGAACGCCCATGCCCAGGCCCTCGCGGGGACCGCGAGCAGCACGGTCGGGGTCATCTGCCACGACGTCGGGGACCCGTACTTCGCGGCGATCGCCAGCGGGGTGATGGCGGCGGCGGCCGAGCGGAACCTGCTGGTGCTGCTCTCCAGCACCTTCCGCGAGCCGGGCCGGGAGATCGCCTATCTGTCGATGCTGCGGGCGCAGCGGGCGCGGGCGATCCTGCTGATCGGCTCCGGCATCCAGGACCGGGCGTGGGAGCGGGCCCTGGACACGGAGCTCGCGCCCTATCTGCGCGAAGGCGGCCGGGTGGCCGTGGTCAGTCGGCACCGCACTCTGCGCGTCGACGCGGTGCTGCCCGGCAACCGGACGGGCGCGGCGGCGCTCGCCCGGGCCCTGGTCGGCCTCGGCCACCGGGAGTTCGCGGTACTGGCCGGCCCCTCGGCGCTGACGACCGTGGCCGACCGGGTGGCGGGGTTTCGCGCGGGGCTCGCCGAGGCGGGCGTGGAGCTGCCCGCCTCGCGGGTGGTGCGCGGCGCGTTCACCCGGGACGGCGGGCACACGGCGGCGTCCGAACTCCTCGACGGCGGCGGCCCGTTGCCGACGTGCGTGTTCGCGGTGACGGACGTGATGGCGGTGGGCGCACTCGCCGCGCTGCGGGAGCGGGGCCTGCGGGTACCGGAGGACGTGTCCCTCGCGGGCTTCGACGACGTGCCCCTCGTGCGCGAACTGACCCCGGCCCTGACGACGGTGGCGCTCCCCCTCCCGGAGATGGGCCGCGCCGCCCTGGACCTGGCGCTGCGGGAGCCGCGGGGCGAGCGGGTGCGGGTGGAGCGGTTCGCCGGGGAGGTGGTGGTGCGGGGCAGCACGCGGGTGGTGCCGTAGGGGCCGGGGCCGACGTACGGGCACGGCACCGGGGCCGGGTGCAGCGCCGGGGCCGGGCGCGGCGCCGGGGGCCGGCTCAGTCCCTGGCCGCCTCGCCCAGTGCCGCGAGGACCGGGCGGATCAGGGGGTGGGACTCCGCGCCGTGGCGGACCGCCGCGAAGACCTTGCGGGTGGGGGCCACGCCGTCGATGGGGCGGACGACCGCGTCGGTGAGGTCCATGCCGTGCAGCGCCGAACGCGGCACGAGGGCCACGCCCGCGCCCGCCGAGGCGAGCGCGACGACCGCGCGGAAGTCGTCCGAGGAGTGCTCGAACTGCGGGGAGAACCCGGCGTGCTCGCAGGCCAGGACGACGACGTCGTGGCAGGGGTTGCCGGGGTAGGGCCCGATCCAGGTGTCCTTCGCCAGCTCGGCGAGCGGCACCCGCTCGGCGTCCGCGAGCCGGTGCGCGCCGGGCAGCACCGCGTCGAACGGCTCCGCGTACAGCGGCACCAGGGTGATCCGGTCGTCGTCGGCCCCGATCGCGCCCCGGTACTCGACGGCGACCGCCACGTCGATCTGCCGGTCGAGCAGCATCGGCAGGCTGGCGTCGCCCTCGGCGTCCCTGACCCGGACCCGGATGCCGGGCGCGGTCCCGGCGAGCCGGGCGAGGGCGGGGCCGACGACCAGGCCGATGCCGGTGGCGAACGAGGCGAGCGTCACGGTGCCCGCCTCGCCCGTGCTGTACGCGGCGAGCTCCGCCTCGGCCTTCTCCAGCTGGGCCAGGACGGCGTTCGTGTGCGTGAGCAGGATCTCGCCGGCGGGCGTGAGCCGCACGCCGCGCGCGCCCCGTTCGACGAGCTTGTGCCCGGTCTCCTGCTCAAGCGCCGTGAGCTGCTGGGAGACGGCGGAGGGGGTCAGATACAGCGCGGCGGCAGCCGCCGTGACCGTACGGTGGTCGGCCACCGCCCGGAGGATGTGCAGTCGCCGCGCTTCGATCATGTCCCCGATTGTCCCAAACCGGTCAGCCGAGCTGCGCGCGGGCCTCGACGAAGGCGTCCACGGCGCGGTTCACGTCCTCCGTGGAGTGCGCGGCGGACAGCTGGACGCGGATCCGGGCCTGGCCCTGCGGCACGACCGGGTACGAGAAGCCGATCACGTACACGCCGCGCTCCAGGAGCAGCTCGGCCATCCGGCCCGCGACGGCCGCGTCGCCGATCATGACGGGCGCGATGGCGTGGTCGCCGGGCAGGACGTCGAAGCCCTCGTCCGTCATCCGGGTGCGGAACAGCTTGGTGTTCGCCGCGAGCTGTTCGCGCAGGTCACCGGCCGACTCCAGCAGGTCGAGGACCTTCAGGGAGGCCGCCGCGATGACCGGGGCGAGGCTGTTGGAGAAGAGGTAGGGGCGGGAGCGCTGGCGCAGCAGGGCGACGATCTCCGCGCGGGCGGCGACGTAGCCGCCGGAGGCGCCGCCGAGGGCCTTGCCGAGGGTGCCGGTGATGATGTCGACGCGGTCCATGACGCCGTGCAGCTCGGGCGTGCCGCGGCCGCCGGGGCCGACGAAGCCGACCGCGTGCGAGTCGTCGACCATGACCATGGCGTCGTAGCGCTCGGCGAGGTCGCAGATGTCGGCGAGCGGGGCGACGTAGCCATCCATGGAGAAGACGCCGTCGGTGACGATCAGCCTGCGCCGGGCGCCCGCTTCGGCCGCGGCCTTGAGCTGGGTCTCCAGGTCGGCCATGTCACGGTTCGCGTAGCGGAAGCGCTGGGCCTTGCTGAGCCGGATGCCGTCGATGATCGAGGCGTGGTTCAGGGCGTCGGAGATCACCGCGTCCTCGGCGCCGAGGAGGGTCTCGAAGACGCCGCCGTTGGCGTCGAAGCAGGAGGAGTAGAGGATCGTGTCCTCCTGGCCGAGGAAGGCGGACAGTCGCGCCTCCAGCTCCTTGTGGACCTCCTGCGTGCCGCAGATGAAGCGGACGGAGGCCATGCCGTAGCCCCAGCGGTCCAGGGCGGCGTGGCCCGCGGCGATCACCTCGGGGTGATCGGCGAGGCCGAGGTAGTTGTTGGCGCAGAAGTTCAGCACCTCGCCGGGGCGGCCGCCCGCGGTCACGCCGACGGTGGCGGACTGCGGGGTTCCGATGACCCGCTCGGGCTTGTGCAGGCCCGCGGCGACGATCTCGTCGAGGGTGGCCTGAAGGTCTTCGCGTACGTTGTCGAACATGCCGTGAGTCCTCAAATCCTGTGTGCGCGGGGGGAGTTCAGGAGGTCCAGTCCAGGATGACCTTGCCGCCGCGGCCGCTCGCCGCGTCGTCGAAGGCCGCCTCGAAGTCCGTGTGGGAGTAGCGGCCGGTGATCACCGGGGCGAGGTCGAGGCCGCCCTCCAGGAGGACGGACATCGCGTACCAGGTCTCGAACATCTCGCGGCCGTAGATGCCCTTGATGGTGATCATCGAGGTGACGATGCGGGCCCAGTCGACGGCGAACTCCTGCGCCGGCAGGCCGAGCATGGCGATCTTGCCGCCGTGGGTCATGTTGGCGAGCATGTCGCGCATCGCGACGGGGTTGCCGGACATCTCCAGGCCGATGTCGAAGCCCTCGCGCAGGCCGAGCTCGCGCTGGCCGTCGGCGATGGTGGACTCCGCCACGTTCAGGGCGAGGCTCACGCCGATCTTGCGGGCGAGCTCCAGGCGCTCCTCGCTGACGTCGGTGACCACGACGTTGCGGGCGCCGGCGTGCCGGGCGACGGCGGCGGCCATCAGGCCGATCGGCCCGGCCCCCGTGATCAGCACGTCCTCGCCGACGAGCGGGAACGACAGGGCGGTGTGCACGGCGTTGCCGAACGGGTCGAAGATCGCGGCGACGTCGAGGTCGACGGGGACCCGGTGCACCCACACGTTGGACGCGGGCAGCGCCACGTACTCGGCGAACGCGCCGTCGCGGCCGACGCCGAGGCCGACCGTGGCCCGGCACAGGTGACGGCGTCCGGCGAGACAGTTGCGGCACTTGCCGCAGACCAGGTGGCCCTCGCCGCTGACGGTGTCGCCCACCGCGATGTCCTGCACGTCGCGGCCGGTGGCGACGACCTCGCCGACGAACTCGTGGCCGACGACGAGCGGCGCGGAGATCGTGGACTGGGCCCAGCCGTCCCAGCTGCGGATGTGCAGGTCGGTGCCGCAGATACCGGTCCGCAGCACCTTGATCAGGACGTCACCGGGGCCGACGGCCGGCTCGGGGACGTCCGTCAGCCACAGTCCCGGTTCGGCCTTCTCCTTGACCAGCGCCTTCAACGGATCGGCTCCTGTCGTCGCGCACGCGGGCAGCACGCAGCGGCCCGCATACGGGGAAGAGTGGGTGGGGCGGCGGTCAGGAGGCCGCCACCCCGGACTCTTCCGTACGACGGCGCCCCTGGTCCATCGAGGATTTCTTAAGCGCCGCCGCAGCTTTTCTGCACGCCTATGCCAGGCGGGTCTGCCCGCGCTCGAAGTAGGCGATCAGCTCCGGATCGAGGTCGGGGACCTCGCGCGGCGTGCCGCCGTCCCGCAGGGACTCGGTGGCGCGCACGCCCGCCGCGACGGCCATCCGCGCGGCGACCGGCGAGGTGTCGGTGGTGCCGCCCGCGCGGGCGAACCGGACGAACTCGTCGACCAGGAGCGGGTCGGCCCCGCCGTGCCCGGCGTTGTCCTCGACGTCCGGCACCGGGTACTCGGCGTCGGCCTCGCCCCGGTAGGTGGACCGCCGGGAGTTCCACACCTTGACCACTCCGCCGGGGCCGTCGCCGAAGTTCTCCAGGCGGCCCGCGTCGCCGATGACGGTGTAGTTGCGCCAGTAGTCGGGGGTGAAGTGGCACTGCTGGTAGGCGGCCAGCACCCCGTTGTCCAGCCGCATGTTGACCATCGAGACGTCCTCGACGTCGATGACGGGGTTCAGTCCGCGCTGGGTGTGCGGCGGCCAGTGGCCGTCCCGGGTGTACCAGTCGTCGGTCTTGGGTTCGCCGGGAGCGCGGCGGTGCGGGTTGTCGCCGTAGACCATCAGGTCGCCGAGCGCCTGCACCTGCCGGGTGTACCCGTTCGCCAGCCAGTGCAGGACGTCGATGTCGTGGGCGGCCTTCTGCAGCAACAGGCCGGTGGTGTACTGCCGTTCGGCGTGCCAGTCCTTGAAGTACCAGTCGCCGCCGTAGCCCACGAAGTGCCGGACCCAGACCGTCTTGACCTCGCCGATCTCGCCGCGCGCGATGATGTCGCGCATCAGCCGGACGACCGGCATGTGCCGCATGTTGTGGCCGACGTACAGCCGGGTGCCGGTCTCGTAGGCGGTGCGCAGGAGGGCGTCGCAGCGGTCGATCGACACGTCGAGGGGCTTCTCGACGAAGACCGGCTTGCCCGCCTTGAGCGCCTCGCAGGCGACGTCGGCGTGCGTGTGGTCGGGAGTGAGGACGACGATCGCGTCGACGTCCGGGTCGCCGACGACCTTCTTGTGGTCACTGGATATCAGCGCGCCGGGGAACGCCAGGGCCGCCTCCGTGCGGGCCGCCGCGTCGTGGTCGGCGAGGGCGGTGACCCGGGATCCGGCGCCCGGCCGGTGGGCGGTGCGGGCGATCGAACCGCGCAGTCCGTAGCCGAGGACGCCGAGACGGAGGTCGGGCCCACCCGAGGGACCGGAGGAATCCGGGGAACCGGTGGGGCCGGACGGGGCGTCGGTCATGGCGTAACCGCCTTTCCTGTACGTGGTGTTGGTGCGGCGCACGCATGCATGGAAGCACGGGGACGCCGCGGGCCCGCCGACCGGCCCGCGGCGCCGTTGTCCGGTGATCCGGCTACGGGTGCACGAGGACCTGCGAGAGTCCGACGCGCCCGGTGCCGGTCAGCCGGACGCGCACGTAGCGGGCCTGCGTGTCGGTGTCGAGGACGGTGGGGCGCAGCGCCTTGCCGTCGACGTGGACGGTGGTGGCGTCGGTGAAGGCGGCGTCCTCGGCGAACTGCACGTCGAAGGCGCCGGTCGTCATACTGGCGTCGTTCCAGATCTCGACCTGGCCGACGTGCCGCGCGGAGCCGAGGTCGACCTGCCACCAGGCGCCGGCCTCGGCGAGGGTGCGGCTGTCGGTGGAGGTGTCGCCGTCGACGACGCGGGCCGCGGTCGCGGCGCCGTCGGTCGACGACTGGGCGGCGGTGCCGGTGCGGGCCAGGTCGGGGCGGAGCTGTTCGACCCGGCCGCGGCCCTGCGCGCCGGCCCGCTCGGCGACCGCGATCGCCTCGGCGGGCAGCCGGTCGAGCCCGGTGTGGTTGTCGCTCATGGTGGAGCCGGTGCCCGCGAGGGCGGGGGCGTCGGTGTCGACCCAGTTGCCGGTGGCGTGGTTGTCGATGCCGTAGTCCGCCCAGTTGGAGACCCACTTGTAGCCGATGCGGGTGATCACGTTCCCGGTGACGGCGATGTGGCTGGACTGTTCGTCGAGGTAGATGCCGTTGCCGTCGCGCTCGGTGTTGCCGTACGCGCTGCGGTTGATGTAGTTGCCGGAGACGACGGTGCCGGGCTGGGCGCCCTGGGTGTAGATGGCGCCGCCGTCGTGCTGCTCGTGCTCGACGCGCATGACGTCGGTGATCCGGTTGTTCGTGATGCGATTGTCGCGCAGCACGGACTTCTGGGCCTCGGGCTGGTTCCAGCCCCAGCCGACGGAGATCGCGGAGTAGGGCAGGTCCTGGAGCGTGTTGTGGTCGATGACGGTCCCGGCCTCGTAGCCGGCCCAGATGCCGACGGCGTCCGTGTACTCCACTCCGGTGGCGCGGACGGTGTTGTACGACACCGTGTTGCGGGCTCCCACGAGGTCGGCGGCCGGCTGGGGTTCGGTGTCGCCGATGTACGCGGCGCCGGACGACAGGTCGGTGAACCGGGAACGGGTCAGGGTGGAGTCCTGGGTGCCCTGCTCGAACACGGCGCCCGCGCCGCCGAGGTGGGTGAACGCGACGTGGTCGACGACCACGTGGCGGCCGCCGCGGACGGTGAGGGCGGCGGCGGGCTTGGTGTAGTAGCGGCCCGCGTGGTCCACCGGACCGGTGGCTCCGGTCAGGGTGAGACCGGCCTGCATGCCGGCGTAGCCCTCGTCGGTGGACGGCTGGCGGTAGGCGGCATAGGCGAAGCGGAGGCCGGTGACGCGGACGTCGTGGGCGCCGTCGACGACGAGGAGGTTCTCGGTGACGGGCGTGACGGCGCGGAAGCGGCGCGGGTCCTCGCCCTTGCGCGGCAGGTAGGTGACGGTGCGCGCGGTGGAGTTCCAGACGAACTCGCCCGGCTGATCGAGCAGTTCGGGCGCGTTCTCGAAGAAGGCGACCTTGGCGTAGCGGGCCGAGTCGACGGTGGTCGAGTCCCAGGCGGGCCCGGTGCGGTCCGTGCCGGACGCGGAGTTGGTCCAGCAGGGCTGGGCGAACGTCATGACGTCGCCGGTGACGGAGGCGATCCGGCAGTGGTAGTTGCGCCAGCGGACGCTGATGACGGCTTCGGCGTCGGTGGGCCGGGCCCACCGGGCGATGCCGGTCTTCTCGGCGCCGGTCATGCCGGTCTTGGTGGCGTCGCAGACGGCGGCGGCGCAGGACGCGCCGCGGGCCCGGACCGCGCGCCTGCCGTCGACGAACAGCTGGCGCGGGGTGACGCCCTCGGGTGCCTTCGCCGTCCAGGTGCCGTCGGTGTTCGCGGTCCAGCCGGTGACGGCGCGGCCGCCTGACAGGACGGGTTCGGCGCCGGGCGCGGCGGCCCAGGTGACGCCGGAGTCGTCCGGCCCGAGCTTCAGCGGTCGGGTCAACTCATAGGTGCCGTCGGCGAGTTCGACGCGGACGGCCCGGTCACCGGCGACCCGGCGGGAGGCGTCGCGGGCGCCCTCCACGGAGCACGGGTGCCCCACGGTGCAGTCGGTTCCCGAGCCGTGGGGTGCCGCGCGCAGCACCTTGGGGGCGGGCGCCGCCTGGGCGGCGGGCAGCGGGGCGAGGGCGACCGCCGCGGCGGCGGCCACGGCCGCGATGCCGGTCGTGACGACGCGCAGGGGCTTCTTCATCACGCCACCGTCCAGTCGGGGTGTCCGGGCATCGGGGGGTTCGTGGCCCCGAAGAGCCAGTCCCGCAGGAACGCGTCGACCGACCGGTCGCCCGTCATGTCCACGGCGTGCCGGATGAAGTCCTCGCTGGTGACGGTGCGGTCCTTGAACCGGCGGGTCCACTGCCGCATGAGATGGTCGAACTTCTGCTGCCCGACCTGGAGTCGCAGCGCGTACAGGACGAGCGCGCCACCGTCGTAGATGTTGGTGCCGCCGAGCGCCTTGGGGAGTCCTGGCGGTCCGTCGGCGGCGCGGACCGCGTCCAGCTTCCCGTACGCCGTCCGCATCTTGTCGACCATCTTCGACCAGCCGCGTTCCTCGCTGTAGAGGGCGGCGTAGTACACGGCGGGCCCCTCGTTCAGCCACGCCTGCTGCCAGTCGTGCGGGGTGACGGAGTCGCCGAACCACTGGTGGGTGAGCTCGTGCACCATCGTGTTCTCGTACGTGGGGTTGCCGTCGGCGTTGGGCTTGAACCAGTTGGTGCCCATCAGGGTGAGTGTCGAGTTCTCCAGGGCGTCGGTGTACCCGTCGTAGATGTGCAGGCCGTACACGGAGAACGGGTACGCGCCGAACTTCGCCTCCAGCCAGGCGAGATGGTCCGGGGTGCGGGCGACGATCGGCCCGTACGTGTCCTCCTGGCCCTGCGGGACGACGTGCCGCAGCGGCAGGCCCTTGTGCGAAGTGCCGTACAGGTAGGTGCCCTTGACGACGGCGATGCCGAGCAGTTCGGTGGGCATCCGCTCGCGCAGCGCGAAGTGCCAGACGGCCGAGCCGTCGGCGCGCTTGTCCTTGCCGGTCAACTCGCCGTTGGCGGCGGCGACGTAGCCCTCGGGCGCGGAGATGTGGAAGGTCCAGGTGGCCTTGTCGGACGGGGTGTCGTTGCAGGGCAGGAAGGTGTCGGCGCGCGAGGACTGCACGGCCGACGCGAAACCGCCGTCGCTGCCGAACTTCCAGCCGGTCAGGCCGACGCGGGGCGCCTTGCCGTTGCCGCGGTAGGCGACGGCGACCTGGAACGGGGCGCCCTTGTGCAGGGGCGTCGCCGGGGTGACGGTCAGTTCCTGGCCCGACTTGCCGACGGACAGCGCGAAGGCCGCGGCGCGGCCGTTCACGGTGACGGTGTCGATGGTATGGCCGTCGGTGTCCAGGTTGAACGACGACAGGTCCTGGGTGGCCTTGGCGGAGAGGACGACCCGGGCCGTGAAGTCGTAGGTGACGGGCGTGAAGTCGAAGGTGAGGTCGTAGTGGACGACCTGGTAGCCGCCGTTGCCGAGGGTCGGGAAGAGCGGGTCGCCGACGCCGTCGGAGCCGGGTTCCGGGTCGAAGCCGTGGGCGTACGCCGGGATGGCGAGCGTCGGGACGGTGAGCGCGGCGACTCCCGCGCCCCGCAGGATCGTGCGTCTGCTGGTGGTCACTTCTTCCCCTTCTCGGCGGCCTGCTGCTGGGAGGCCTGCTCGAACTCGGACCGGCACTTGTCGCCGCCGGCGTTGCGCCACTTCTTGACCAGGGCGTCGTAGGAGGACATCGGCTTGCGGCCGGTGACGATGTCCTTGATTCCGTCGCTGTGGATGGTGTTGAGGCTGCCGGCCCCCTTGGAGTCCCAGGTCGGTGAGGAGTACGTCAGCGTGGGCTCGTCGATCAGCAGGGGGATGAGCGTGGTGTAGGCCTCGTGCACGTAGCGCGTCGCGTCAGCGCTGGTGGCGCTGAAGAAGGCCGGGGTCGCTGAACCCAGGAACGACCACGGCACCGTGGTGTCCTGCGTGCCCTGCTTGGTGAGGACGGGCGTGCCGTCCTTGTCGCGCTCGTGGTCGACACCCTCGACGCCGTACTTGATGAGGGTGTACTCCACCGATCCGAAGGGCGACGCGGCGAAGTCTGCGAGCCGCAGGATCTCCTTCACCCGGTCGTCGCTCGCCTTCTTGACGAAGCAGTTGGAGAGCGCCGTGTTGTTGGTCCAGGCGACCGCGTCCTTGCCGACCGGCACCATGGGGCGCACGTCGAAGGACTTGTCGATGGCGGCCATCGCGTCGACGTATCCGGTGGCGGGGGCCAGGTAGGCGGGCATGCCGTCGTAGACGTAGGCGCCCTTGCCGTTCTTGAACAGGTCGGTGTACTGGGCCTTCTGGGCGCCGGACATCTGGACCGTGCCCGGGTAGTAGCAGCCCGCCTCGTAGAGCTTCGCCGCGATCTCGACCGCGTGCCGGTACTTGTCGTCCTCCAGCTGGTAGGTCCACGTGCCGGTCCTGGCGTCGTGCTTCCAGGAGGACTGTGCGCCCGCCGACTGGGCGAGGAGCGTGGTGGCCCCGCTGATGAAGAAGTACTGCTTCTTCTTCGGGTTCGTCAGTTCCTTCGCGAGCTCGACGAGGCGGTCGGTGCTGTCGATCTGGTCGAGGCTGGACACGCCCGCCTGCTCGAAGAGGTCGGCCCGGTAGAAGCCGGCCCCCGCGCTGCCGTTGCGGGCCAGCGGAATCCCGTACAGCTTCCCGCCGTAGATGGCGCCCTGCCAGGCGTACTGCGGGATGGCCGCCAGGTTCGGGTAGTCCTTGACCTTGCTTCCGGACAGGTACGGGCCGAGGTCCACGCAGGTGGCCTGCAGGAAGCCCGCCTTGTTGTCGACGCCACCGGTCTCCGGGTACATGAAGACGTCGGGCAGCTGGTCGCCCGCGACCATCGTGGAGAACTTCGCCGGGTAGTCGTCGGCGGGCACCGCCGTGAAGTCGACCTGGGTGCCGAGCAGCTTCTCGATCTCCCGCAACGCCGCGTTCCTGCCGCGCTCGGGCGGCAGCGGCGCGAAGGTCTCGGTGACGGCGGTGATCTTCTTCGCGCCCTTGAGCGGGGTGCCCTTGGTGGCGCGGACCGGGTTCGCCGGGTACTTCAGGAACGCGCTGGGGACACCGGCCGCCGTACCGGGCAGATCGGCCTTGATGCCGATGTTGCGCACGGTCGTGGTCGGCAGCAGCTTGGCGCTCTTCGCCTCGGCCTTCGCGGCGGTGCCCCCGTCGCCGCACGACGCGAGCAGGGGTGCCGCGACGACGCCGAGGCCGGCGCCCGCACCCCGGCGGAGCAGGGTGCGGCGGTTGATGTACGTGGTGCCGGACATAGCGGAGCTCCTCAACACGGTGGAACAGACAGGAAGTTGGGGGGTGGGGTGGGATCAGCCCTTGACGGCGCCGGTGAGCACGCCCTTGGTGAAGTACCGCTGGAGGAAGGGGTAGACGAGCAGGATCGGGACCACCGCGATCACCAGGACCGCCATCTGCACGGCCTGCTGCGGAGCGACCGCCTCCCCGGCGGCGCCGGAGTCGAGGGCCTGCCCCTGGAGGATGAACGTGCGCAGCACCATCGGCAGCGGCCACTTGTCGTTGTCGCCGAGGTACAGCAGCGCGTTGAAGTAGGCGTTCCAGTACGCGACGGCGTAGAAGAGTCCGACGACGGCGACGACCGCCTTCGACAGCGGCAGCACCACCTGGATCAGGGTGCGGAAGTCGCCCGCGCCGTCCACCTTCGCGGCGTCGTACAGCTCCTCGGGCAGGTTCATGAAGAAGGCCCGCATGACGACGAGGTTGAAGGCGCTGACCATGGTGGGCAGGACGAGCGCGGCGAAGGTGTTGTAGAGCCCGAGCTCCTTCACCAGCAGGAAGTTGGGGATGACGCCCGCGTTGAACAGCATCGTGAACAGGGCCGTCATGAGGATGAAGCGGCCGCCGACGACGCCGCGCCGGGACAGCCCGTACGCCATGCCGATGGTGGCGAGCAGGCTGCACGCGGTGCCGGCGACGGTGACGCCGACGCTCACGAACAGGGCGCGGGTGACGCGGCCGCCGGTGAACGCGGTGCGGTAGGCGTCGAGGTTCGGGTGGTCGGGCCACAGGACGAGGCCGTTGGACCTGATGATGTCGCTCTGCGACGCGAAGCTCGTGCCGATCACGCCGAGCAGCGGGTACGCGACCAGGCCGACGACCAGGACGAGGGCGAGGCCCTTCAGGAAGAGGCCGAGCCGGGTGGGTTTCTCCATCCACGGGGGCCGGGCGCCGGACGGGCGCAGTTCCCCGGCCGCGGGGGCCGCGGGTGTGCGGCGGCGCGTCTTCACAGCGGTCGTCTCAACGGTCAGCACCGCGGTACACCCCTTCATGACCGAGCCGGTGGGCGAACTTGTTGGCGCCGATGACGAGGACGGTGCCGATGACGGCCTTGACCAGGCCGACGGCGGCCGCGGTGCCCCACTGGTTGTCCCGGATGCCGTGGAAGTAGACGTAGGTGTCCAGGACCTCGCCGCTGCCGGGGCCGACCGCGTCGCGCTGGAGCAGGATCTGCTCGAAGCCGACGGTGAGGATGTTGCCGAGGTTCAGGATGAGCAGCAGCACCAGGACCGGTGACAGGCCGGGCAGGGTGACGTGCCAGAAGCGGCGCCAGCGGGCCGCGCCGTCCATGGCCGCCGCCTCGTACAGGCCGCGGTCGATGGAGAGCAGCGCGGCGAGGACGATGATGGTGCCCCAGCCGGCGTCCTTCCACATCACCTGCAGCGCGAGCAGCAGTGGGAACGCGTCGGGGTCGGTCATCATGTCGTAGCGCGGCAGGCCGAGCGATTCGAGCAGGTCGGGGACGACGCCGGCGCCGCCCAGGATCTGCTGGAAGATCGAGACGATGATGACCCAGCCGATGAAGTGCGGGAGATAGACGACGCTCTGCACGAAGCGGCGCACCTTGTCGCTGACGATGCTGTTGAGCAGCAGCGCGAGCCCGATCGGGACCGGGAAGAACAGCACCAGCTGGACGAGGGCGATGGTGAGCGTGTTGCCGGTCGCCGACCAGAAGTCGGGGTCGGCGAAGGCGTTGCTGAAGTTGGTGAAGCCGTTCCAGGCACTGTGCAGATAGCCCAGGTAGGGCTGGTAGTCCTGGAAGGCGACCATGTAGCCGAGCAGCGGTACGTAGTGGAAGACCACGAAGTACAGGAAGCCTGGCAGGCAGAGCAGCAGCATCACCTTGTCGCGTTGGAGGCGCTGCCGGAGGGTCTTGCGGGTGACGAGGGGTGGAGCGGGAGCAGTCATGGAGCGGTCCTGTTCGGCCGGGTGACGCAATAACTGCGCTGCTGCGGCGGCAAGTTAGTAAGCGTTTAACCCTGTCGTCAATAGATCGGGGCAACACCTGCGTTAACTACCGCTCTCACGTGGGCACATTCAGCGGGTCATTCACGGCGATTCCCGACAGTTCTCCCACTCGATGGACTGGGTGACCTTGACGGTCATGCATCGGGCTCCCTAGTTTTCGGTAACGCCATAGAACACGTTTACTGTCCGGAGGCAGGGTGCGTACCACTGACGAGGCGCCGGTCGAGGCCATGGCCGCCGACGCCACACCGCCCCCGCGGCGGCCCCGTACGGTTCTCGCGATGGACTCCGCGGTCGTCGACGACGTCTTCCCGCCGGCGGTACGGGCCCGCCTGGAGGAGACCGCGGACATCCGGCCGCCCGGCGTGGTGCGGGAGTTCGGCTCCCCCGCGGCGCGCGCCGCACTCGCCGAGGCCGAGGTGCTGCTCACCGGCTGGGGGTGCCCGCCCCTGGACACCGCGGTCCTCGACCGGGCGCCGCGGCTGCGCGCGGTGATCCATGCGGCCGGCACCGTGAAGACGTTCCTGAGCAGGGAGGCGTACGCGCGCGGCATCAGCGTCTCCTCGGCCGCGGCGGCCAACGCGGTCCCGGTCGCCGAGTTCACCCTCGCCGCGATCATCCTGGGCGCCAAGCGGGCCTTCCCGCTCGCCCACCTCTTCCGCACCCGCCGCACCCACCGCACCGACGCCGACCTGGACCGCCAGCACTGGCTCGGCACCCGCGGCCTCACCGTCGGCGTCGTCGGCGCCTCCCGGACCGGGCGGCGCGTGATCCAGCTGCTGCGCTCGATCGACGCCGAGGTGCTGCTCTACGACCCCTACGTCGGCGACGCCGAGGGGGAACTGCTCGGCGTCGTCCGCACCGACCTCGACACCCTGGTCGCCACCAGCGACGTGGTGACCCTGCACGCCCCCGACACCGCCGAGACCCGGCACCAGCTGGACGCGCGGCGCCTCGGTCTGATGCGGCCGGGCGCGCTCCTGGTGAACACCGCGCGCGGCCCGCTCGTCGACACGGCCGCGCTCACGGAGCACCTGGTCAGCGGGCGGCTCGACGCCGTGCTCGACGTGACCGACCCGGAGCCGCTGCCCGCCGGGCACCCGCTGTGGGACCTGCCCAACGTGTTCATCACGCCGCACATGGCGGGCGCCCAGGGCAACGAGGTGGGCCGGCTCGGCGCCCTCGCCGTCGACGAGCTGGCCCGGTACGCGCGCGGGGTGCCGCTCAACCACCCGGTGCTCCTGGCGGACCTGGAGCGGATCGCGTGACCGGGCCCGCGCCGCACGCCATAGGCTCTGGGCACGGCGGACGACCACCGGCCGCACGACACGACCATCAGGACGACGATCAGGGGGTGGACCGGATGTCCCGGCAGAGTTCCACGGGACCCGGCACGAACGCGCCGGGCGGCGGACAGCGCCGCGCGACCGTCGTGGACGTGGCCCGGCGCGCCGGAGTCTCCACGGCGACCGTGTCCCGCGTGATGAACCGCAACTACCCGGTCGCCGCCGCCACGCGCGAACGCGTCGAGGAGGCGATGCGCGCCCTCGGGTACGTGGTCAACGCCCACGCCCGCGCCCTCGCCGGCGTCTCCGGCCGCACCGTCGGCATCATCGTCAGCGAGCTGATCGACCCGTTCTACGCGTACATCGCGCGCGGCGTCGAGCGCGAGGCGACCGACGGCGACCGGCTCTGCCTGGTCTGCTGCACCCAGGGCGACCCGCAGCGCGAGCTGGCCTTCATCGAGCTGATGCACGAGCGGCGCGCGGACGCCGTGGTGCTCGTCGGCGGCAGCGTCGAGGACCGTGCCTACAAGGCCGAACTGGCGCGGCGTGCCCATGAGTTGGCCGCGGGCGGCTCCAAGCTGGTGCTGTGCGGGCGCCCCTCGCTCGGCGACGGCGTGCCCACGGTCGGCGTCGAGTACGACAACGAGGGCGGCGCCTTCGCGATCACCGACCACCTGATCACGCAGGGCCACCGGCGGATCCTGTACCTGGGCGGGCCGCCCGCGCTGTCGACGGCGCGGGACCGGCTGGCCGGGCACCGGCGGGCCCTGGAGCTGCGGGGCATCGAGCGCGATCCCGCGCTGGAGCAGCCCGGCGCGTTCGGCCGGGCCTTCGGCTATCGGCGGATGGCCGAACTGCTGCGGGACGGGCCGGAGTTCACCGCCGTCTTCGCGGCCAACGACATCGTGGCGGCGGGCGCGGCGCAGGCGCTGGAGGAGGCGGGTGTGCGCGTCCCGCAGGACATGTCGCTGGTCGGCTACGACGACATCCCGGTGGCGCAGGAGCTGCGGCCGCGCCTGACGACCGTCCGCATCCCGCTGGAGGAGATGGGCCGACAGGCGGTGCGGGTGGCGCTCAACGGCGGCGACGAGGACGACTGGCGGGCCCCGACGACGGGCACGCTGCGGCTCGGCACGCACATCGTCGTCCGCGACTCGGTGGCGCCGCCGCGCGGCGGGCGGGGGCTCCAGGACCGGTCCTGAGCAGCCGCACCCAGGCCCTGCGTGCTCGATTCTGCTCGTTTCGAGGCTTGTCCGAGTAGTAACGGACAGAAACTCGCCGGACCCCCTTGCGGGCGGATAGCAAACGCTTACATGCTGGCGCGCAGCCTCACGCTCACCCCGCCCCTCACTCCGACGTTCTTCGTCCCCTGGGAGTCCTGGATGCGCCCTGCTCACACGCCTCGCCCCGGTACCACCAACTCCCCCGGCCCCGGCCGTCGTTCGCTGCTCGCAGGGCTCGCGGGAGCCGGCGCCGTCGCCGCCCTCGGCGCCCCCGCGGCCCGCGCCGCCGACGCCGACGTCCGGAGCGCCGACGCCCGGGCCACCGGGACCGTCCAGCTGACGGCCCGCCCGTCCGGCGAGTCCGAGCGTCTCCGGCTCGGACAGGCGCTGCGCGGCTCCGAGTTCCAGCCGACGGGCCACCACGTGGCGGCGGGCACCCCTCTCCGCCTCGACGTCCTGCCGTACGACGACGTGCTGCCCACCCTGTGGATCGGCCGGTGGGACTACTACGGCACGGTCACCGAGCCGCGCAGTTACCCCCTCAAGCCGGGCGCCAACACGGTGACCGACCCGCACGGCGGCCCCGTGTACTTCTCCCTCGAAGGAGCGGGCGAGCGGGCCGCGGTGAAGCTCAAGGGCGGCTCCGTGCCGATGCCCGTCTTCACGCTCGGCCGCACCGAAGAGGCCGACTACCAGAGGCAGTTGGACACCTACACCGATGTCCCGGTCGTCGAGCTGCACGGTCCGCGCTCCATCGTGACCCTCACCCGCGACGGCGCACTGCTGTACCGGGACGAGGACCACGCGGCGCTGCTCCGGCTGCTGGAGCGGATCATCGACGCGGAGTCGGACATCAGCGGCCTCGACTCGTCCCGTCCTGTGCACCGGCCCAAGGCGGGCGGCTATCACTTCACCGAGGTGTCGGTGGTGCCGTCCGGCGTCGGCGCCTACGCCACGCACGGCTACAACGGCTTCCCGCGCGCCTATCTGGACCGCGCCACCACGGTGCAGGGCCTCACCACCCGCGGCTGGGGGCTCTACCACGAACTCGGCCACCTCCATCAGCAGATGGCCTACAAGCCGGGCGGTCTGACCGAGGTCACCGTGAACATCTACTCGCTGGCCGTGCAGCGCGCCCTCGGCCAGCCGTCGAACCTGCTGACCGTCGACCCGAAGACCGGCCTGACCTACTTCCAGTCGGCCCGCGCCAAGTTCGGCACGGCCGGACTCGCCTACGAGAAGTCCTTCTCCGCGTACGAGAAACTCGTCCCGCTGCGGCAGCTGGAGCTCGCGTTCGGCGACGACTTCTGGCCCCGGCTGCACAAGCTGGTACGCGAGGAGAACCCGCAGTCCGACTACACGGAGACCGCGAAGCGCTACCGGGCCCTCGCCACCTACGCGAGCCGCACCGCGGGCCGCGACCTGACGGAGTTCTTCCTCACCACGTGGGCCTTCCCCATCGACGCGCAAGGCCGCGCCGAACTGGCCGCCCTGAACCTGCCGCAGCCGTCCGTCGACCCGGCCACGCTCGCCGACTGACCCGGAGGGAGACCACCGATCATGGACCTGAGCAGACGCAGGACCCTGACGCTCGCCGGGGCCGCCGCCACCGCGCTGACCGTCCCCCTCGCCCTTCCGCTCGCACCGGGCGCCGCCGCTGCCACGGCCGCCGCGACGAGCACCACAACGAGCACGGCCGCGGCCGACGATCCGTACGAGACGCTGCTGGCGCGCGCCGAACAGCAGCTCACCGGCGGCGCCTTCGACCCGGCCGACCCCGACTTCGCAGGCGCGCTCGACGCCCTCGACACCCAGGCCGCCGACTGGTGGGGCCGGCTCGACGCGTCGGCGGGACGCACGGCGCTGTGGGCCGACCTCTCGCCGGCCTCCGACCCCGGCATGTTCGGCCAGAGCTATCAGCGGCTGCGGACCGTCGCCACGGCCTGGGCCACGCCCGGCACCTCCCTCACGGGCGACGCCGAGGTGCTCGCCGGACTGCTCGACGCGCTCCGCTACCTGAACGCCGTCGGCTACGCCCCGGCCCGGTCCGAGACGGGCAACTGGTGGTTCTGGGAGATCGGCTCGCCGCGCGCCCTCATGGACACGTGCGTGCTGCTGCGCGACCGGCTGCCGGCGGCCGACCTGGACGCCTACCTGAAGACCGTCGCCCGGTTCGTGCCGAACCCCGACCGGCGGACCAACTCCCCCTCCCTCGCCGAGACCGGCGCCAACCGGGCCGACAAGGCCGTCATCGTCGCCCTGCGCGGGCTGCTCGGCCAGGATCCGGCGGCGCTCGCACTGGCCCGCGACGGACTGTCGGACGTCCGCGACAGCGGCAGGAACAGCCTCTTCCGGTACGTCACTTCGGGTGACGGCTTCTACCCCGACGGCTCCTTCGTCCAGCACGACTCCGTCGCGTACACCGGCACGTACGGCAGCGTGCTGCTCGGTGGCGCGGGCCAGCTGATCGCGCTGCTCGCCGGGTCCGCGTGGGCCGTGACCGATCCGGCCGTCGGCGTCCTGCACGACGCGGTGGACCGGACCTTCGCACCGGTCCTCTTCGACGGCCTGATGATGGACGCGGTGCGCGGACGCGCGATCTCCCGGGAGCGGGCCCGCGACCACACCGACGGCGCCGTCGCCGTCTCCTACGTCCTCCAACTCGCCGACGGCGCACCTCAGTCGTACGCGGACCGCTGGCGGGCGGCCGCGAAGGGCTGGATCCTGCGGAACACGGAGACGCCGTACGCCACGCTGGTCGGCATCCCCGCCCTGGCCCGCGCCAAGGCCCTGCTCGACGACCCGGCGGTGCCCCCCGCGCAGCGGCTCACCGGTCACTTCGTCTTCGCCGACATGGACCGGGTGGTGCACCGGCGGCCCGGCTGGGCGTGCGCCCTGTCGCTGTCGTCGAAGCGGATCGCCGCCTACGAGGCGGGCAACGGCGAGAACCTGCACGGCTGGTACACCGGCGACGGCATGACCTATCTGTACGACGGCGACGACCTCGACGCGTTCGGCGACGGCTTCTGGCCGACCGTCGATCCCCACCGGCTGCCGGGCACGACCGTGGACACCCGCCCCCGCACGGACCTCGGCACCGGCGGCGGTACCGGCACCTTCCGGCCGAAGAACGCGGTCGCGGGCGGCGCCGTCCTCGACGGCCGGTACGGCGCCGCCGCGATGGAACTGATCGCCGACGGGTCGACCCTGCGCGCCAGGAAGGCGTGGTTCTTCGTGGACAACGCGGTCGTCGCCCTGGGCAGCGGCATCACGGCGAGCGACGGCCGCACGATCGAGACGGTCGTGGAGAACCGCAACCTGCACGCCGGCGGAACGCAGCGGCTCACCGTCGACGGACACCGGCAGCCCGGCGCCCAAGGCTGGTCGGCGCGGCTCACCGACGCGCGCTGGGCCCACCTGGAAGGCACCGGCGGATACGTCTTCCCGTCCGGCGGTCCCCTGCGCGCGCTGCGCGAGGAACGCACGGGCGCCTGGCGCGACCTCAACACCGGCGCGGACACGGGCGGCAGCACCACACCGCTCACCCGCCGCTACGCCACCCTCTGGTTCGACCACGGCACCTCCCCCGCGGACGCCTCCTACGCCTACGTCCTCCTGCCGGGGGCGACGGCCGCGGCCACCGCCGCCTGGTCCCGGTCCCGGCCGGTACGGGTGCTCGGCAACGACGCCGGCGTCCAGGCCGTCGCCTCGCCCCGGCTCGGACTGCTCGCCGCGCACTTCTGGGCGGCGGGCACGGTCGAGGGCCTGGGCTGCGACGGCCCGGGCACCGTGCTGGTGCGCCGCCGCGACGACGGCGTCTCCGTCGCCGTCGCGGACCCCGGCCGCACCGCCACCACCCTCACCGTCGAACTGCCCTTCCCCGTACGGCGGGTGGTCAGGGCCGACGACACGGTCACGGTCACCCCGGGCCGACGCCCCGTGCTCACCGTCCACGTGGGCGGCTCGCGCGGCCACACCCACACCGCCGACCTGATCTGATCCCGCCCCGACCGAGGAGCCAGCGAACCACCATGCCCGCCCCGTACTTCCCCCAGCCGCCCACCGACCGTGTCCGCTCCCCGCTGACGGGCTGGACCCGGGCGCACTGGGAGGCCCTGGCCGACCGGCAGCTGGACGCGCTGCTGCCGTACGCGACACCGGGATTCGCCCAGTACCGGCTGCCGGGGCGGGCCAGCTGGTCCGGGGTCGTCTCGGACGGGCTCGAAGGGTTCGCTCGGACATTTCTGCTGGCCTCCTTCCGGATCGCGGGCGCGGGCGGCCGGGACGAGCCGGGCTCGTCCGCGATCTCCCACCTGATCGAAAGGTATACGCAGGGTCTGACAACGGGCACGGACCGTGACAGCGGCGAGGCCTGGCCCGAACTCACCGACTGCTCCCAGCAGATGGTGGAGGCGGCCTCCGTCGCGATCGGTCTGCACGAGACCCGTCCCTGGATCTGGGACCGGCTGGACGCCCGGGTCCAGGAGCGGGTCGTCGACTGGTTCTCCGGCTTCGTCGGGGGCCGGACCTGGGACAACAACTGGCGCCTCTTCCAGGTCGTCTCCGAGCAGTTCCTGGCCTCGGTCGGCGCGCCGTACAGCCAGAGCGACATCGACGGCGGCCTCGACCGGATCGACGACTGGTACGTCGGCGACGGCTGGTACACCGACGGCGACGGCCGCAACTTCGACTACTACATCGGCTGGGCCCTGCACCTGTACCCGCTCCTGTGGGCCCGCATGACCGGTCCGGACGGCGACGGCGGGCGCGCGAAGGTCTACCGCGAGCGGCTGGGCCGGTTCCTGGAGACGTACCCGCGGTTCTTCGGCGGCGACGGCGCGCCCGTGCACCAGGGCCGGTCGCTCACCTACCGGTTCGCCGCGACCGCGCCGGTGTGGATGGGCGCGCTGGCCGACTGCACGCCGCTCGACCCCGGACTGACCCGGCGGCTGGCGTCCGGCGCGGCCCGGCACTTCGTGGAGCGGGGCGTGCCGGACGAGCGGGGGCTGCTGCCGCTGGGCTGGTACGACACGTTCCTGCCCGCGACCCAGCCGTACTCGGGGCCCGCCTCACCGTACTGGGCGAGCAAGGGCTTCCTCGGGCTGCTGCTGCCCGCCGACCACCCGGTGTGGACCGCGCGTGAACTCCCGCTGCCCGTCGAGGAGTCGGACCAGGCCGGCCAGTACACGGCGCTGCCCGCGCCCGGCTGGCTGCTGCACGGCACCCCGCACGACGGCATCGTCCGGCTGATCAACCACGGCAGCGACCACAACGCCCTGGAGGGCCCGGCCGCCGACGATCCGCACTACGCCAAGCTCGCCTACTCCACGGCGACCGCACCGGAGTCCGCGCCGCACGCCTGGGCCAGGACCGTCGACAACCACATCGCCCTGCTCGCCGCCGACGGCACCCCGTCGCGGCGCCGCCGCATCCATCCGCTCACCTGCGAGGGACGGCGCGCCTCGTCCCGCCACGACGCCCGGCTGCCGGGCGGCGACGAAGAGTTCCCGATCGAGTCGACGAGCGTGCTGCACGGCCCCTGGGAGCTGCGCGTGCACCGGGTGCAGGCGCCGGCGGGCGTCACCGTGCGCGAGGGCGGGCACCCCGTCGCCGACAGCACCCGACCGCACGCCGCGCAGGGGCCCGGGTGGGCGCTGACCCGCACGGAGTCGGGGCTGACGAGCGCGGTGGTCGCCCTGTACGGCTGGGACGCGGACACGGGCGTCGCCCGCGAGGTCGAGGCCAACGCCCACGGGCCGCACTCCGCGACCCCCTACCTGCGTGCGCAGCACCACCCCGGCGGTGCGAGCGTCCACGTCGCGCTCGTGGCGCTGACCCGCGACGTGGTGCATCCCGAGGCGCTCCGCGAGTCGATCGCCTGCACGGTGGACGACGACGGGCAGGTGCGGATCACGTTCCCCGACGGGGAGACCGTCACCGTGTAGCCCGGCCGCGGCCTCATCCCAGCAGGTCGCCCCGCCCCCGGACCGTGTCCATCAGCTCCGCGGCCATCGCCTTGATGACCGCGAGCCCGGCACGCCCCCACGGGCGGGGTTCGGTGGCCACGACGCACACGGTGCCGAGCGCGAGCCCCGTACGGTCGTCGATCAGGGGTGCGCCCAGGTAGGAGCGGATGCCGATCTCGTCGACCACGGGGTTGCCCGCGAAGCGCGGGTAGTCGCAGACGTCTTCGAGGACGAGCGCCTTGCGCCGCACGATCACATGGGGGCAGTACCCGTGGTCGCGTGCCATGTAGCGGCTCGCCGAGCCGCCGGCCGCCTCGGCGGCCACCGCGCTCAGTTCACCGCCGCGGTGGTCGCCGTCCGGAGTGTGCAGCCCGGCGAAGAACTGCCGGTTGTCGTCGATGAAGTTGACCATGGCGTACGGAGCTCCGGTGACGTCCGCGAGCCGGTCGGCGAACAGGTCGAAGACCGGTTCGGGACGCTGTCCGAGGTCGAGCCGGCGCAGCCGCCGCGCCCGGTCGGGGCCCTCCCTGTCGACCGGGGTGAGCAGCAGACGCCCGGCCGCGTCGTACGTCATGTGTGGGCTCCGAAGCCGGTGGCCGCCGGCGCGGAGTGCGCCAGCAGGTGCCGGACCAGGGTGAGCAGCGTCTGGATGCCGGAGCTGGAGATGCGCGCGTCGCAGCGCACCACGGGCACCTCGGGGTCGAGGTCGATGGCGGCGCGCACCTCCTCGGGTTCGTAGCGGTACGCACCGTCGAACTCGTTGACCGCGACGATGAAGCCCATGCCGCGCTCCTCGAAGAAGTCGACGGCGGCGAAGCAGTCCTCCAGACGGCGGGTGTCGGCGAGGATCACCGCTCCGAGGGCGCCCTCGGAGAGTTCGTCCCACATGAACCAGAAGCGCTCCTGTCCTGGGGTGCCGAACAGGTAGAGCACGTGCGCGGGGTCGAGGGTGATCCGCCCGAAGTCCATCGCGACGGTCGTCTCGACCTTGTTCTCGATGCCGTCGAGGTCGTCCGTGTCGGCGCTGACCGTGGTGAGCAGCTCTTCCGTGCTGAGCGGAGCGATCTCGCTGACCGCCCCGACGAAGGTCGTCTTGCCGACCCCGAACCCACCCGCGACCAAGATCTTCAGTGCGGTGGGGAAGGGATCAGAGCTGTCGTCGTAGTCCATCGAGCACTGCCTCCAGTAGGGACCGGTCAGTGGGGTTGTCGTGGAACGTGGGGGGCTTGGTGGTGATCGCCCCGCAGTCGACGAGGTCGGACAGCAGGACCTTGGTGACGGCCGCGGGGAGTCTGAGGTGGCCGGCGATCTCCGCGACCGACGTGGGGTGCGCACAGAGTTCGAGCGCCTGGCCGTGCTCGGGTCCCAGGTAGCCGAGGGGGGTCGCCCCGGTGGCCATGACCAGGGACAGCAGGTCCATCGACGTGCTGGGCCGGGTGCGTCCGTTGCTGATCGTGTACGGGCGCACGAGCCGGCCTGCGGCGCCGTCGAGCCACGGCCCGTCCTGCGGGGCCGCCACCCTCAATTCCTCATCGCCGTGGGTTCGGCCGAGGGCTGCCGGGGCGCGGTCACCAGGTACGGCCGCACGCTCTTGACGAGCATGGCCATCTCGTAGCCGAGGACGGCGGCGTCGGCCTCCCGCCCGGCCAGCACCGCCAGGCAGGTCCCGGAGCCCGCGGTCGACACGAACAGCAGGGTCGAGTCGAGTTCCACCACCACCTGCCGGACGTCACCGCCGTCACCGAACCGGACCCCGGCGCTGCGGCCGAGCGAGTAGAGGCCGGAGGCGAGGGCCGCCATGTGGTCGGCGCTGTCGGCGTCGAGTCCGTGCACGGACTTGACGAGGCCGTCGGAGGAGAGGAGCACGGCGCTGTTGGTGTGGGGAACGCGCTGGACGAGGCCGCTCATCAGCCAGTCGAGATCGGACACATGACCCGTCGGCACATCGCTCGCCATGGGGGATCGACTCCTTGGTGGACTGCTCGGTGTGGTGCTGGTCGGGGGGAAGGACGGAGGCGGGGCGCGGCCCGCCGGGTATCTCCTCGCACGGCGGAGCCGCGCCCGCGCCCTCGGGGGTCACTCGGCGCTCCCGCCCGTGTCCCGGGGCCGGGTGGGGGGTTCGCGCGGGTCGGCCGCCTCGGCGAGCGTGATGCCGCGCTGGAAGGCGGCCATCAGGCCGGGGTCGTGGCCGACCGGCGGCTCGTCGTCCTGGCGCTGGGTGGGGCCGCCGCGCAGTTGCGGTGCGAGGTGTTCCTGCGCCCTGCGCCGGGGCAGTTGGGGGCGGCCCATGGTGCCGCGCACCGCGCCGTTGAGCGGGGTCGGCGGGGTGGCGG
>NZ_JASERH010000022.1:0-15011 GCF_030766975.1 Streptomyces sp. KL116D | reverse complement strand
GTTTGGGTGTTTAACCGTTTTGCATTATCGTGAAACGCTGCGTTCGTGCGCCCTTCAACTGTCGGGAGACAGCAAGGTGCCTGGCCGAAGCACGAGACCGAACGGCTCCATCGCGGGGGCCACTGGGGCGACGGCGATCCTGCGGCGATGCCAGAAGGCGTCTGTCCCACGATAAGTTCGGTGGTGTTATTGGCGACGTCTGGGGTATCAGGCTTGGCGAAGTCGTCGATCTCGAGCAGTAGTCGCCCCAGGACGACTCGACGATCCGCGGGTCGGACACTGACGGCTCGATGCGCAGCAGGTCCTGGGCGTGGGCGTCTCGCTCCCGGATGCGGCGAGGCCGTCCAGGGCGACCACGAACAGGCGCGCTTCAGCCGCCCGGGCCCAGCGCCGCCAGTGATCGGTACAGGACGAAGCTGACTCGCATACGCATCGGAGCCTGATCGGCGTCGCCCAGTGCTGCAGGGCGGGCAGAACGGCCAGGTTGAGCAGGCATTGTGCGCGCAGGCGGTCGTCGCCGCTCTGTTCGGCCAAGGTGAGGGCAGCGGCAAAGCGCTCGATCGCCGGCTCGTGGCGATCCTCCAGGGCATGGTGCGTACCACACGTTGTTGTGCAGCGCGGCCTCCAGGGACGTCATCCCGACCTGTTGCTGCACGATCGGCAGGATCCCAGTGAGGCGTGCGAGCGCCTGCTGCTCGTCCTCTGTCGCCGCCCTCGCCTTGCAGTCGGGTCGCCCTTCGGCGTGGTCTCGGCCGTGGCAGCATGGGCAGGATTCATCTGTGTTCGGGCCAGTTGGACAGCGCGGTGGCCTCCTCGGTGGCTTGCGGCCATTCGTCGTTGCGGCTCAGTGCAGATTCGCCAGTGGTCATGTACGGGCAACGCAGGACCATGGCTGCGTTGCCCTCCGATGTTCACTCCCGTCGAGGGCCGGTGATCGCGGTCATGGCTTCCTTGTGGAGTCCTCGGTGCAGTAGGGACTGCAAGGCCCCGTTGCGCCTGGGCAAGGGCGGCACGAGCGTTTGATGTCTCGGCGACGAGAGGTTGCAGGATGCGGGCACCACCTGCCACCGTCCGGCGATGTACCAGGGCCTCGCCCAGCGACGCCTTATCTGGGCGAGGGCTGCTCTCCGGCGTGCCGTTCAGCGCTGCTGACCGCGTCCTCAGCAGCGTGACGGCCTCTTCGATCCTGCTCTGGTCCCACAGGTAGGCGGCGTAGCTTTGTGCAGCGTCCACGCCATGAGGGACAGGGGTTTCCCACGTGGTCGAGCCATGCTGCGGGCTGCAGCGTGGAGTGCTGCGGCCGCCTCGTCGAGCCGGCCGACTTGCCCGCGGAACGCCGCCAGGTCCGCGAGGGCGGCAGCGTGCTCGTAGTCCCCAGCTCAGTCGAGCAAGTTGCGCACATTCCGCCCGGGCTACCGATCGACCTCCGGGATGTCTGCGCTGTCGACGGCCCCGCCGTCCGAGGCGGAAAGCGCCCAGCACTCGTCCCTGCTAATGTCTCGGGGTGTCGCGGTAGATGGCCAGTGCGGCGCCGAGGGGATCTGCGCTGACAGCGGCCGCTCCTGTGGGCGCTCGTCGGCCCGGGTCGAGAAGGGCGTACGCCACTCACCTTCCGGCGGCCCGTGCACCTTTCGATGTCGCCGCAGCCTCGCCGTTAATGTCGCCCTCAAGCGAGAGAGACAACTTGCTGCGTTATCGAGGGGTATCGCTCGGCAAGCGCGTCCTGCACCGGCAACGTGTACACCTTGCAGGCGCCCAGAAGTGGGCGAGTACGGTCCGTTCGCCCACCAGCCCGCCAGAACCGCACGCCGGTGGTGGTGAGAATCGCCTCGCGAGCACGGCTGGTTGATGAGCAGCGACCCCATGGTTGAATGCGTGAGACATCAGGAAGGTGGTCAGCCTCGCGAGCCTGCGCACGACACCAGTAACTCCATGGCCCGCTGGCTCTCTCCGAGGTGTTAGGCGTGTGGGGCCAGGTTGTGTGCGAGCGGTCGCCGATAAAGCGAGCCGTCTCGCCGGTGGATGTACCAGCCTCGTGCACACACTCGTGACCCGCAGAGATATCCGCTCAGTGGCCGCCCTGCCATAAAGGGCGTCTCGTCAGGCGGGTCTGTTTGCCTGGTACGCCCTGGCGGACCTCGACGAGCGCGACCGCCCGGGAGTCGGTCCCGCGTCCAACTGCCGCAACGCCTCAGTGTTGCGTCTCCGGCTGGCTGCGCGGCCGCACTGATCGAGGAAGCCGATCGATTCCGTCGCCACTTGCCCCGCGCGGCCACCATGGCATAGCAGGCCCGGCCCAGGACGACCTCGCGACGCTCGTCGGCCGGGACTTCACTGGGACTGCAGCCTCGCAAACCGGTTGGAGGATCCCGTGGGAACACAGAGCCGCCTCGTCATCCAGCTGTTCGACGAGGCACAGCTCGAACAGGGCATCCCAGCTGGTCGGCCGTGGCCTCCAGAGATGCAAGGTCCAGTTCGTCGGCGTGCCCACCCGCATACGCGGCCGACGTCCCACGGTGACGGACATGTGCGGCAGGACACCGAGGTGACGGGCAGCTCTCCTGCTCGGGGGTGGTCTACAACGCTGCGCTCCAGCACGGTCTGCACGGCCGACTGTCCAGCTTTCAGGGCACGCATCCCGTGCGTCCGGGGTGGGAGATGTCCGCGGTGAATCGGTCGGCATCGACGCGCGGCCGGCTCTTCAGGTGGGCGGCGGCGATGTGCAGAGCGAGGGGGTGGCCGGTGCATGCCCGGGCGAGTTCGACGCTCTGTTCGTCCGTCACCGCCCGGTCCGGCCGCCGATCTAACGGAGATCGGCCGCAGACAAATCCTGCAGCGGGTCCAGCTCCAACACGTGCACCACTGTGACAGGCTGCCGTGAGCCGCGATCGGCTGGTGCACACCACGGCGCGAACGGGACCGTCCATGGACAGCACTTCGAGAAGAGCCTCCGGAGGCGACATCGTCCAGGAGCAGCAGCACACGCCCTGTCGACAGCACCTCGCGCAGCATGGTGAGTCTGGCTGAACGCACTCGTTGAGGTAACGGGCCGCGGCACGCGTGCAGCAGCGTCGAGACGAGGTCCTCCGCTCCCGATCCGCCGGTGGCGAGCGCCAACGGAACGTGGAATTGCCCGTCCGGGTAGGCGGCCACGAGCCGGGCCAGGAATGCAACCGCACTTGCCGATGCCGGGCGCGCCGGTCGCCACGACCGCAGCCGCACCGTCACCCTGGGCTTCCTCAAAGCAGCTTGCGTCCCTCGGCAACGATCGCTTCCCCGGCCGAACAGGGCGCGGAAGTCTCGGCAGGCCTGCTGCCGACCGATCCAGACAGGACCGGGCTGCGGCGCCATGTAGCAAGCCTGGTACGTGCCGTGCACAACCGTCTGCGCTCCCCCACTGATCTCGTTGTGCACCGTCATGCTGTGCTCCGCCGAATCGGGCGCCGAGTCCCCGCCATGTTCCGCCCTCACGTTGGTCCGAGGCGGGCCACCCTACGGGTCAGGGTCTGACAGACCAGCCGGCCCGGGAACCAGGACAGGAGCTTGCCAAACGGACAAGCCCGACCGCGTGCCCCCAAGCAAGTCGCACACCGGCGTATTGACGACCATGCAGCCCACGCCGCAGCGAACGGCCGAATCGCCCGGCAATCGTCCCGACCGCTGCGATCGGGCCCTCCGATCGCGGTGCTGCTTCAGTGGCGCGCTGGTTCACGGGAGGGCGGCGCCGAGGGTGACGCCGAGGAGAGTGCCGATAAGTGAGTGACGGCCCGAAGGGCAGGCGTGTTGCGCCGGTTGCTTTGCGGCGGGCCATC
This sequence comes from Streptomyces sp. KL116D, assembly GCF_030766975.1. Lineage (NCBI taxonomy): Bacteria > Bacillati > Actinomycetota > Actinomycetes > Kitasatosporales > Streptomycetaceae > Streptomyces > Streptomyces sp. KL116D. The sequence goes on along the minus strand of NZ_JASERH010000022.1, from coordinate 11,199 downwards.
AGGACGATGCCGTGGGCGGCGGCGATGAGGTAGCCCGCGAGGACGCCGAGGAACAGTGCGCGCCAGCCGTACCAGCCGAGTACTGCGCCGACGGTGAGGGCGAGTTTCACATCGCCGAACCCCATGGTTTTCGGCGGCCAGGAACATCAACAGGAAGACTGCGCCCAGCGCGGGAGCCTCAGCAGGGCGCTCGCGAAGGATCCTCGGGCGCCGGGTATCCCGGGCGGCGAGGGCCAGGACGGGCGAGGGCGAGGAGAGCCGGGCAGAGTGAGCCTGTCGGGAGGCGGTGTACGCGGGCGTCGACGAGCGCCAGCAGGATGGCGACGGGGGCGAGCGTCAGCCAGGCGACCGCCCGGGATGCTGTCCGGTGGCCAGGGCCAGGAGAGCGCAGACCATGGCGCCGACGGCCGGGACTGTACGAGCTGTTGCTCCGACGGTCGTAGCGATGCCGGCCGGCAGGGCAGAACGGAGCCGTGCCAGGTACGGGCTCCGTGGGCAGCGGGTGCCCGTCGGGACACGTGGTGCGCCACGGGCCACGGTCGGGTACGCAGAGACGGTGGTGGGCGGCCAGCGTGCACCACCCTGCTGCAGCACCCCACCCGGCGGCCGCCACGACCATCCCTCACCATCAGTGCTCCCCCAGCCGCCGTATCCCTGCCTCATTGTGGATCACGTGCGTCACGCTCCGGCGGCGAGTCGGGTGCACGGTGGGCACAGCTCGCCGGGCGCAGGACCGGGCGCCCGCACAGGCCGTCCTGTCCCGCACCTGGTTTTGGGCGCGGCCACGCCCAGCGCGGCGGTGCCCAGGGTCGGTGCGTCTGCGGGCTGTGGGGCACGGTCGGGGTGTCGCGGGCCCGGTCGGCGGCCGCGGCGATCAGCGTCAGCTGCTGCAAACGGGCAGCGACGAGTGCGGCCAGGGAGTGGTGCGCTGCTCCGGTGGCGGATAGGGGCGGCCGACCAGGGCTTTCGCGGATGTGCTCCCGGCTCACCCCCGCCTGCGAGGAGGCGGCCGACGAGCGGCGCCTGGTCGGCGAGCGTGGTGCCAGTCGCCAGCGCCGCATGGAGTTCCGGGTGATGCCGGGCGATCGACAACAGGATCTGCTCACCGCGGGCAGCCGTCGTTCCGTCCGTCCCTGCGGTGGATGCGCGTGTGGTGGGCGCGGAGGGAGGGAGGGGTTGGTGCTCTGCGGTTGGTCTTCTTGAAGTTCTTGTTCTTCTTATGTGTCGGATGAGCCAACGTAGGCTCAGCCAACGTAGGGAAATCCGACGTAGGTTGTGACCTGCAGGGTTTGTGGGTCGCTGTCCAGGGACGGAGTCCGACGCAGGTTGTGACCTGCGGGAACTCGATACCCGTTCGTCGGGCTTCGTCAACGGCGTCCGGAGACGGCCGGCAAAGGGGGCGCAGATACGGTCACGCCGTCGGGCATGTCCGTGATGACGTACCGCGTCTCCCCAACCGTCCCCGCTGTCCGTACGCGCTCACGCAGCAGGTAGCCGTGCCGCTCCAGCTCGCACAACCCTGCTCGCAGGGCGTCGCGCTTCTCGGGGCCTTGGGCGAGGAGCATCTCGAGGAGATCCCGTACCCTCGCGGTGGCTGAGGAGTTCGACCAAGAGGCCGCGGGCCCGGCGGGACAGGCGCTGGTCGCGCACCGCCTGGTTGAACACGGATGTGTAGTGCGCGCCGAGCACATCGCTGGCCATCGGGCCGCGCTGGATCATTCCTCCGAACCCGCGGACTGCTCCACTCAACTGCCTGCTCCGTCCCATTTCGGGCCCGCACCCCAGGAAGGAGTGTGCGGCCTTGGCCCAGGTCGGAGTTGACCCTGGGGCGTACCGGGTTGCGTACCGATTCCCGCAGGCTGCGATCACATTTCCATCACGTTGTGTGACTGCTTGCCCGGTGCGCAGACCGGTACGCAAAGTCGCGCACCCGTCCGCCGGAGGGACTGCGCACCAGTTGCGCACCGGTCCACGGCACCGACTGCGCAACGTCGCCGACCACTGCGCACCACGCCCAGCCACCTCGGTGCGCAAAGCCCAGTAATAGCCGCCGCCGGGGTGCCGGTCCGATCGGTGCGCAGTGAGCTCGCGCGCACCATCGACGGCGCGGGTGCGCAGTGGAGTTGCACAGCGGCCGGGCGCTCTGACGCCGCAACTGCGCACTCCCCAGGGCCGGTACGCGTACGGTTTTCCAACGCGTACTGGTCGCCTGCCGTGACGCCGGCCCGACCGGCCGGGCCGCTGCCGGATTCAGGCGCACCGCCCCAGCCCTGGCTGATCGGTACGCGTTTTCGGGTGCGCTACGAAAGGCGTACCGAAACGCGTACCGGTCTGCGTCACCTCCCAGGTCAACGGCCCTGCGTTGACTCTCGGGACCCTCGTAGCTAGCCGCCAGCGCGGGCACCGGTCTGCGTTGGGAACGAGCCCCGACGGTCGACCGGTACGCGTTTCACGGGCCCGGAGAACGCGTACCGGCGCCCCGCCGATGCCGGTACACGTCGGCGCAGCACCCCTGTGCGCAGCTCTCGACGGCAGGACTTGCGCAGTGCTCCGCGGAGCAGGCCGGGGGCTGCTGCGCACTGTGGCCGGCGGAGCTTTGCGCAGTGGCCTCTGGCGGCGGTGCACTGCGCAGCCGGGACGGGGTGCTCGACGGCACTGCGCACCGCACTGCGCACCTCGCCCCGACCCCTTGCGCACGAGGCGTTCAGTGCTGCGCACCGGTCCGCCACAGCGCCGGAGAGCCGGTGCGCAACACAGCGCCGTCCGGCTGCGCACCTCCATGTCGGGACGATGCGCAGCCGCGCAACACGCCCTGCACCGCGCCGCGTTGGCCACACAGAGTGAAGACGCACCGGCCGGGGCACGGGCGCTCCTGCCCGTGCCGTCCCAGAACGCGTACCGGTGAGGTCGGCCCGCCAGGCAAGCCGGCGTGTCGGCGAAGGCGCTGAAGCCGCCCCGCCGTTGGGGGTGCGGGATGCGGCACCCATCGGTACGCGTTCTGTGCCGGCCCCCGCACAACGCGTACCGGTAGGCGTACCGGTCGCATCGTGACCCACTCGCAAACCGCAGCTCCCAAAATCGGTACGCGGACCGGTACGCCCTGCTGCTGGCTCATGGCATCACCTCGTTTCTCCTTGAGAACGCTGATGCCAGCACCCTTTATCCAGGCGCCGCCGATGGCGGCCGGTTCGACCTGCGGCGCACGCGCCGCACCGTCCGGCTCGGCCGATTCAGTGTGTGGGCCTGTCTGTTGGCCGGTCCTGCCGGACTCGCCGCGGCCCTCATCCAGCCGGCCACGACCGTCGTCGCGCAGGCCGCGCCGGCGCCGGTGCGCACGTCCGCCGCGGTGGCGCCGGCCGATCCGTCCGGCTACGTCGCGGAGTTCGTCGACGCGTGGCTGCGCTCGGATGCCAATGCTCCTGACAGCTCCAGCGCGATGCGTGCGCTGCGGCTGGCCCAGGGGTATTGCTGCCCGAGCCGGGCGAGGGTGCGAAGGCGCCGCAGAAGGTGACGGCGGTGCGCAGCGTGGCCCGCGCGGGTGGCCGGTGGTCGGTCACCGCTGCCGTGCAGTTTGCCGACGGGGTGCGCTACTGCCGTGCCGGCGGCCGCGTCCGCTGCCGGGGACGCGGTCACGGTGACGGGGTGCCCGCGCTGGTGGCCGGGCCCGTGGCAGCGAAGGCGACCGCCTCGGCCTACAGGGTGAATGTCTCCGGCGGCCCCGCTGGTGGACACGGTCAAGCGACTTCCTGTCCGCCTATCTCTCGGGCAGCAGTGAGGTCGACCGCTACCTGGCGCCGAAGACCTCGCTTGCGGCCGTGGATCCTGCACTGACCGATCAGGTCGACGTCGATGTGGTCGCCGCCCGCGAGGAGAGCGCGGCCGGCGAGCACGTGCCGGGGGACGGCACCCGCGTGCACGTCCAGGCGGTCCGCGAGCGCCCGCACCGCCCGGGGCAGGTGGCCGCCGTCCTACGAGCTCATCCTCGTTTCCCGCGGCGGTCGTTGGGAGATCGCAGCGCTCACCTCGGGTGGAGGCGAGGCGAAGTGAACTCCGTGCATCAGGTGGTGCTCGCCGGTCAGCTGGACGATCTCGGCACCGGCTGGATCGACATGTTCAAGGGCCGGGCGGATGCCGGTCTCAAGGTCGCTCTGGCCTGCATCGTCCTGTACGTGCTGGTCACGCGGTTCAGTCTGAAGGCCGGGGGTCGGTGCGCTGCTGCTGATGGTTCTTGCGCTCGGGATCTACAACGCCCGGGAGCAGTTGGCGGACAAGGTCGAGGACGAGGTCACCAACCCGGCCAAGGGTGCCGCCCGCCAGCACGTGCCCTATCCTCGTCCGAGCTGGCGCCGGGTGTGCGGGTGCCCGGTCTTGCAGGTGCGGCGTGAGCGCGGGGAGCGAGCCGGTGCGCACGGGCCCGTTTCTATACGACGGCGCGTCGTCTGCCGTGGGTGATCGGGAAGTTCGCCGACTGGAGGATCCCGCTCGGCCCGTTCAACGCGGTGCAGGTCGCGCTCATGTCGCTGGGCGGCCTGGTGCTGGTGAAGACCTCCTCGTTCTGGTGGTCGCTGGCGGGTCCCGTCCCCTGCCGTCGTGCGGGCCGTGGCCATCTTCGCCCGCCGCCGCCACAGGTCGCCGGCCGCACGCCGGTCGGTGCCGCGCTGGGGTGTCCTGGCGCGCGTGGTCCAGCCGGCGGGCGGCCGCACATCGGCGGCCGGGCGGCGCGGGATCGCCGTCCGCAGGCGGTCTGCGGCACCTCACCCTCCAGCCCCTGGCCTCCGGCCGGCACCTCCCCTCGCCCAGCCCCGCGACGGCACCAGCGGGCCCGGCCCGTGCACGCCCGGTGTCCTTCGGCCGCGCGCCCCGCCGCGGTTCGCCCGCAGCTGCCGCAACTGCTGTCCTCGGCGTCGGCCGTCGGTCGCTCTCCCGGTCCAGGTCGCCCTCCTCGCCGCAAAGGAGCGGAACTGATGCGTGTCCCGATCCGGCATATCGCCGGTCATCTGCTGTGGTCGGCCGACGGGCATACCTGGGCCCTGTACCGCCTGCATCCGGGCGCCGATGAGCCCGGCCATTCCACCGAGGCCGAGTCACCGGCACCTATCTGCCGGCCGCGGTGCGCGAGAGGAGCAGCTGCAGCGCATCACCCAGTTGGTGCGCTCGCTGTCGGGCGAGCCGCGCCTGTTGGGGGTGTGTGCCCAGACTGATCCGGCGGAGGTCGCCTGGCGGATGCTGGAGGGTCTGCACGACGAGGACAGCGGCGAGCTGCGGCCCGAGGCCCGGCCCTGGGTGCAGCATGTCGAGGCCGCTCTGGATGTGCTGGACGGGCAGGGAGATGCACCGGCGCACCCTGTGGCTGGCCGTCCCGTTGTCGACGGACACGGTGGGCAGGCGCGGCATGGTGGCTCCGGTCTGTGGGCCTGGGCGCGTTCGGGAGTTGTCGGATGCGCTGGGCCTGCAGCCGTCCCCGGTCAGTGGCAGGGACGTGGGCCCGCGCCCGGGAGAAGGCGGTGCAGATCGAGGCGCAGATGGCGGGCGCCGTCCCGTTCCGGCCGGTCCGGCCGGCGGAGATCGTGGCTGGTCCAGCACGCGCTGCATCGTGGTCTGCCCGAGCCTCTGCTGTCCGAGGCGACGGCGAGCTCCTTGTATGCGGGACGTGTGCGCGAGGGCTGCTCGCCTCGCCCAGCTACGCCGATCTCGGTCAGGTCCGTCTTGAGGGAAGGCGGCACGCCCCGCACCGGGCGGGCTGCTGGCGAGCGCACCGGGTGGCGTGGCCTGTTCGCGCGGCCCCGGGTATCCGGGGGCGCGGGGACGGGCCGGCAGTGGTGGAAGGATGCCGTCTCGCCGATCCAGCGCCGGTGGCTGCAGGTCGAGTCCCCGGACGGCACCGGCTATCAGGCGCATCTAGTGCTCGCCGAGGCGCCGCCGGCCGTCTCCGTGCAGGCCGCCGACTTGTTCGCGCAGCTGGAAGTCCTCGACTTCCCGGTCGACTTCGCCGTGAGTCTGTCGCTGGTGGCGGCCGCGGAGGCCCGCCTGCAAGATCCAGCGCAAGCGCACCGAGCTCGTCGACCAGGTCGACCAGTACGACGCCCGCCCCACCGGGTTGCCCTCCGATCTTCCCGAGGCCGCCCGCGATCTGGGCGAGATGGACGCCCGCCTGGCCCGCACCTCCGCCGAGGTCGAGGTCCAGTCGGTCACCGTGCTCACCTGTGTGGGCACCGGCCGCCGAGCTGTGTGATGCCCGGGCGCGGGCGCGTTGGAGAAGCTGCTCGCGGGGGCCGACTACCGGATCCTGCGCCCCCGTCGGCTTGCAAGGCGATCTGTTTCCTGCTCGGTCTGCCCGGAAGTGTCCGACCGCTGACTCTTAAGGAGTTCACCCAGCATCAGCTGGCCGAGGACTGGGCGATGTCCGGGGCCTTCACCCGCAGCGAGGCCGGTGACCCCAACGGGATCCTGCTCGGCTTCGACCTCGACTGCGGCACGCCCCGCCCCGTCACCGTGAATGTGGCCGATGCGCCCAAGCAGGACGCCTCTCGCGTCCCTGGCCGTGATCGGGGATCTCGGCGGCGGCAAGAGCGTGCTGCAAAAGACGGTGCAGAGCGCGGTCGTGGACCGCGGTGCCCGCGCCATCTGCATCGACCGCACCCCGGTGCGCGAGTGGGCCACGTTCGCCCGCGGCTCCGCGCCCGGCCGCTGCCAGGTCATCGACGCCGCGCAGGCCGAACTCTCCATCGATCCGCTGCGCCTGTTCCCCGGGCCGGAGGGCCGCCAGTACGCGCTCAACTACCTCACCCTGCAGCTCGGCCTCGGCGCCATGAGCATTCAGGGCGAGGTCCTGCACCACGCCGTCGAGCAGGCCGCCGCCCTGCCGGACGCCTCCATGGCCAAGGTCATGGACGCCCTCACCCAGAGCGCTGCGGCGGTACGGGCACACGCGCCGATGCGGCCGCCTCGGTGGCCGGGATGCTGCGCCTGGTCACCAGCAACCCGCTGGCCCGGATGGTGTTCGACCCGACGCTGCCGGTCGCCCGGCTGAACGGCTCGAGCAGCGCGGACCTGATCGTGATCACCACGGCCGGTCTCACCCTGCCGCCGAAGGCCGCGTTCACCCATCCCGAGATCCTGCACCAGCAGCCCCTCGAAGCTCTTGATCGGCCGGGCCGTGCTGTATCTGATCGCGGCAATGGCCCGCCAGGCCGCGTTCGCGGACCCGTCCCGGTTCTGCGCGGTGGTCACCGACGAGCTCTACTGGCTGACCAGCTCGGCCGAGGGCACCGCACTGGTGCACGAGATTCTCCACGACGGCCGCAAGCACCATGCCGGGCTGTTCGCCGGCTCGCACGACGAGCGCGAACTGGGCCCCCGACCGCGGCCTGTTCGCCTACAAGGCCCTCTCCCGCACCGCGGACCGCGACCGTGCGCGCCGCGCTCTGGACTTCATCGGCCTCGACGGCCGCGACGACGACCTGCTCCGGCTGGTGACCACCAACCTCTCCCCCGTCGGCATTGCCGAGCGGGCCGGCGAGATCCTGCTGACCGGCCCGCGCCAGAACACCGGCCGCATCAAGGTCCACATCCCCGCCCTGCCGAGGATCGCCGACCACATCCGCACCACCCCCTCGACAGCCCGCGCGCCCCGGCAGCCACGCCCCGGCTCGGGAACGAGGGGTCCGCATGACGAGCCCGCCTGCGGAACTACCGGCGTGTGCCGCCGCCTACGCCGTGCTCGCCACCGTGGTGGCACTGCGATCACCGCCATCTGCTCGTGACGCACCACGCCGGGCGTGCCGGAGGTCTGGTGGCCGCAGACCGGCAACGCGTTCGCCGCCTCCCCCACCACACGCGCCACCGAACAGGCCACGCGCAGGCGCCACCGCCACCGGCGTGCCCGACAGGCCCAGTGGCCCGGCCGCCGCCCCGGCGCACACAGTCGAGGTGTGTGACGCGATCGTGGGCCCAGGGCGAGGCGTCTGCCTGGGCGCCCCGGCCCCCGCAGCCCGGGCCGGTCGCCTCACTCACGCCGGCCCACTCGTGGCCGCTGGGCGTCCTCGCCGTCGGCGTCACCACCCTCTGCATCCTCAACCGCCGCCGCCGGAGGCGATCGCGGGGACGCCCCGATGGCGGCACGCTGCGCGCGGCCGGGTTCGTGGCCGTGCTGGTGACGGTATTCCTGACCGTGAACACCTCCGTCCGCCTACGCCGCCGGCAGAAGCCGACGGCGTAGGCGGGCTCTCGCCCCCTGGAACTGGACACCGTGGAGGGCGCCCCGCTGCAGGGCTATGAGCTCGGGGCGCAGGGCGGCAGCGTGTTCTCGCTGATCTCCACACCCAGGCCATGGTGCTGGGCGGACTGTTCACCATGGTGAGGGTCGTGGTGGGGCTGGGCTGCTGGGCCGTCGGGTCGCCTACCGCTTCCCGCTGCTCCAGCTGCTGGCCCACCCGGTGCAGCGGCTGTCCGACGTCTACACCGACATCGTCGTCGAGGATCTCGGCCTCAAAGCACTGCTGCTGGCATGGGCGTTCGTGCTTCGGTCTGGTGCTGGTCATGCGCGGCAAGCACAGCGCGGATTCGGAGATGGGTCTCACGCTGGTGCTCAGGGCGCTGGCGGCCTCGGTGTTCGTCACCCCAGCTTCCTGCTCGGCAAGGACGGGCCCGTCCTGCAGGCGCAGTCGGCCGCGGCCGAGGTCGCACATCGGACGGTCAGCGCGCACTCCTGGGGCGGAAAGATCTCCTCCGACGATCCGTGCGCGGGCCTGTCCGGACCGGCCCTCGACAAGTGCTACGGCATCCAGGACGCGACCACACCGGACGCGAAGAAGATCGCGAAGCCGATTCAGGACGCCGTCACCAACTCGCTGGTCGTCAAGCCGTTCATGCTCCTGCAGTACGGGCGCATCCTCGACCCGGGCAGGCCACCGACCGCAAGGCCTATGCCGCGCACCTGAAGTGGGTGTCCGGCGGCTACGCCACCAAGACCGAGAAGACCAAAGACAAGGACGATCCGTGCCGACTGCTGCGCGGGCCGGGCCGCAAGTACTGCGAACGCGAGCCCGGCGACAAGGGACCGGACACGCTGCCCGAACTCACCCCGGGCGGCCAGCTGCTGGACAACGTCGCCCCGGTCCTGTCGAAGGGACGATCAGGAGTTTGCCGCCTTCCTCACCGACCTGAAGAAGGCCGGGCCGGTCGGCAAAGCGTGCGCGGAGTATGCCGCCCAGCCGTCCTGGTGGCGCGTCGCCGCGGTGGTGATGGTCTTCCTCGCCGCGCTGCTCATCTGCGCGCTGCTGCTGTCCGCGGCCATGGTGCTGCTGGGCGTCTCGGCGGTGTGTGCCGGCGCGGCCGCGGCAGGGGCGGGGTCACCTTCGTGTGGGGGATGCTGCCCGGGCCGAGCAGGACCGTGGTGTGGGAAGTGGCTGGCGCTGTTCGGCATCTCGATGGCCGTGATCCTCGCCGATGCCGCGTTCATCCCGGCGGTCGGCATCACCATCGACGTGATCCTGACCGACGGCCCCGACCTCTGCTGAGCGAACGCCTCCTGCTGATCGTCGTGCTGGCGCTGGCCGGTCTGGCCTTCCACCGCCGCCTGCTCGTGATGATCACCTCGTTCGGGCAGCGCCTCGCGCGCGGATGCGCTACGCCAAGATCGGCGGCAGCCATCTGGCCGGCGACTCCGACTCGGTGCCGCCCTCGCCATGAACGGCGTCAGCAGCTCTGCGGGCAGAGCCTTCACCGGCGGATCCCTGCGCGGCCGCGGCCTGACCGGGCTCGGCCTGAGCACCGGGCACCTGTGGCAGGGCGTGGTCGCCGGGCTGAGTGACAGGACCGGCATGCCCGGCGAACCGGGCCGGCTGCTGGCTGGCCGATGCGAACGCCGAGGCCTCTCGCAGTCTGGCCCCCGTCGGCGCCGCCATCGGCACTGCCCGTCTCTGCGGGCCGGCGGTGCCTGGGCGGCTTTGGTGCGGGCCCGCCCGGCGCCGACCGGCTCGCCCGGCTGCGCAAGCCCACCGCCCACGGCGAGAACCCGGCCGCAGACCGCCCGCGCCAGGCGAGCGCCGCAGCGACCACCACACCCGCCAACGGCGCCCGACAGCCGGCGGAGCGCCCGACCGCTACCGCAACGAGCACGGCCAGATCGTCGCCCCCGGGCACCGACGAGATCCTCCACGACCAAAACACCGACCGCACGCTGCTGTCCACCCGGGCCCTAACCGTCTGGTGCGACTGCGCGGGCTACCGCATCGCGCCACCCGGCGGCCGCCTGCTGTACGGGGCGACGATGGGCCTGCCCGCAACCACCCGCCCCTGCAGCTCCGCGCTCCGCTCGACGCCACCACCGACGTCCGCCAGCAACTGCAGGTGTGGGGCAACACGCTGGACCAGGACCGCCAGGGCCCGCAGGGCAGCATGCTCGTAGCCCGAACCGCCCGCGCAGCAGCCGCCGCCTGACCCCGGGCCACGGGACTGCTGCCCGCCGGCGCGGCCCAGCGCCCCGACCAGCTACCCCAGCGAGCACCCCCGCCAACAGCGCACCGGCGTCGGCGCCGCGACCGGGCTCCCCTCCGGGGGGCGTGGACTGCTGCCACTGCCCCCTCGCGGCGCCAGCAGCCAGACCACAGACAGCTGCGCGGTCGTGGGGCGGAATCACAGCTTCCGGGCCCGGCGCGATCGGCCCCAACCCCGCCCCCCGCCCCCGCCCCGGTCCAGCAGCCGCTGCTCCCTCCGCCGCCGGCAGCACCCGCCGGGTGCAACGTCCCCGGCCTCGGCTCTCCGGCGGCCTTGGCTCCTCGGCCGCCGCACGTCTGGCAGGCGCAGGAGATGTTCCGCCGCCTCCAACAGGACAACGCCCCCAACCCGCCTCCGCTACCCCTTCGACGACGACGGTGACGGCGGTGAGGGCACATGAGCCGTCACCCGGCCGCGGCGCCTGCCGCCGCCGCTCCGTACGACCCGCCGCGCCCGCCGCCTGGCTCAAGTGGGCGCTGCTCCTCGGCCTGCTGCTCGCTCTGACGGTGTGCTGCATGGCGCCGCTGTCCAGGGCCGCAGGCACGATGGCAGTGCTCACCCAGCAGGAGAACAGCGATAACGGCCTGGCCGAGGGCGGGCAGCAACGCGGACATCCCGCCGCGCATGCTGCACGCCTACAAGAACGCGGTGAAGCGCATCAGCACGGTGGTGCCGAAGTGCCCGGGGATGCGCTGGCCGATC
>NZ_JASERH010000021.1:0-9392 GCF_030766975.1 Streptomyces sp. KL116D | reverse complement strand
GCGGCGGGCGCGCTGCACCGTGACGTGAAGCCGGGCAACGTGCTGCTGGCCGCGGACGGGCCGCGCATCATCGATCTGGGCGTGGCCCGGGTGCGGACCGCGACCACCCTCACCGAGACGGGTCTGCTCGTCGGCACCCCCGGGTTCATGTCGCCGGAGCACGTGGCGGGCGGCCGGCACGTGGTGCCCGCGTCCGACGTGTTCTGTCTGGCGTCGGTGCTCGCGTACGCGGCGACCGGCCGGGACCCGTTCGGCGACGGGCCGGTGGCCGCCGTGCTGTACCGGGTGTCGCAGGCGGAGGCCGAACTGGGGCCGATGCCCGAGGAGTTGGCGACGGTTCTGCGGTCCTGTCTGGCCAGGGACCCGGCCGAGCGGCCGTCCGCGGCCGACGTCGCCGACACCTTCGGGCGGCTGCGGGACGCGGCGCACGCGCCCGACTGGCCGGACGCGGTGCGCGAGGCCATCGAGGCGGAGCGCCGCGAGGTGCGGCAACTGTGCGCGGCCGGCGGCGCGTTGGAGCCGGTGGCGGCGGCGCCCGCCTGGCCGCGGGCGCAGGACGGGTCGCTGCCCGAGCCGACGGCGCTCGACTCCCCGGCGACCGCGCCCCCGGACGCCCCCGCCGTGCACCGGCTGCCGACGATGAGCTCACGGCCGCCGCAGCGGCGGCGCCGCCGGGGACCGGTCGTGACGCTCGCGGCGGCCCTCGCCCTCGGTGTCCTGGGCGGGCTGCTCGCCGTCTGGCAGCCGTGGGCCGGTGACACCTCCGACGCGAAGGCGGGACCCCGCACCACCGATCCGCGGCTCGCGGCGCGGGCGGGCGTCGACGAGCACGGCACCGGCGACCGCTCCGGAACCGTCGAGCAGCTCGCCGGGCAGCGGCCCGCGGGCTGGCACCCCTGGCAGGGGAAGCTGCGGCACGCCCCGTACGCGTGCGCCGCCGACACCCACGCGATCGTGTGCCTGCTGACGAACGGCACGTACGACGCGATCAGTGCGGTGGACGGCCACCAGTTGTGGAAGTCGGGCCAGTTGGACGTGGACGAGGACGTCGACGAGGCGTACGTCGGGCCGACCGGCGGCATGTTCATCCCGGGCGAGGCGATGGAGCCGCAGGTGCGCGGCGGCCGGACGCTGATCTCCGTGGACACGGCGCTGCAGATGCGGGACTCGGCGACCGGGAAGGTGCTGTGGCGCGGCCCGGCCGGCTCGGGCGCCACCGGCATGGGCACCCGGCCGCTCCTGACGGACGAGGCGGTCCTCACCTACCAGGCGGGCAATAGCATCACGGACCGGATGCCGGAGATCCGGGCGTACGCGCCGCGCACCGGACGGCTGCTGTGGCACCGGCAGTTCGCGCGGGAGGCACAGGGCAAGGTCGAGACGAACATGTTCACCATGCAGGCCGTCAGGGACGGCGTGGTGTACGCGGACAGCCCGGACGGACTCGCCGCGTACGACACCCGTACGGGCCGGCGGCTCGGCACGGCGTCCGTGCCCGACGGCTGCCACCAGGTGCTGGCCGGCGAGGACACGGTGATCTGCTCACGGCGCGAGGACGACAGCGGCACCCTGCACGCCGTCCTGCTCACCCCGCGCACCCTCCGCACGATGCACGGCACGCTCACCTACGAGAAGGTGCCGCACGGTTTCCCGTTCGCCACCGTGACCGCCGTGACCGGCCGGGCGGCGGTCGCGTACGACCCGGCGGACCGCAAGGTCGCCGTCGCCGACCGGGCCACCGGCCGCGTCGTGCGCGTCGAACGCCTCAAGAAGACGAGCGTCCCCGCGTCGCGGCCGCTGGTCCTCGGCGACCGGATCGTGTACGCCGACGCGGAGGCCCTGTACACGATGCCGCTCGACGGCTCCGGCGGGCCGCGCCGCCATCCGGTGACGGGGGCGCCGGGCGACCGGCCCGAGGGCTCCGCGGGCACGTCGATCATCGCGGAGCAGCTGCGGCCGCCGGTGGTCCTGTCCATGGGCGGCGTCGCGCATCTCGTGTACGACGAGGGCGCCGTGGTGTCGGTGGCGCTGCCGTCCGCCTGAACGCCCCGCCCGGCCCCCACCGCCTCCTCCCCGTCACCGCCTCCTCCCCGTCACCGTCACCGCCGCCGTCACCGTCGCCCGGAGAGTCATGCTCACCGCACTTCCCGCGGGTTCGCCCCGTCGCATCGGTCCCTATCAGCTGCTCGCGCGGGTCGGTGCCGGCGGCATGGGCGAGGTGTTCCTGGCCCGCCGTGCCGAGCCCGGCGCGCGGCTCGTGGCGCTCAAGGCGGTCCGCGGCGACCTGGACCCGGACGACGCGTTCCGGACGCGGTTCCGGCGGGAGATCGCGGCGGCCCGCGCGGTCTCGGGCCCGTACACGGCCCCGCTGGTCGACGGGGACGCGGACGCCGAACCGCCGTGGCTGGCCACGGAGTTCGTGCCGGGTCCGTCGCTCGCGGACGTGGTGGCCCGGTGCGGTCCGCTGCCGGTGCCGGCGGTGCGGGCCCTGGGCGCGGGCCTGGCCAGGGCGCTGTCGGCGGTGCACGGGGCGCGGCTGCTGCACCGGGACCTGAAACCGGCCAACGTGCTCCTGACCGCCGACGGCCCGCGGCTGATCGACTTCGGCATCGCGCAGGCCTTCGAGGCGACCGCGCTCACGGCGACCGGGGTGCTCGTCGGCACGCCGGGCTTCCTGTCGCCGGAGCAGATCGACGGATCGCGGTCGGTGGTGCCCGCGTCGGACGTGTTCTCGCTGGGCGCGGTGCTCTGCTTCGCGGCGACCGGGCGCGGCCCCTTCGACGATCCGGAACTCGCGTCGATGCTGTTCCGGGTCTCCCGCGCACAGGCCGAACTGGCGCGCGTACCGGCCGAGTTGCTGCCGCTGGTCGAGCGGTGCCTGCGCCTCGACCCGGCCGCCCGCCCCACCCCCGACGCCCTGGCGGACCGGCTCGCGCCGCCCACCGGACTCTTCCCCTGGCCGCCCGCGGTCCTCTCGCTGCTCGCCGAGCACCGCGAGGCGGTCGCGCCGTACGAGCGGCAGCGCGCCACGGACGACCCGGCGTCGGCCCCGACCGAGTCGGGCCTGCGGGTGCCGCACTCCCCGACGGCGTACGACCGTCCGCTGCCGCCGCCCGCGCCGCCCACCGTGCCGACCCGGCCACTCGGCCGGGGCCCGCTGCGCTGGGTCGCCGCCGCCTGCGCGGTGGCGGCCGGCGTCACGGCGACGGTGCTGCTCCTGCCGGACGGGAGCGGCGGCACACCACCTCCGGCGGCGGCGCCCACCGTCTCCCCCACCCGGTCGCAGCAGCCCGCCGCGCTGCCCGAGCGCACGGTCATGCAGTACGGGAACGCGGGCCACTCCGGCGAGTTCGGCGCGCAGGCCGCCGCGAAGCAGTCGCTGCCCGACGGCTGGCGGCCCTGGTCGGTGCCGCGCCCCGCCGTCCTCGCCGACCCGGGCGAGGGCTGTCTGCTGGCCCGCGCCACGCTGGTGTGCGCCGACAGCGGCGGTTCGGCGGCCGCCCTCGACCCGGCGACGGGCCGGCTCCGCTGGTCGGCGCCCGGCCCGCCCGGCACCCCGGGCGCCGCCACCGCGCCGCCGCCGGAGACCGACGGGCAGCGGGTCTACGCGGCGGGTGAACTAGGCGTCACGGCGCTGGATCTGACATCGGGTCAGCGGCGCTGGCGGCACCGCGCGCCGGTGACCGGTGCGGCCCTGTCGGACGGCGCGCTGTACACCGTGGAGTCCGGCTCCACGCTGTCCGTGCGGGACGCCGCCACCGGCGCCGAGCGTCGCCGCGTCCGGCTGCCGGGCCCGCTCCGCTCCCCCGCCGGGCTGCTCGTCCGCGACGGGACGGTGTACGTCGCGCTGGCGGACGGCGGCGTCGTCGCGTACTCCGCGCGGGACGGCCGGCGGACCGCGGCGCTGCCCGCGCGCCGCTGCGACGGTCTCATCTCCCACGGCGACGGCATCCTGTGCTGGGCGCGGTCGAGCGTGGGCGTCCACGTCCTGGACCCCGGCACGCTCGCCCACCGCCGGGTGATCGCCCAGGACCGGCTGGTGCGGACGGCGCCGGTGGTCGGCGACGGCGGCGTCCTGGTGGTGCTGACGGGCCCCGGGCTGCCCCGCCCCGACGACAGGAACCGGATCGCCGCCTACCGGTTCGACTCCGGCCGCCGGCTGTGGGACGTGCCGGACCGGGGCGACGAGCAGGCGGCGCTCGGCCTGGCGGGCGACCGGGTCATCACCCTGTGGACGTACGAGGCGTACACGCTCACGCTCGACGGGAACCAGGACGGGACGACGCTGCGCTCGCTGCCGTGGGCGGGCGACAGCGACGCCACGACGACCGGGCGCACCCTGGGGGCGCCGCTGTTCCGCGGCGGGGCCTTCTTCGGCTGGTCCCCCAAGGGGCGGCTGGTCTCGAACCGGGCGCTGTAGCCGCACGGCGGGTACGAGATCCGCACGGAGAACGTGCCGCCGTCGTCCTTGGTGGACTGCCCGTTCCCCGCCAGCGGCCCGAGGGGCCCCTTCCCGTACGTGTCCCGTCAGTCGCCCCGTACGACGACGAAGACGCCGCTCACCCGTCCCGCGTCGCCCGACTGCCACTCGGCGGTGACGCCGCTGGTCGCGGTGGTGCCCGGTTCCAGGACCCGGACGAACTCCGGGCGGCCGTCCGCGCCGTCGAGCCGGGCCCGCACCGTCTCGTCGAGCGCGCCGTCGACGCTCTGCGCGTGCGCGGGCACCTCGCCCTTGAGGAGCGCGGTCAACTCGGCGACGAGGACCGGGTCCCGGGTCCCGTCGTACACCCACCGGTCGCCGAGGACGCCGTGCACGAGCGTCCCGATGAGCGCGTCCTCGGGCGCGTCGGGCAGCGGGGCGCCGCGGTAGGTCAGCGGCACGTGGTACGTCACCGGCTCAGGACCCGAGGCGTCGGTGACGGCCATGAACTCGATGCCGACCGCGCCGGCCGGGTCGTCGAGCCGGAAGCCGCCGGCCTTGGTGAGGTCGGGGGCGCCGCCGCCCCGGTACCAGGGCTGCTTCGGGAGCCAGCCGGTGAGGAGTTCGAGCTTGGTGGGCTTCAGGGTGGTGTGGTGGATGATCGCCATGCGCGTCATCCTCCCCCCGGCACCCGGGCCCCGACAGCCCGCCCCGGCCCCGGAGTTCGGCCGGAATCCGCCGCAACCCTCCCGCAACTTCCACTCACCCTCCACGGGCGATATGGCCGATTCCGCCCCCTCGTACAACCTTGTGGCGCTTCACACCGCACGAGAGGCTGCCAACTGGCGTGAGACTGCGCCGAGTTGAGGAGGGGAACTCACACATGGCAGTGACCGTGCCAGTGTCGCGAAAGCGGCGAACGCGCTGGGCCGGGGGGCTCACCGTGCTCGCCACGACCGCGGCGCTTTCGGCCATCACGCTGCCCGCACAGGCCGCCCCCGCGCAAGGGCGGATACTCGGCGCCGGTGAGCCCGGCGCCGTGGCGGGCAGCTACATCGTGACCTTGAAGGGGGGAACCGAGGCCCCGTCGGAGGCCGGCAAGGACCTCGCCGCCAAATACGGGGCGAAAATACGCCACACCTACAGCAAGGCGCTCAACGGGTACGCGGTGAAGGTCAACGAGGCGCAGGCGAAGCGGCTCGCGGCGGATCCCGGCGTGTCCTCCGTCGTGCAGGACACGACGGTCGCCTACGACCACACCCAGAAGAACCCGCCGTCGTGGGGCCTGGACCGCATCGACCAGAACGACCTGCCGCTCGACAAGTCCTACACCTGGCCGGAGTCGGCGGGCGCCGGGGTGACGGTCTACGTCATCGACACCGGCATCCGCACCACCCACCAGGACTTCGGCGGACGGGCCACCAGCGGCTGGGACTTCGTGCAGAACGACGCCGTGGCCCAGGACGGCAACGGGCACGGCACCCACGTCGCCGCGACCGTCGCGGGCGAGCAGTACGGCGTCGCGAAACAGGCCGACGTCGTCGCCGTACGGGTGCTCGACGACGAGGGCTCCGGCACCACGGCCCAGGTCATCGCGGGCATCGACTGGGTGACCAAGCACGCGAAGAAGCCCGCGGTCGCCAACATGAGCCTGGGCGGCTACGCCAACGCCCAGCTCGACGCGGCGGTCCGCAACTCCATCGCCTCCGGCGTCACGTACACCGTGGCGGCGGGCAACGACGGGCTGCCCGCGGACCTCTACTCCCCGGCCCGGGTGCGACAGGCCATCACCGTCGGGGCGACCGGTCCCGATGATGCACGTGCGAGCTTCTCCAATTGGGGTACTCGGCTGGACCTGTTCGCCCCCGGCGTGGACATCACGTCCGCGTCGTACGCGAGCGACACCGGGAAGGCCACCTTCTCGGGCACGTCCATGGCGTCCCCGCACGCCGCGGGCGCCGCCGCGCTGTACCTCGCCGACCACCCGGCGGCCGCGCCGGCCGAAGTCGGCAAAGCGCTGACAGACCGGGCAGTAACGGGCAGGGTGACCGGTGCGGGCCTGGGTTCGCCGAACCGGCTGCTCCAGGTCGACAACCCGTAGACGAGAGGTGAGTTCATGGACCGGCCCCGTCGCTCACGACGGGGCCGGTCTTGTCCGTGTGCTTACGCTCGAGTAGGTACCGAAGCACCGGATTGTCCACCCGGAGACCGTGGAAGGCTCCTCCGGTACGCCCCACGATCCCCCCGCACGGCCCTCTCCCAGCACGTCGCTTCCGCAACCCCCGAATCCTCCGCGGACAGGAGCGGTCATGCCTGCACAGCGTTCGTCCTCGTCGCCCGCACAGAAGAAGACCGCGGCGGCCCCTGCCGAGAAGTCCACCGCGGCCGGGCAGCAGCCCGGCACGGTCGAGCAGCCCGGCACGGCCAGAGAGGCGACCAAGAAGTCGGCACAGAAGACAGCCAAGAAGGCAGCCAAGAAGACGGCCACGAAGACGGCCACGAAGACGGCCAAGAAAGCGGTGAAGAAGGCGGCGGCCAAGAAGACGGTCAAGAAGACGGCCGAGCAGCCCGCCCCCAGGCCCACCGCACCGAAGACCACCTCGACCCCACCGTCCGCCCCGGCCACTCCCGCCCCGCTCACCCCACTCACCCCGCCCGCCCCGCCCGCCCCGCCGATCGACATCACGACCGGCCGCATCCCGGTCCGTGACGTGCGGCCGGCCGTGGACCGGGGCCGCCGCCCCGCCAAGGCCGTCGTGGGCGAGGCGTTCCTGGTGACGGCCACCGTCTTCCGCGAGGGGCACGACGCGGTCGCGGCGAACGTCGTCCTGCGCGCCCCCGACGGCACGCCCGGCCCCTGGACCCCGATGCGCGAACTGGCCCCCGGCACCGACCGCTGGGGCGCCGAGGTCACCCCGGACGCGGTGGGCCGCTGGACGTTCTCCGTGGAGGCGTGGGGCGACCCCGTGTCCACCTGGCGGCACGCCGCGGGGATCAAGGTCCCGGCGGGCATCGACACGGAACTCGTCCTGGAGGAGGGCGCCTCGCTGTACGAGCGCGCGGCGGCCGGCATCCCGGAGGAACTCCCGGGACAGCTGCGTGAAACGGTTCTGCAGGCCGCCGCCGCCCTCCGCGACCCGGCCCGCCCGGCCGCCGCCCGCCTCGCCGCCGCCCTCACCCCCGACGTCGACGAGGCCCTGTCCCGCCACCCGCTGCGCGAACTCCTCACCCCTTCCGAGGAGTTGCCGCTCCTGGTGGAGCGGGAGCGAGCGCTGTACGGGTCGTGGTACGAGTTCTTCCCGCGCTCGGAGGGGGCCGTGGTGGAGCCGGGCAGGCCGCCGGTGAGCGGCACGTTCGCCACGGCGGCCCGGCGGCTTCCGGCGATCGCCGAGATGGGCTTCGACATCGTCTACCTGCCGCCCGTCCACCCCATCGGCACCACCTTCCGCAAGGGCCCCGACAACACGCTCTCGCCGGGCCCGCACGACGTGGGCGTGCCGTGGGCGATCGGCTCGCCCGAGGGCGGCCACGACGCGATCCACCCGGACCTCGGCACGCTCGACGACTTCGATCAATTCGTCGCGCGCGTACAGGAGTTGGGCATGGAGGTGGCGCTCGACTTCGCGCTGCAGTGCTCGCCCGACCACCCCTGGGTGGAGAAGCACCCGGAGTGGTTCCACCACCGCGCCGACGGCACCATCGCGTACGCGGAGAACCCGCCGAAGAAGTACCAGGACATCTATCCGATCGCCTTCGACCAGGACATGCCGGGCCTGATCGCGGAGACGTGCCGGATCCTGCGGCACTGGATGGCGCACGGCGTGCGGATCTTCCGGGTCGACAACCCGCACACGAAGCCGGTCGTGTTCTGGGAGCGGGTCATCGCCGACATCAACGGCACCGACCCCGACGTGATCTTCCTGGCGGAGGCGTTCACCCGTCCCGCGATGATGCACACCCTCGCACAGACCGGCTTCCAGCAGTCGTACACCTATTTCACCTGGCGCAACACCAAGCAGGAACTGACCGAGTACGTGGAGGAGTTGGCGGGCGACGCGGCGGCGTACATGCGCCCCAACTTCTTCGTGAACACCCCGGACATCCTGCACGAGTTCCTCCAGCACGGCGGCCGGCCCGCCTTCGAACTCCGCGCGGTCCTCGCCGCGACCCTGGCGCCCGCCTGGGGCGTCTACAGCGGATACGAGTTGTGCGAAAACGCCCCGCTACGACCTGGTAGCGAGGAGTATCTGCATTCCGAGAAGTACGAACTGCGCCCGCGTGACTGGGAGTCGGCGGCGCGCGAGGGACGGACGATCGCCCCGCTCCTGACCGCGCTCAACGCCATCAGGCGCCGCAGTCCCGCCCTGCGCACGCTGCGTTCGGTCCACTTCCACCACGCCGACAAGGACTCGGTGCTCGTGTACTCGAAACGGAGCGCGTCGAACACGGTTCTGGTGGTCGTGAACCTCGACCCGCACCACACCCAGGAGGCAACGGTCTCGTTGGACATGCCGCAACTAGGGCTCGGCTGGCACGAGTCCACACCGGTGCGCGACGAACTCACCGGCGAGACATTCCACTGGGGCAGGACGAACTATGTGCGCCTCGAGCCGGGCCGGGCGCCCGCGCACATCCTGACCGTCCTGCGACCGTCCACGCCGCGATGAATTCTCTGGAGCACAAGGGATTCGGAGGGTCACCCACACCATGATCATGAATGAGCCCGTCCCGGACACCTTCGAGGACACGCCCGCGAAGGACCGGGACCCGGATTGGTTCAAGCGCGCCGTCTTCTACGAGGTCCTGGTCCGCTCCTTCCAGGACAGCAACGGCGACGGCGTCGGCGACCTCAAGGGCATCACGGCGAAGCTGGACTACCTCCAGTGGCTGGGGGTCGACTGCCTCTGGCTCCCACCCTTCTTCAAGTCCCCGCTCCGGGACGGTGGTTACGACGTCTCGGACTACACGTCGG
>NZ_JASERH010000020.1:0-17430 GCF_030766975.1 Streptomyces sp. KL116D | reverse complement strand
TTCGGGACGGCCGAGTGGGACGGGTTCTGGGGACGGTTCGACGGGGGTGGCCGATTCGGTCAAGTTCCGGAGGGCCGAGCCATGAAGCAGATGAACCCTTGGCTCGGGGAATCATTTTTTGTGGTGTCTGTGGATACGTCCGATTCGGTGTGGCTCATGCGTGCACTCCGGCTCAGCGCAACATCGGCGCAGCGAACCCGCCGACCACCACGACGGCGTCGCCCGCGAAGCCCCGCACAACCAGAACCTGGTCGACCGCGACCTGGCTGTCTTCATCGCGACACCCCCTGCAGATGGCGGCGTACCGCAACGACCTGTTCTGGGCGCAGGAGTACGCCGTACAACCGCACGATCATGATGGCGCTCTTTGAAGGACGTGATCCGCAAGGGAGTTCAAGAAGGCGAAGCCGGCTGCGAGCAGGAGATCAGCGCGCACCACAACTACGTCGAGGAGCGCCACGACGGCGTGGACCTGCTGGTCACCCGTGAGGGCGCGATCCGGCGGGCTCCGGTGAGTACGGATCATCCCGTTCCATGGGGACGGGCTCGTACATCGAAGGGTCCCGGCAACGCTGCGTCCTTCAACCCGTCGCACGGCGCGCCGGAAGATGAGCCGGAACGCCGCGAAGAAGCGGTTCTCGACGCGGGACCTGGAGGAGCAGACGCGGGGCGTGGAGTGCCGTAGGGACTCCGGCGTCGTGGACGATCCCCGGTGCGTACAAGCCGATCGAGCAGGTCATCGACCAGCAGCGCGACCTCGTGGAGGTCGGCTGAAGCTGAAGCAGGTGGTCTGCGTGAAGGGCTGAGGCCCCGCGCGGAGCGCCGGACGTGAGCCGGGAGAGCCGGAAGCGCTTGACAGCTTCCGGCTCGTCGAGTATCTGCGTCACGCAGCTTCTGCGCGACGCCGATGGAGGTCACAGCGCCGGCGTCGCGGCTGCATTCCGCTCCGCACCTTTGGGGTCTCACCCATGACTTCACACGTCCCGGCCGCCGGTGGCCGAGAGTGCTGCTCGGGGGCGGGCCGATGGGCCGTGCTGGCCGTCGTGCCGCCGCCGATGTGCTGACCTCGTCGACGCCACCGTCTAACTGTCGCCGCCCCGACCATCGCGCGAGACCTCGGCGGCGGTGCCGGCCTCGTGCAGGCTCGGGGCCCGTACGCGCTCGCGCTCGGGGTGCTGCTCGTGCCGCGGGCGGCTCGGGGACAAGTTCGGGCGGCGCAGGCTGTCCCTGCCGGGCTCGGCGGGTTCACCGTCGCGCCGTCGCCTGCGGGCTCGCCGGCGGTCCTCATCCGCTCGTCGCCGCACGGCTGGTGCAGGGGGCGTCGAGCCCCTCGTCATCCCGCAGGGGTCGGGATCCTCGGTGCCACCCGGGCCGCGCGAGCAGATCGGGAAGGCGTTCAGCCCGTTCGGGCCCGTGATGGGGCTGTCCGCCGTCGGCGGCCCGTGCTCGCCGGGTTCCTGATCGACGCCGATCTCGGCGGGCTCGGCTGGCGCGCCGTGTTCCTGATCAACATCGTGCTCGGCTGGTGCCTCCGCCGCCGTCCGCCTGCTGCCCGAGGACCGCGGCGAGAAGGACACCGTCGTCGACGCGGTCGGGTCCGTGTTACCTGGCGCCGCCCTGCTCGGGATGCTGGGCGGGTTCATCGAAGGGGGCCGGGAGCGGCTGGTCCGCGCGGCCGTGCCGCTGCTGGTGGCGGGGGCCGTGTTCTTTCGCCGCCTTCTGCCGGCGCCAGACCGTCGCCCCGCATCTGCTCATCCGGCCCTCGCTGCTGCGGGCCGCGGATTCACGTCCGCTGCTCGGCGTCGTGTTCTTCGCCGCCGTCGCCGGGCTGCTGTACGTCGTCGCTGTTCCTCCAGTCGGGGCTCGCAGGTCACCTGCCGGGGCCGCCGTCGCCCCGATGCCGCCGTCCGTGGGGATCGTCGTCGCGTCGATCGCCCGCTACCGGCTCATCGGCCGGTTCGGGCGGCGGCCGGTGCTCGGCGGGCTCGTGATCACCTTCGCCGGGACCGTCGCGCTGTCGTGCTCGTCGCCCGCTTCGGCACGGACGTGCCCGGCTGGGCGTTCGCTGCGCTGTTCGTCGTCGGTACTGGGGGATGGGGGGCCTGCTTCGGGTCCACGTACGACGTCACCATCGGCGACATCGCGCCCGCCGAGGCGGCAGCGCGGCCGGTGCGCTGGGCGCGGCAGCAGGTGTCCAACGGCATCGGCGCCGCCCTCGTCACCACCGTGTACCTCCAGGTCGCCGACGGCAGCGGCGCGGCCCACGCCACCGTCGTGAGCCTCGCCGTCGTCGCCTGTGTCGCGCTGGTCTGCCGCGGTGTCGTACCGCTGCTGCACGCGCAACGCCCCGAGGATCACGGACATTAGAGGGATCCGGGGTCAGGGATCAGGACCAGGCGGCCTCGACCCCGCCCTCCGCCAGCCGTGCGTGCGCCTCACCGCGTCGGCGAGGGCGTACGTCTCCGCGACCCGCGTGGTCAGTACGCTCGTCGGCGAGCCGGACCAGTTCGGCGAGGCGGGCGCCGTCCGGTGCGACCCCTCCACCGCCGGCGTGCGCACGCCGCGCTCGCCGCGGCGCCGGGGATGACGCCCGCGTAGGCGCCGCCGTCCCGACCCAGGCCAGCGCCCGGCGCCCAGTGCACGGCGGTGTCGAGGACGGCGTCGGCCGGGGCGGGGGCCGTGCCGCGGGACGACGGGTGGCGCCGAGGCCGTGGAGCAGTTCGTCGGCCGCGCTGCGTACGCGGTGACCTCGATGCCCCGGTGGGCGGCGAGCTGCAACCGCGTAGCCGCCGACGGCGCCCGCCGCGCCGGTGACCAGCAGCGACTGGCTCCGCCCCGTACGTCGAGCAGGTCGAGCGCCTGGGCGGCCGTGAGGGCGTTGAGGAGGGTCGCGGCGCGCGTGGCGTCCAGGGTGGTGGCCTGGCGGCGCGGACGCGTCGACGACGACTGCTCGGCGTGGGTGCCGAGGGGGTTGGCGAGGCCGTAGCGCACGACCACCGCCCGCCGGGCTGCCAGCCCGCGGCGACGTCAGTGGCCCGACGGTCCCGGCCACGTCCCTGTGCCGAGCCCGCGCCGGTGCCGGCCGCCGCCCGCTCGGAGCCCGCGCCCCGACGGGGTTGAGGGGTGGCAGCCGCGACCTTGATGCGGATCTGGCCGGCGTTTCGGCCTGCGCGCTCGACGTCCGCGATCCCGACCGCTTCCGACCGCCGAACGTCGTGACGACTGCTGCGCGCATGAGAGCAACTCCTTGATGGGTGGGCGATTGAGAGGTTTTGTGTGGCTTTCCGCCACGTCCGCAAACCGTACGGAGTGCTACTCTTCGGTAAGTACACGAAGTGCGTACGTCACCGCGAAGTGCGCAGGGGGTTCACGGAGCCATGGCGACGATGACGGCGGCGCAGCGCCGCGAGCAGGAGCGGTTCGCGTACGACGCGTTCCTGCGCGAGTGCTCGACGAACCGAGCTGCTGGCGCGGCTGAGCGACAAGTGGGTGAGCCTGGTCGTGTCGGCCCTCGACGGCAGCGACGGGCCGATGCGCTACTCGGACCTGGGCCGGAAGATCGCGGGCGTCAGCCAGAAGATGCTGACGCAGACGCTGCGGGCGCTGGAGCGGGACGGGATCGTGGCGCGCACGGTGACCCCGTCGGTGCCGGTCCGGGTCGACTACGAACCGACCGCGCCCGGCCGGAGCCTGAGCGGTCTGCTGGTCGCCGTGAAGGACCGGGGCGGAGGCGCACATGGACGAGGTGTCCGTGGCGCGGGAGTCGTACGACGCGGCCGGCGTCAGCTGAGGTCGCCGGAGCGCAGCCGGTCCACCTGGTCCGCGCTGAACGCGACGGTGCGCTTCATGTGCCCGATGATCAGGGCGAGCTCGGTCACGAGGTCGTCGAAGAGGACCGACCAGTTGCTGCCGAGCCGTCCCACATGCGGCCGAACTCGGCGACCTCTCGGGCACGGTCACGACGAGGACGCGCCTGCGGTCGGCCGTGTCCGCTCGCGCACGACGTAGCCCGCCTTCTCCAGACGGTCGACGAGGCGGGTCGCCGAACCGGTGGTCAGGCCGGTGAGTTCGGCGATGCGGCCCGTGGTGACGGGGCCTTCTCCAGGGTGAGGAGGTTGAGGCACTGGAGGTCGGTGCAGGCCGATGTGGTCGGCGACGGCCTGGTTGAACAGGGCGTAGGGAGGCCATGTAGCGCCGGGACTCGGTGTTCAGCTCGGCGAGCAGGTCGTCCGGCGGGCGGGGGTGGCTTGGGCACGGGCCCCAACGTAGCGGGCTCAGAAGGTACGTGTCGCCGCGTCCAGGACCAGGACCTGGCGCCGGTCGTGTCTTCCGGGTCAGGTCGCGGGGCCGCCGCCCCACGCGGTGGCGAGCCGGAGCGTGACCTCGGTGGTGGCGGCCGCGAGCCGGATGCCGAGGGTGAGCGGGTCGCCGACGGACGCGGCCGGCAGGGCGCCGGTGCGACAGGTGACGGTGCGCGGTCCGGTGCGCAGGCAGGCGTCGGGCAGCGTCTGGGCGTCGGCGAGCGGCGCCGACGCGGTGAGCCGGACGGTGGCGTCGGGGACGTCGGTGGGGGCCGTGGTTCTGCGGGGTGTAGGTGACGGTGACGCGGGCGCCGGACATGGTGACGCTGCCGTGGTAGGCGAGGTCGGCCTCGGCGGCGGTGCCGTCGGCCGGGGGAGACCAGGGCGAGGGCGAGCGCCGCGGGGACGAGGGCGGGGTGCATGGTGACCTCCGTGCGGAAGGGCGATCGTGCTCGGCGGGGGCAGGGCGGCAGGGCGGGGTCCGGCGGCGGATCTATCCCACGCCGCGCGGGTCCCGACACGTGCGTGACACCCTGTGGCGCATGATCGTCGCCCGTTCCGTGCTGCTGTTCGCGCTCGCCGCCCTCTGTTCGAGATCGGCGGCGCCGTGGCTGGTGGCAGCGCGGGAGCACCGCGGCTGGGTGTGGATCGGGGCGGGGGTGATCGCGCTCGGCCTGTAGCCGGGTTCGTGGCGACGCTCCAGCCGGACGCCGAGTTCGGCCGGATCCTGCGGCGTACGGCGGCGTAGTTCGTGGCGGGCTCGATCGCGTGGGGCGTGGTCGCGGACGGCTACCGGCGACGCGCTGGGGACGTCGGGCGCCCTGATCTGCCCGGCCGGCATCGGTGATCATAGCGCGCCCCGCGACTGAGGCGGCGTCCTATCCTGGGGACAGTCGTCCACTCGTACGAGGAGCAGCCCATGGCCCCGCAGCCGCATCCTGCATCGCCGTCGTCACGGGTGCCAGCAGCGGCACGGCGCCGCGACCGCGCGACAGCCGGCCGCGGCCGGGTACCGGTGGTGCTCACGGCCCGCCGCAGGGACCGGATCGAGGCGCTCGCCGAGGAGATCAACGCGGCGGGGCACCAGGCCGCCGCGTACGCCCTGGACGTCACGGACCGCGCCGCGGTCGACGAGTTCGCCACCGCCTTCAAGACGATCGGCGTGCTGGTGAACAACGCGGGCGGCGCGCTCGGCGCGTGGGCCTCCGGCGACCCGGAGCAGTGGCGGCAGATGTACGAGACGAACGTCATCGGCACGCTGAACGTACGCAGGCGCTGCTGCCGGCGCTGACCGCCTCCGGCGACGGCACGGTCGTGGTGCTGTCGTCGACGGCCGGGTTCGCGACGTACGAGGGCGGCGGCGGGTACGTGGCCGCGAAGCACGCCGAGCACGTCCTCGCGGAGACGCTGCGGCTGGAGACGTCGGCACGCCGGTGCGGTCATCGAGGTGGCGCCCGGCATGGTGAAGACGGACGAGCGCGCGCTGACCCGGTTCGGCGGGGGACGAGGAGAAGGCCGCGAAGGTGTACGCGGGCGTGGCCGAGCCGCTGACCGCGGACGACGTCGCGGACACGATCAGCTGGGCGGTGACCCGTCCGCCGCACGTGAACATCGACCTGCTGGTGGTCCGCCCGCGCGCCCAGGCGTCGAACACGAAGGTCCACCGTGAGCAGTGACGACGCTCCGGATCCGCTGGACGTCCTGCAGCAGGAGTACGACGCGCGCCGGCTCGCCCAGGAGAAGAAGGGCGAGCGGTACACGTGGTGGTACCTGGGCTACTTCCCTCTTCGGCACCAATATCGTGGCGTTCGTGATGATCTACGCGATCAAGCACGCCGGGTAGCGCCCCTTACAGTCGTGGCATGAAGATCGTCGACCTTGAGCCGGGGGACGAGCGTCTCGTCTCCGAAGTGCTGCCGGTGCTGCGGGAGCTGCGCCCGCACCTGACCGATGACCTGTTCCGCGAGGTGTACGCGGAGGGGTACGGGCAGGGGCTGCGGTTCAGCGCCGCGTACGCCGAGGACGGAGTGTGCGTGGGGGTGGCCGGCTGGCGGGTGCTCGTCAACACCAGCCAGGTGCGCAAGCTGTACGTCGACGACCTGGTGACGTCGGGGGCCGCGCGGTCGGGCGGGTGGGCCGGGCGCTGCTCGGGTATCTGAGGAGCGGGCGGTGCGGCTGGGCTGCCGGTGCCTGGACCTGGACTTCGGGCACGCGGCGTACGGACGCGCACCGGTTCTACCTGCGGGAGCGGATGGAGATCAGCCCGTTCCACTTCCGGAAGTCGCTGGAGGGGCCGGGTCAGCCGGACTCGCCCGCGTAGGACGTGGGCGGACGCCGACCGTCGCGGTGAAGTCCCGGACGAGGTGGGCCTGGTCCGCGTAGCCGAGGTCGGCGGCGAGGGCCGCCCAGTCGACGTCGTCCCGGGTGGCGGCCGCCTCCAGCGCCTCGTGGATGCGGTAGCGCAGGATGCACCACTCGGCTGACGCCCACGTACCCGGAGAACAGGCGCTGCAGGGAGCGCGTCGTCAGGTGCTCGGTGTGCGCCAGGTCGGCGACGCGGCGCACCTCGCGGTCGGCACGGATCCGGGCGACGAGGCGGCGGGCCAGCCCGGCCTGCGGGTCGGGGGCCGCGGGCGCAGCGGCAGCAGGTAGGCGTCGAGCGCGGCGATCCGGTCCCGGTCGTCGGCGGGGAGACGACGGCGGTGACGTCGGTCGCCGGGAAGACGTCCTCGTACGGCAGATCCGGCCGGTCCAGCTCGGCGACCGGGACGTCCGGCACGAACGGGCGGAACGCGCCCGGCCAGAACTTCGCCCCGCACACCCGCCCGCGGCCGCCGATCTTGCGCGTACAGACCGGGCGCGTACACCTCGGTGAACTCGCCGTAGGTCTCGCTCTCCCCGCTGTCCGCGGAGTCCCACTGGAACGTGAGGTTCACGGGAGGTGCGGGACGATGTGCAGGCGTACGGCGCGGGCAGGTCCCAGTCGATGAACCAGTAGTTCTCGACGTACGGGCGCAGGGCGCCTCGGCGGTGCGTGCCGGCGCAGCCGCACGCGGGTGAGCAGCGCGGACGGGTCGACGATCCCGCGGGTGTCGCGGCGGGGTGCGGACGGGGCCGGGTCCGTGAGCGGATCGTACGGCCGGGCACTGACAGCGTCGCGTTTGTTCAAGAGCCGCGGGGCCCGCGGCCGTAGCGTCGGGACATGGACACTCAGGCGAACGGACAGGCGCAGGTGGACGGCGTCGGAGAGTTGATGGCCGTGGCGGCGGAACACGCCGTGCCGGTCGTCGCCGGGATCGGCGACCAGGCTCCCTGACCGGGCCGACCCCGTGCGCGGACTACGACGCGAAGTCCCTGGTCAACCATCTTCCACGTGATCGTGGAGTTCCAGAAACCGGCGGCGAAGAAGGACTCCGACTTCAGCTCGACGCCGGACCGGGTGGGCGAGGGCGGACTGGCGCGAGCGGTTCGCGCGCGAGGCGGACGCGCTGGTCGCCGCGTGGTCGGCGCCGGGGGCCGAGGAGGGGAGAGCGGCGCGATGAAGATGCCCGCCCGCCTGGTCGGCTCGATGGCGCTGCTCGATCTGACGGTGCACGCGTGGGAACCCTGGCGCGGGCCACGGGCCAGGTAGCGCAGGTGCCGGCGCGGGTCGTGGCGCCGCTGGCGGCCGCGGTGGCGGAAGCCGGGCGCCGACGGCCCGGTCGATGGGGTGTTCGGGCGCGCAGTCGCCGCGGACGCGCCCGGTTTCGAAAGCGGCTGCTCGCGGCGACCGGGCGGGACCCGTACCGGGTCAGCGGTCGGTGAGGGCGCTGCTCATCGTGTAGCGGAGCTTCCTGGCGTGGGGCGCCGATGCGGTCGTAGAAGCGCGCGCGCCCTCGTTCCAGGTGGGCGTTCGCCACTGGATCTCGTCGAGGCCGAGCGCGTGGGCCTCGGCGGCCACGGCGGCCATCAGGAGCGCGCCGGTAGCCCGAGCCGCGGGGCCGCCCTCGCTCAGGAAGAGGCAGTCCATGTGCAGGTACTGCGGCCCCGCCAGGTGGAGAGCTCGGGTGCGCAGCTCGCGTAGCCGACGAGGGGCCCTCGCCGTCGGCCGGCTCGGCGACCAGGAGGGCGCAGCCGGGGCGCGGGCGTGTCGAACAGCAGCGCCGAGCCGCCGCGCGCGTCGGGCGGGCGGCGCGGCCCGCTCGTACGCGGCGTGCTCGGCGGCCAGCTCCGCGACGCGGGGGCAGGTCGGCGGGCGGGCGGCGCACGGTCACCGGTGGCCTCCTAGGGCGACTCCGCCGTTGCTCTTTCAGCAACTGGCCGTTGATCCACCGGCCCTGCGCGGAGCAGAGGAAGTCGACGAGGTCGGCGGTGTCCTGGGGGTGCCGAGGCGGCCCGCGCGGGGTGGCCTTCGTGAGGTCGTCGCGGAGGCCGTCGGGCATCCAGCCGGTGTCGATCGGGCCGGGGTTGATGACGTTGGCGGTCACCCCGAGGTGGGGCGAGTTCGCGAGCGGCGGCCTGCGATGCGGTCCAGGGCGCCCTTGCTGGCGCCGTAGGGCAGGTTGCCGACGGTGTGGTCGCTGGTGAGGGCGATGACGCGGCCGGTGCCCGGCGCGGCGGTGCAGCGGCGGCCGTACTCGCGGATCAGCAGCCAGGTGGCGCGGGCGTTGACCGCGAAGTGCCGGTCGAAGCTCTCGACTCGTGTCGAGCGGGCCCGAGTCGACGGATTCGGCGTGGCACATCACCAGCGCCGTGACCGGGCGGCCGAGGCGGGCCTCGGTCTCGTCGAAGATGCGGGCGGGCGCCCCGGGGTCGGTGAGGTCGGCCTCGACGGCGGCGGTGGCCGCGCCGTGTGCGGTGAGGGGAGTCGGTGATCGCGTCGGTGGCGCCCCTCTCGACGCCCCAGGTCATGCGGTCGTCGTAGGGCGTCCAGTAGGTGAAGGCGATGTCCCAGCCGGAGGTGGCGAGGCGGCGGGCGATACCGGCGCCGATGCCGATGGTGCGGCCCACGCCGGTGACCAGGGCGACGGGGCGGGCGGTGGCTGCGGGTTCCGGTGTCGTCGTCATCGGGGTGATCGTCGCGGGCCCGAGCGGCGCGGCAAGGGCTTTTCGGGAGAGGGGCGGGCGAGGGCCTGGGAGGAGACGCAGAAGGGGGTGGGGAATAGGTCGCGGGCGGGCACGGTTCTGTGGGTATAGTTGAACAGTCAACAACCTGCGGAAGGTGAGCAGCATGCAGTTCGGGATCTTCACCGTCGGAGATGTGACCGTCGACCCGACGACCGGACGCGCGCCGAGCGAGCACGAGCGCATCAAGGCGATGCTCGCCATCGCGCAGAAGGCCGAGGAGAGGTCGGTCTGGACGTCTTCGCGACCGGTGAGCACCACAACCCGCCGTTCGTGCCGTCGTCGCCGACCACGATGCTCGGCTACATCGCGGCGCGCACCGAGCGTCTGATCCTGTCCACGTCGACGACGCTGATCACGACGAACGACCCGGTGAAGATCGCCGAGGACTTCGCGATGCTGCAGCACGTGGCGGACGGCCGGGTGGACGTGATGATGGGCCGCGGCAACACCGGCCCGGTCTATCCGTGGTTCGGCAAGGACATCCGGGACGGCATCGATCTGGCGATCGAGAACTATGCGCTGCTGCGCCGGCTGTGGGACGAGGACACGGTCACCTGGAAGGGCAAGTTCCGCACGCCGCTGCGGTCGTTCACCTCGACCCCGCGCCCGCTGGACGGCGTCGCGCCGTTCGTCTGGCACGGCTCGATCCGCTCGCCGGAGATCGCCGAGCAGGCCGCCTACTACGGCGACGGCTTCTTCCACAACAACATCTTCTGGCCGGCCTCCCACACCCGGCAGATGGTGAGCCTCTACCGCCGGCGCTACGCCCACTACGGCCACGGCACCCCCGAGCAGGCCATCGTCGGCCTGGGCGGGCAGGCGTTCATGCGCAAGAACTCCCAGGACGCGGTGCGCGAGTTCCGCCCCTACTTCGACAACGCCCCGGTCTACGGGCACGGCCCCTCCCTGGAGGAGTTCACCCGCGAGACCCCGCTGACGGTGGGCTCCCCGCAGCAGGTGATCGAGCGGACCCTGGCCTTCCGCGACGTGGTCGGCGACTACCAGCGCCAGCTGTTCCTGATGGACCACGCCGGCCTGCCCTCAAGACCGCGTCCTGGAACAGCTCGACCTGCTCGGCGAGGAAGTCGTCCCGGTCCTGCGCAAGAATTCGCCAACCAGCGCCCCACGAACGTGCCGGACGCGCCCACCCACACCGCCCGCGTCGCCGCCAAGGAAGTGACCCAGGCGTGAAGCTCGTCGTCGTCTCGGCCGGCCTGAGCTCGCCCTCCTCCACCCGCCTGCTCGCCGACCGGCTCACCGCGGCCACCACCGCCCGCCTGGGCACCGAGGCCGGGGTGGAGGCGGAGGTGATCGAGCTGCGGACCTGGCCACCGAGGTCGCCCAGCACTTCGTCACCGGATTCCCGCCCGCCCGCCTGGCCGCCGCGCTCGACGCGGTGGCGCCGCGGACGGCCTGATCGTGCCGTCTCCCGGTGTTCGCCGCCTCCTACAGCGGCCTGTTCAAATCCTTCTTCGACGTCATCGACAAGGACGCACTGACCGGCAAACCCGTCCTGGTCGCCGCGACCGGCGGCACCGCCGCCACCCCCTGGTCACCGAACACGCCCTGCGCCCCTGTTCACCTACCTGCGCGCCTGGTCCTGCCCACCGCCGTCTACGCCGCCTCCGAGGACTGGGGCGAAGACGGCCTGGCCACCCGCATCGAACGGGCCGGCGGGAACTCGCCCGCCACATGACCCCCACCACCGCCACCACCGCCCGGCGCCGCCGGCCCGGCGTCGACACCACCGCCGCCATCGCCCCCGCTCCCTGGCGGCGCCATCACACTGCTCGTCGACCCCGACACCTGCCTTCGGCACCAAACCTGGGTGCCGTTCGGCAGCGGCTGCGGCGGCGTTGCGAAGCCGAGTGACCTGGGCACACCTACCATCAGACCGGTACGGAATTCACGAACCGGTCCCGATCAGGGAGACTCACGCAGCAGATGTGAGCAGGAGGGTGCCATGCGCGCGCCCTGACCGGGCGGCGAGGCGTCGGACGAGGACTACGACGCCTGGCAGGGAGACCATCTACCTCCTGCGCTCCCGGCCAATGCGCGCCGCCTCGCGCGCCGCTCGCGCGACCGATGAGCGCCGCAGCGCGGTGCCAAGGCGGTGAGCGAACTGCGAACGACGACGAAAGAGGTGAAGATCCCTTCGCGCCCGGTACCGCTACACCGGTGACCGGCCCACCGCCCGGTTCAGGGACCCAGCGGCCGCAGCCGGTACGGGACCGCCTTCCACGCCGTCCAGCCGGACGTGTGCGGGAGTTCGTACGTCCAGTCGCGGGCGTGAGCCGGCGGGCGGTGGCCCGGTTCGCGAGGAAGTGCCGTGGGATCGCGGGCGGCCTGGCGGAGGAGTGGCGGCGCGCGGGTCGTGGACGTGTTGTTGCCCTTTGGCCTGGGGCCGAGGCGCAGCCTCGCCGCGTAGGCGATGGGCAGGGCGCGCGGGCCGGTCACCAGGCAGGGCGGGGTCACGCCCATCGTGCGCAGGCCCGCGCGGCGGCGTATCGCCGGGGCGTCGGTCGCCCGCTGGTCGCGAGGCGACCTGGCGGTGCAGCACCGCGTACTGGAGTGCGGCATTGGAGCTGCGGCGACGGTGACCGCGGCGACCGCCAGCGCCTGGGGTTGTCGCAGCCGTGGCGCGTGCCGCACGCGCCGCCGGGAGCGGACAGCGGCGCGTACGTCGGCAGCAGGGAACCGGAGGCGCCGAGTAGCCGATGAGCAGCAGGTACGGGACGCCCAGCGCCGCCGCGCACGCCAGCGGGACGAGGCCGGGGCAGCCCGGCGGTCGCGGACCGCGACGTATCCGGCCGCCGCCGCGAGCAGCGGCAGCGCGAGGCCACCACAGGGCAGGTCCGGCTGGAACGGGGCGCCCGCCGTGCAGAGACGGCACAGCAGCGGGCCGTTCACGGCGCGCCAGGCCGTGCCCAGGTTCAGGTGCAGGCCCATGTCGCCCCCGGTGGCGCTCGACACGCGCAGCCGTTCGGTGACGCCGCCCCAGCGGACGTGCACGCCTCCACGACCCACTGGGCGAGCCCGGCGGCCAGGCCCGCCGCGAGGTACGGCAGGGTGCGCCGCCGGTCCCGTACGGCCAGGGCGTACACGGCGAGCGGCAGCACCAGCCACACCGCGTCCGGCGCCCGGAACGGCGCCACCACTGCGACGCACAGGGCGAGCTGCCACCGGCCGCCGCGCAGGAACCAGCCCACGGCGCCGACCGCGCCCAGCGCCACCCACAGGTTGGGCATCGCCATCGGACCGGACAGGACCGTGATCCACAGGCTCGCGAAGAGCAGCGCGGCGAGCGCCGTCGTCCGCGTCCCGACCAGCGGCCGCCAGAGGCGGAACGCCCTGTACAGCGCGGCCGACGACAGCGACGGCGAGGCCGATCCGCAGCGCGGTCGTGGAGTCCGTCACCGCGACGAACGGCGCGGTCAGCAGGCTCGTGCCGCGGGAGCGCGGCGCGCTGAAGAAGGCGGCCGGCTCGCGCGGGTCGTACTGCGACACGTACGCGGCCTCGTCCCAGCCGAGGCCGTGCTAGCTCAGGTGACGACGAGGCGTGAGGTTGGGCCGGGCGGTAGAGCGCCGCGACGGTGGCGAGCCCAGCGGTCGCCGGGCGGCACAGTGGCGGGGCCGAAGGCGGCCGCCACCGGCCTGGATCGGTCCACCTCCCGCCCCGTGTCGGCCCGCTGCCACCGGGACCCGGGGGCCGGAGGGTCCTGGTGGGGCCGGGCGGTCCGCAGGAGGCGCCGCGCCGGCGTCAGGAATGCCGGGGCCGTGCGGTGCCGCGGGGAAGGGGTAGAGCGTCGCCGGTCATCGGGTGTCACTGGTCGGCCCGGCCCACGCAGCGCGTGCCGAACGGACCTTTCTGCGTGCCCAGCTGGCTGGCCCGGAGCGCGGAACCGTTGCCACGTCATACGACGGCGTCGCGAGGCGCGGAGTTGGGTGAAAGAAGCGAGCCGTGGTGCGCGACGATCGGCTCCGGGTCGTAGCGGTGCGCCGACGCCAGGGCCGCCGCGGCCACATCGACCTGCGGCCCGGCCCGTCCTCGATCAGGTCGACCATCGCCTCGGCGGCAGGGCGCGCGCGGTCACCGGCCGGTACGAGACGCCCGTCGGCGCCGTCCGTGATGATCTCGGCGGGCGGCGGCGCGTCCGTACTGATCACCGGCACCGCAGCGCATCGCCTCCGCACCAGCGTCATCGAAAGGACTCCGCGTCCGAGGCGCTCACCACGAGCGGGCCCGGCCGGGCTCCGGCTCGATCGGCGACACCGCGCCCATGAGGCCGGGCCCGCCCGGTCAGCCCGGGCCGCTGACCAGATCCCGCAGTCGCTGCTCCTGCGCCCCGCCGCCGTAGATCTGCGGTTTCGCTCTGGTCCGGTTCCTTCACGGAGACCGCGGCGAAGACGCCTCCAGGGAGCAGGTCGTAGCGCTTGCCGCGAGCCGCCCCCGCCGCCGCGATGATCTTCGACGTGCCGTCCGACGGCGGCACCGCCGACGGCGGCGCGATGTTCCGGCACGGCCAGCACGCACCCCCGGCAGCGGCATCCGCGCGGTACACGGCCGCGTCGGCCTCCGTCATCGTGACGACCGCGTCCGAGCGACCGGTAGTGCCGGGGCGAGGACGGTGCGCAGCTTCTTGCCGTGCGCGTCGTGCCGCAGGTGCTCCCCTGGGCGATCCGCAGCGCCCGCCGCAGCCCCCACAGCGCCAGGTAGACGTTGAGTCCCGGCCGGTGCCGACGACGACGTCCGCGTCGCAGCGCTCCGTCAGGTAGGCGCGGGCCCGCTGGTCGTGCAGCGGCGTGTACTGCTCGTGCCGCTTCTCGGCGGCCGGGAAGTCCCGGGCGGGCCTCCGAACGCGGGCTGCCGGTGTCGGGCTGCCGTCCCGCGTGTCCACCAGCGGCACGAGCGCGACGCGCGGGTCGACGGCGAACCAGCTCTCCGGTGCCGCGACATCGACACGACCTCCACCTCGTGGCCGCCGTGCTCGGCGACGCGGCGGCCAGGTTGAGCGAGTGGTGCGCACCGTGCCGCCGATGGCGTACGCGTTGTGCAGCAGGAACACGATCTTCATGCGTTGTGCCTTCCCCCGGCGGGCTCCCCGGTGCGGTCCCGAGACGCCACGGGCGGCGCTCGGTGTCCCTCGATGTACCTGATGTACGGCGCCAGCGCGTGCTGTGGCAGGTAAGCCGCGCGCCGCGCCGGGTGAAGGCGGTAAGAAGCCCTTTGGCGGACGCCCGATCAGGGGATGCGCACAGATGGCGGGGCACACTGGGCAGCGTGCCGACACCCGCTCCCGCCCCGACCGTGCTGCTCGCCGGGGACGACCGCGCCATCCGCAACGCCCTGGCGCGGGGCGCTGACCCTGGAGGGGCTACGTCGTGACGGCCGTCGCCGACGGCGTCGCGGGCGCTCGCGTCGGCGCGCGCGCTCCCGCCCCGACGTCCTCGTCCTCGACGTGATGATGCCGGGCATCGACGGCCTCCAGGTCTGCCGGGTGCTGCGCGCCGAGGGCGACCGCACGCCGATCCTGATGCTCACCGCGCTCGTGGAGACCCCGGACCGGATCGCGGGCCTGGACGCGGGCGCCGACGACTACGTGGTGAAACCGTTCGACGTCGAGAGGTCTTCGCCCGCCTGCGCGCCCTGCTGCGCCGCACCGCACCGGCCGACCGCCCCGAATCCGATGCGCAGGGCGTCACCGCCGCCGACCTGCCCAGCATCGACCCGGCGCCCGCCGGGCCTGGCGCGGCACCCGGGAGCTGGGGCTCACCCGCACCGAGTTCGACCTCCTGGAACTGCTGGCCCGCAACAGCGGCATCGTCCTCGACCACGCCACGATCTACGACCGCATCTGGGGCTACGACTCGGCCCGGGCTCGAAGAACCTGGCGGTCTACGTCGGCTACCTGCGGAGGAAGGTCGACGAGCCGCACGGCGTACCGCTCATCCACACGGTCGGGGCGTCGGCTACGTCCTGAGGGAGGGCTGAGGTGCGCCTTCAGAGGGCGGGCGACCCTCGACCGGCGGCCGCGGGACCGAGACGCACGCCCCGGAGCCTGCGCACCAAGCTCGCCGTGTCGTTCGCGGCGGTGGCCGCAGGGGTCACCGCCCTCGTGGGCTTCCTCTCCTACGACTCGGCGGCCCGGCTGGTCCGCGTCGACCAGCAGGCCGTCTTCGGCGAGGTCGTCCACGACCTGCGCACCCCAGGTCACGCCAGCAGATGCTGTCCCCGGACGACTTCACCTCGGGCGACCCCGACCGACGACGGCTGCGACGGCCTGACTCCGCCCGGCCGGCACCGGCGTGCAGGCGGCCCCGGCGGCCCGGATCGCCGACAAAGGCAGCCGGCTCCCGGCGTCGACGCGGCGGCGGTCGGGACCGCCGGCGCGCAGGCCGCGGAGCGTCCTCGCCGAGTGACGACGACGTGGAGATCGACGGCGACGAGTACCGGATGGCCACCGTGCCGCTCTGGCGACGGGCGCGGCGCGGTGCAGGTCGCGCAGGAGTTCCAGCGACACCGAGGACCTGCTGCGGAGCTGCAGCAGCGGACGCTGCTGTTCGCCGGGGCGGTGGTCGCCGCGGCGGGCCTGTTCGGCTGGTGGCTGGCCCGCCGGATCGCGGCTCGTCCGGCTCGCCGAGACCGCGGAGGACGTCGCCTCGACCGGCCGGCTCGACGTCGCGGTGCCGGTGGAGGGCGGCGACGAGGTCGGCAGCCTGGGCCGGTCCTTCGACCGGATGCTGGGCCGCCTCGCCCGCTCGACGGAGGACCAGCGCCGGCTCGTCCAGGACGCGGGCCACGAACTCCGCACGCCGCTGACCTCGCTGCGCACGAACATCTCCCTGCTGCGCCGGATCGAGGGCTGCCGCCCGCGGCCCGCGAGGAACTCGTCGCCGATCGCCGACGAGTCCCGCGAGACTCACCGACACCTGGTCAGCGAGCTGGTGCACCTGGCGGCGGGCCGGGAGAGCGACGAAGGCGGTCGTCGAGGTCGTCCTCGCCGAGACCGCCGAGGACGTCGCCACGGCGGCCAGGCGCCGCACGGGCCACGCACCGTCACCGTCCGCACCGAGGGCGACACGACGATCGCGGGCCGCCCCGCGCAGCAACCAGCGCGCCCTGTCCAACCCTGGTGGAGAACGCCGCCAAGTTCGACGTCGACGGCCGGCACCCCATCGAGATCGCCGTACGCGGGTGACGAGCGGCGGCGTCCCGCGTGGAGGTCCTCGACCGCGGTCCCGGCATCCGTCGAGGAGGACCTGGACCGCGTCTTCGACCGCTTCTACCGGGCGCCCGCCGCCCGCAGCCTGCCCGGCTCCGGGCCTCGGTCTGTCCGTCGTGCGGAGGAGGTCGCGGCGGCGCGACGACAGGGTGCCGTTCGCGGCGCGGCGGGCCGGCAGAGCGGTGATCAGGTTTCACGGTACGGGGCGCCCGGCGGCCCCGCGCCCGGCGGTGGCTGACGGGAGCCCTGTGCACGACAGGAGCCCTTGGGCTCGGCGGGAGGTCTTGGGCTTGGCGGGAGCCGTCAATCCGGGTGGCCGTCCCACGCCCGGCCGGGCGCGATGCCGTCATGCGCTTCTCGATCGCAAACACCGAACTTCGGTGACTTCGCCGACGCCCACACACCGTCGCCCGCACCGCGGTCGCGGCGAACAGGCGGGCGCTGGGACGGCCTGTTGGTGTGGGACCACGTCGTCCACTGACAAGCAGGTGCAGCGAGGGCAAGCCGTTCGCCGACGCCCGTGGCTGCTGCTCACCGCGGCGGCCCTCGCCGACGTCCCGGCTCCGCGTCGGTCCCCTGGTCGCCGCCGTGCCCCGGTACCGGCCCGAGCAGCTCGCCCGCCAGGTCGCCACGTTGGACGCGCTCAGCGGTGGCCGGGTGGTCTTCGGGAGGGCGGGGCTCGGCGGGCCGCCGACGGCGAGATACGGCAGCCGGCGACGCCGTCAGGCGGACCGTGCACGCCGAACGCCTCGGCGAGGGACTTGAGTTGCTCACCCGCTACTGGGCCGGCGGGACAAGTC
>NZ_JASERH010000019.1:0-12141 GCF_030766975.1 Streptomyces sp. KL116D | reverse complement strand
CTCGGCGCGCTCGGCCGCGGCTGCCGCGTACCGGGCCGCGCGAGCCGCCGTGTCCCGGGTGCCCGCGGCGAGGAAGTGCCGGGCCAGCGCGTCGACGTCGTCCGGCCGCGACCGCTCCAGGGCCGCGCCCGCCGCGGCGTGCCAGTGGGCGCGGCGCGGCCCCGACACATCCTCGTACAGCGTGTCGCGCACCAGCGCGTGGGCGAACCGCGGCCCGGGCGACTCCTCCAGGAAACCGAGCGCGAGCCCGGCCTCCAGGGCGTCCGCGAGCGCCGCACCGTCCAGACCGCTCAGCTCGCCGAGCACCTCGGCGTCCACGTCGAGGCCGAGCACGGACGCCTGCCGCAGGACGGTGCGGTGCGGGTCCGGCAGCCCGGCGAGCCGTTCCCGCACCACGTCCCGGACCCCGGAGGGCACCGCGCTGCCCGGCACGCCGGCCCCGCCCTCCGCGACGAGCCGCGCCAACTCCTTGACGTAGAAGGGGTTTCCGGCACTGCGCCACCACAGGGTGCGCACCACGTCGTCCGGCAGCGCCGCGTCCGGTCCCGCGGTGGCCCGGGCCAGCTCCCCCGCGGCGGTCTCGTCGAGGCCCGCGAGGCGGATCCGCACCGGCTCCGTCCGCGCGATCCGCGCGAGCGTCCCGGCCAGCGGCGCGCCCGCGTCGGCCGGCGTGTCCCGGCAGGCCGCCACGATCAGCACGGCCCGCTCCTCGAACGCCGCTCCGGCCGGCTCGCCCAGCACCGCCGCCAGCAGCCCGTGGGTGTCCTCGCCCGCCTCGTGCAGATCGTCCAGGGCGATGAACAGCGGCGCGTCCCCCGCGACGTCGGCGAGCGCCGACACGGCGGCGCGGTGCGCGCGGTGCCGCGCGCCCGCGAGGTCGTACGATC
This sequence comes from Streptomyces sp. KL116D, assembly GCF_030766975.1. Lineage (NCBI taxonomy): Bacteria > Bacillati > Actinomycetota > Actinomycetes > Kitasatosporales > Streptomycetaceae > Streptomyces > Streptomyces sp. KL116D. Next base: position 11,254 of record NZ_JASERH010000019.1, on the reverse strand, counting down.
GCGAACCCGCCTCCGCGGCAAGGGGGTCGGGCACTCCGAGCCGGGCGAAGACGTCCGTCCACGAGCCGCCCGAGCCGATCCGCCAGCCCCGTCCCGCCAGGCGCCGCGCCGCCTCCCGCAGCAGCGCCGTCTTGCCCGCCCCGGCGGCGCCGGTGACGAGGACGACCGCGCGCCGCGACGCCCCCCTCGCCAGATCGGCGGCGCCCTCCAGGGCGTCCAACTCCTCAGTACGACCGAAGAGCCGAGAGGTGACGGCGACGGGCTGAGGCGTCTCCGGACGCAGCCGGTCGGACTGGGCGAGCACCTCCGCCTCCAGCGTCCGCAGGCCCGGTCCCGGATCCAGGCCCAGGTCGGCCGCGAGGACCTGGCGCGCCCGCCGCAGCACGGCCAGCGCGTCGCCCTGCCGGCCCGTCCGGTACAGCGCCAGGGCGAGCAGCCGCCACGCGTCCTCCCGCCACGGGCACCGGGACGTGTGCGCCTCCAGGTCCGGCACGGCCTCCGCGCTCCGGTCCAGCGCGAGCAGCGCCCGCGCCCGCCGTTCGACGCCCAGCAGCCGCAGCTCGTCGAGCCGGCCCACCTCGGCCCGCGCCCAGTCCGCGTCGGCGCACTCCGCGTAGGCGGGCCCGCGCCACAGCGCCAGCGCCGCGTCCAGCGAGGCCAGGGCCCGCTCCGCCGCGCCCGCGTCCAGGTCGCGCCCCGCCCCCGTCACCGCGGCCTCGAAACGGGCCGCGTCCACGGCGCCGGGCTCCGCCCGCAGCGCGTACCCGGGTCCTGTGGTGACGAGCAGCCGGGCCGGTTCCCGGGCCGCGCGGCCCGGCTCCAGCGCCCGCCGCAGGTCCGACACGAACGTCCGCACCGCGCCGAGGGCCCGCGCGGGCGGCTCCTCCCACAGGTCGTCGACCAGCCGGGACGCGGACACCACCCGCCCACCGGCCAGGAGCAGCCGGGCCAGCACGGCACGGTGCCGCGGCCCCTTGAGCGCGACGGGGCCGTGCGCGTCGGCCGCCACCACGGGCCCGAGCACACCGAACGTCACCGCGGGACCCCGCGCGGCCTCCTCGCTCTCGCTCATACGCCGTCGATCCTACGGAAGACCTCCCGTGACGCCGGCCGGAAGACCGCTGGTCAGACCCGTCGGCGCCGGCGTACTGATCGATTGCTGATCGGCCCGTACGAGGCTGGATCCGGCCCACCCGACCGATCCGCACCCCGAAGGAACCGACCCGTGACCGGCACCCCCGAACCCCATGTCCCCGGCTTCACCCGGCAGCGCGTCACCGTCGCCGACGGCGTCGCCCTGAACGTCGCCGTCGGCGGCAGCGGCACCCCGCTCGTCCTCCTGCACGGCTTCCCGCAGACCCACCTCATGTGGCGGCACGTCGCCGCCGACCTCGCGACCGAGCACACCGTGATCTGCCCCGACCTGCGCGGCTACGGCGCCAGCGACAAACCGGCCGACCCCGACGGCACCGCGTACGCGAAGCGCACCATGGCCGCCGACGTCGTGGCCCTCGCCCGCGCCCTCGGCCACGACCGCTTCGCCCTCGCCGGCCACGACCGGGGCGCGCTCGTCGCGATCAGGGCGGGCCTCGACCACCCGGACACGATCACCCACCTCGCGTCCCTCGACGTGCTGCCCACCCTCGACATGTGGGACGTCATGCACGGCGCCTCCGCCGCGGTCGGCTTCCACCTCTATCTGATGGCCCAGCCGCCCGGGCTGCCCGAGGCGATGATCGAGGCGACCGCCGACGCCTTCTTCGGCCACTTCCTCGACCAGTGGGCGGGCACCGGCGACGCGATCCCCGCCGACGTGCGCGCCCACTACCTGGCGGCCTGCCGCGCCGCGGTCCCCTCGATCGTCGCCGACTACCGGGCCTCCGCCCACATCGACGTCACCCACGACGAGACCGACCGCCGCGCCGGAACCCGGCTGCGCATGCCGGTGACCGTGCTCCAGCAGGACTGGGGCACGGCCCTCGGCTTCGACGCCGCCGCCCGCTGGCGCGCCTGGGCAGACGACCTCGACCACCGCACGGTCGCCTGCGGCCACTTCATGGCGGAGGAGGCGCCGGAGCTGGTGGCGGCCGCGCTCCGGGACCTCCTCAAGCGCTGAGGCAGGCGGACCCGGGGCTCACTCCTTCCGGTACGCGTACGCCTCCGACGCCGCCGCCACGACCGCGTCCAGGTCCGCACCGGCCGACGCGGAGACGACCGCGGCGACCGCGCCCTCCACGAACGGGGCGTCCACCAGACGGGTGCCGTCCGGCAGCTCGTCCCCCTCGGCCAGCAGCGCCTTCACGGTGAGGACCGCGCTGCCGAGGTCGACGAGGACGGCGACGCCCGAACCCCGGTCCACCGACGCGGCGGCCGCCGAGATCAGCTCGGAGCTGGTGCCGAGGCCGCCGTCCTCGGTGCCGCCCGCCGGGGCGACGGGCGCGGTGGCGCCACCCCCGGCCAGACCGGCCGCGAGCCGTGCCACCGACTCGGCGACCTCCCGGCTGTGCGACACGAGGACCACGCCCACGGGCTGGTCGGGGGCGGTCACGACGTCGCCTCCGCGGTCTCGGCGAGCGCCGCGAACAGCAGCGCCGACGACGTGGCACCGGGATCCTGGTGCCCGATGCTGCGCTCGCCCAGATAACTGGCCCGGCCCTTGCGGGCCTGCAGCGGCGTCGTCGCCTCGGCGCCGTGCTCGGCCGCGCTGCTCGCCGCCGCGAAGTCCCCGCCGTCGAGCGCGTCCACGGCCGGCACCAGCGCGTCCAGCATCGTCTTGTCACCGGGCGCGGCGCCGCCGAGGGCCGCCACCGCGTCCACCCCGACCCGCAACGCGGTCGCCAGCTCGGCCCCGCTCACCTCGGCGGCGTCCCCGAGCGCCTTCCCGGTGCGCCGCAGCAACGTCCCGTACAACGGCCCCGAGGCGCCACCCACCGTGGAGATCAACTGCCGCCCTGCGAGCGTCAGCACGCCCCCCGGGGTGTCCGGCTCCTCCTTGTCGAGGACGGTCCGCACGGCGGTGAACCCGCGCTGCAGATTGCTGCCGTGGTCGGCGTCACCGATCGGTGAGTCGAGTTCGGTGAGCCGGGCGGCCGCACCGTCCACCGCGACGGCGGTCGCGGTCATCCAGCGCCGGAAGAAGTCGGCGTCGAGCACGTGATCTCCTTGCGTGATAGGTACGTTGACGTTCCGTCGGCTCCGCGCTCACATGCCCCAGCGCAGGCCCGCCGTGCTCACCGGCGCGTCCCACAGCCGCAGCAGCTCCTCGTCGACCTGGCAGAGCGTGACGGACGCGCCGGCCATGTCGAGCGACGTGACGTAGTTGCCGACCAGTGTGCGCGCGACCGGCACGCCCCGCTCGCCGAGCACCCGCTGCACCTCCGCGTTGAACCCGTACAGCTCCAGCAGCGGCGTCGCACCCATCCCGTTGACGAGCGCGAGCACGGGGGCGGTGGGGTTCAGGTCCTCCAGGACGGCGTTCACGGCGAACTCGGCGATCTCGCCCGACGTCATCATCGCGCGCCGCTCACGGCCCGGCTCGCCGTGGATGCCGATGCCCAACTCCAGCTCGCCCGGCGGCAGATCGAACGTCGGCGACCCCTTGGCCGGAGTGCTGCACGCGCTGAGCGCGACCCCGAAGCTCCGCGCGCTCTCGTTGACCTGCCGCGCGATCGCCTCGACCCGCTCCAGCGACTGGCCCTCCTCGGCGGCCGCGCCGGCGATCTTCTCGACGAAGAGGGTGGCTCCGGTGCCGCGCCGCCCGGCGGTGTAGAGGCTGTCGGTCACGGCGACGTCGTCGTTCACCAGCACCTTGGCGACCTGAATGCCCTCGTCCTCGGCGAGTTCGGCCGCCATGTCGAAGTTGAGCACGTCGCCCGTGTAGTTCTTCACGATGAACAGCACGCCGGCCCCGCTGTCCACCGCGGCGGCGGCCCGCACCATCTGGTCCGGCACCGGCGACGTGAACACCTCACCGGGACAGGCGGCCGCCAGCATCCCGGGCCCCACGAACCCACCGTGCAGCGGCTCGTGCCCCGACCCGCCGCCGGAGACCAGCGCCACCTTCCCGGCAACCGGCGCGTCCCGCCGCAGGATCACCCGGTTCTCCACGTCGACGGTCAACTCGGGATGGGCGGCGGCCATGCCGCGCAGGGCGTCGGTGACGACGGTCTCGGCCACGTTGATGAGCATTTTCACGGGTACCTCCGGTGACGTCGACGGGCAGGGCCCGTCAGGTGGCGCTCGTCTGTGTCTGTCTGGCTGTCTGTCGGTTCATCGCCAGTATTGACGGAGGAGTTGCGTTGAGCACCCGTTGGGCCGGAGAAGTGCGCGAGGGGGCGCCGGCCGAGCCCGCGGAATCCTCCCTCCGGGGGCAGCGGCACAGCAGCCGGGCCGAGGGTGGCGTCGCGCAGACACTGGGCGCCACGCTCTCAGGTGAGGTCCTCGCGGTCGGCGATGACGTCGGTCTCGTACTGGTCGATGATCTGCTGCGGGGTGCGGCCCGTGTGCTCCATCCGCTGCTCCTTCCTCGGTACCGGTCAGACGGTCGCCCGCAGGAGGACGAGGGAGCCCAGGTAGGTGGGGCGGCAGCGCAGGTGCCCGAAGGCCTCGTCCCACGCGCCGGAGCCGAGAGCCCGGCGCAGGGAGACGTCGAACTCCTGGCGGGCCCGGTCGTCGATGAAGCTCCACGCCGAACAGGCCTGCCTGGCCGCCGGGTCGAGGAGCATCTCGGGGCGGCCGTAGTACGCCTCGTTGAATCCGTCGGTGCAGTCCAGCGGGACGGGGACGGGCTCGACGGTCACGGTGCCGCCGAGGGCCCCGGTCAGCGTGGCCAGGTGCGGGTGGCGGCGGGCCTCGGTGTCGAGGACGTCGGGCGCGTAGTCGTAGAGCCAGAAGTCGCGTACGAGGGTGGGGTCGCAGGTGAGGACGACGACGGGGCCGCGCGTCACGCGTCGCATCTCGCGCAGGCCCGCGGCCGGGTCGGACCACTGGTGGACGCTGAAGAGCGCCATGGACGCGTCGAACCGGCCGTCGTCGAAGGGCAGGGACTCGGCGACGGCGTCGATCGCGGTGGACAGCCGGGCCGGGCGCCGGGCCCGCATGGCCAGGGACGGCTCGACCGCGGTGACGGTGTGGGCGGGGTCCTCGTAGGAGCCGGTGCCCGCACCGACGTTCAGGACGGTGTCGGCGTCCCCCAGGGCACGGGCGATGACGCGGGCGATGCGGGCGTCGGGCCGGCGGAAGGGGGAGTGGCCGGAGCGGCCGGCGCCCAGGGTGCCGGGGTCGACGGCACCGGCGCTGCCGTCGTGGGTTCGCATGGACATGGAGACCTCGCCTTGTGGGCCGTGACAGGCCGCGGCGAGCGCATCGACGCCCGCCGCGGACAACGTCTCCATCTTGCATCTGCCAGGCAGAATTCCATAGAGGGCTTGCTGATGCTTGGCTGATTACTCAAATGGTGGTGCACCTGCGGTGGTGGATCAGACAGGCGGCTGCGGACCGGCGCCAGGACGGAATGAAGTCGGCGCCCAGGGGCGTGGGCGCCGACTGGCCATCGGGGGAGGGCGTGATGTGCGGCAGGTCGTTGCGGGTCGTGCGGGATGTCTCCACGGTGGCGGTCGGGCGTGGCCATGGTCAAAGCGAAGTCCTCTATGGGTGCGAGGAGTTGGCTATGAGGGCAGGTGGCGGCGGAGGAGAGCGTTCAGTGACTCGCGCACCCCGGCCTCGCGTGCCACGGCCAGCAGGGCCCTGACCATCGGGAGTTGGGGGTGCTGCTCGGCGACGACCAGCCCGACGCGCGAGCCTTGCGCCGGGCCCGTCAGCCGCACGACGTGCTTGCCCTCGGGAACCCCGAACATGTGCAGCCAGGCGTGCGAGACGACGCTGGACCACGGCCCGCCGGTCAGGTGGGCGTAGAGCCCGGCCACGGTGTCGGACTCGATCGCGGGCTGCGCCTGGGCGCCTTCGGCGGCGAAGTACTCGTCGAGGATGCGGCGGTTGCGCATGCGCGGACCGAGCAGGCACAGCGGCAGGGCGGCGGCCTGCGCCCAACTGGCTTCGGTGTGCCCGGCCAGGGGGCCGTCCGCCGGAGTGAGGAGCACGTACTGCTCCTCGTAGAGGGGGATGCGCCGCACGTCGCGCAGCGTGTGGTCGTCGAGATAGGTCAGCGCGGCGTCGATCTCCAGCCCGGTGAGCCTGCGCGTGATGTCGCGCGAGGACAGCGACTCCAGGCTGACCTTCGCCGCCGGGTGCCGTGCGCAGAACGGGTTGGTCACCAGCGATACGACACTGAGCGCGGTGGGGATGGCGCCGAGCCGCAGCGTCCCGGTCAACTCACCTTCCAGCGAGGCAAGTTCCTGCTGGAGGGCGGCCCGCTCCGCGAGCATGCGCTGCGCCCACACCAGTACGTGCTCACCCTCAGGGGTCAGCCCTCGATAACGGGGCCCGCGCAGCGTGAGCGCGACCCCCAGCTCACCCTCCAGCTTCCGTATCCCGGCCGACAGGGAAGGCTGCGACACGAAGCACGCATCGGCCGCCCGCCCGAAGTGCCGCTCCCGGGCGAGAGCGACCAAGTACTCCAGTTGCCGCAGCACTTGTCCCCGCGTCCCCTCACTCGCACGGCAGCGATCGCTCGTCGTCGGCCCACCGGGATCAGCCGGACTTGCGGGCCACGCCTCCGTAGAAGCCGATCTCCTCCGAGCCCTGCGGCACCGGGCCGTCCGGGCGCCAGAACGGGACCTGGGCCAGGCCCGGTTCGACCAGGTCGAGGCCCGTGAAGAGGCGCTCGACCTGGGGGCGGGTGCGCAGGTTCAGGGTGGCGGTGGCCTTGCGGTAGACGGCCTGGGCCGCCGTGCGGTCGGCGAAGTCGGCGGTGGCGTGCGACAGCACCAGGAAGCTGCCGGGCGGGAGGGCGTCGACGAGCGTGGCGACGATCCGCTCGGGCCCGTCCTCGTCGGTGAGGAAGTGGACGACGGCGACGAGCAGCAGCGCGACGGGCCGGTCGAAGTCGATGACCTTGCGGACGTCGGGGTGGTCCACGACCGACGCCGGGTCGCGGACGTCGGCGAGCACCACGCTGTTCGACCCGGTCCCGCGCAGCAGCGCGCTCGCGTGCGCGCTGACGATCGGGTCGTTGTCGACGTAGGCGACCCGCACGTCGGGCGCCACCTCGTGGGCGACCTCGTGCACGTTGGGCGACGTGGGCAGACCGGTGCCGATGTCGAGGATCTGCCGGACGCCGCTGCCGACGACGTGACGGACGGCCCGCCGCATGAAGGCCCGGTTGGCGCGCAGCCCGATGCGCACCTCGGGCGCGGCCGCGGCGAGCGCGTCACCCGCCTCCTGGTCCACCGGGTAGTTGTCCTTGCCGCCCAGCAGGTAGTCGTAGATCCGGGCAGGGTGTGGCTTGCTGGTGTCCATCCCGCCGGCGGGGAAGCCGTCCTGCGTCGTCACCGTGCGCTCCTCCGGGTCACCGCCGCCGTGGCGGCCGCGTCGATCATCGCCGACGACAGCCTTCCACACCGGTTCCGCGGCCGACGACCCGGTGGGCGCCAACTGCCCTGCGGAAACAGTGGGTTCAGGAGTGGTCGACCGGGCCCGCGCGGTCGACGAACCGGCCCGAGCCGGCGCCGGGTCCCTCGGTGGCGAGGCGGACGATCGCGTCGGTGCCCTCCGCGACCGTCTGGGGGCCACTGTGCCCGTTGAGGTCGGTCGCGGTGTAGCCGGGATCGGCCGCGTTGACGCGGATGTCCTTGAGCGCCTTGGCGTACTGGCTGTTCAGCATCGTCAACGCCGCCTTGGACGCGGTGTACAGGGGCGCGACGACGGACGACTCGGGGCGGGACGGGTCCTGGGTGCGGGCGAGCGAGCCCATGCCGCTGCTGACGTTGACGACGGCCGGGTCCGCCGACCGGCGCAGCAGCGGCAGGAAGGCCGTGGTCACCCGGACCACGCCGATGACGTTGACGTCGAAGACGCCGAGCGCGTCCGCGCCGGTCAGCTCGCCGGGATCGCCGTACGGGCCGTGCACACCGGCGTTGTTGACGAGGACGTCGACCCTGCCCTCGTGTGCCGCGACGTCCGCCGCGGCGGCCCGGACGGACGCGTCGTCGGTGACGTCGATCCGGACGAACCTGGCGCCGAGCGCGGCGGCGGCCGTCGCGCCCCGCTCCGGATCGCGGGCACCCACGATCACGGTGTGCCCGGCGGCGACGAGGCGGCGGGCGGTCTCGTGGCCGAGACCCTTGTTGGCTCCGGTGATGAACGTGATGGTCATGGGCCGATCGTCCGCCCGGCGGGAGCGCCGTACCAGGGACGCCTCGACCGTAGGAACGGCATTACCAGGATCGTGGCGCCGACGGGGCGTGCACGGGTCCGGGTCCGGGCCCGGGACATGGGGCACGATGGGAGTCATGCCTATCCAGGAGGAGACCGGCCTCGGTGCCACGATCCGGGCCTGGCGGGAGCGGCTCGCCCCCTCGTCGGTGGGTCTGCCGTCCGGCCGGGCGCGCCGGGCGCGCGGCCTGCGCCGGGAGGAACTCGCCGAACGCGCCGGGGTCTCGGTCGACTACGTGGTGCGCCTGGAGCAGGGCCGCTCCACGACACCGTCCGCGCAGGTCGTGGCGTCCCTCGCGGACGCCCTGCGACTCAGCGCGGCCGAGTGCGACCATCTGCACCGGCTGGCCGGTCTGGTGCCGCCGGGCGACGCCCCGGTCCCCGACCAGGTGCCGCCCGGGGTGCGCCGCGTGCTCGGCCGGCTCGGCGGCGTCGCGGTCGCCGTGTTCGCCGCGGACTGGCGGATGATCTGGTGGAACGCCGGCTGGGCGGGCCTGCTGGGTGACCCGTCGGCCGCGCCGCCCGAGCTGCGCAACTTCGCCCGTGAGCGGTTCCCGGTCGACGGCGACGCCGTGCACCTCGCCACGTGGCCGGTGGCGGTGGCGAACCAGGACCTGTCGGACCTCGCGATCGTGTCCGACCTGCGCCGCGCGACCGGCCGCTTCCCGCACGACGTACGCCTGACGGAACTGGTCCGCACGCTCGTCGCGGGCAACGCTGACTTCGCCCGGCTGTGGGCGAGCGGCACCGTGGCCGCGCACCGCGAGGACCACAAGACCGTCGCGCATCCTGTGGCCGGGCCCGTCGAGGTGGACTGCGACGTGCTGACCGACGGGGACTCCGAGTTCAAGATCGTGATCCTGAGCGCGGCGCCCGGCGGCGTGGCGGGGGAGAGGTTCCGGAAGGCCGTCGGCGCGAGCGTTTCCGCGCCCGCGCCGACGGCCTGACCGGCTTCACCGCACCACGATCAGGCGGCGGCCGTCTCGCCGGAGTGGCCGTGCAGGCGGGCGACGACCTCGGTCAGCTGCGCGGCGACCTCGGTGTCGTCCACCGGGTGCGTCTCCGCGAACCGGGTCAGGGAGCCGGGGATGGAGAGCTTGACGTCCTCGAGCACCGTGCCGCCGGCGATGCCCACGGCCTTGCGGACCTCGTCCTGCGCCCACACGCCGCCGTACTGGCCGAACGCGGTGCCGACCACGGCGACCGGCTTGCCGATGAACGCGCCCGCACCGTACGGACGGGACAGCCAGTCGATGGCGTTCTTCAGGACGGCCGGGATGGTGCCGTTGTACTCGGGGGTGACCAGCAGGAAGGCGTCGGCGCCCTGCGCGGCCGCGCGCAGCTTGGCGGCGGTGGCCGGGACGCTGCCCTCGACGTCGATGTCCTCGTTGTAGAAGGGGATGTCGGCGAGCCCCTCGAAGAGGTCGACCTCGGCGCCCTCCGGGGCGAGCTTGACGGCCGCCTCGGCGAGCTGGCGGTTGGTCGAACCGGCGCGGAGGCTGCCGACCAGGGCAAGGATGCGAACAGACACGGGGGCTCCAAAGACTGAGTACATTCCGACTGCCGATCGCTGGGAAGCGCTCCGCAGATTCATCCGGACCGGGGTCCGTTTAATTTGTAGCAGCCTAAGCGGACCGCGGTCCAGTTTTCTTGGGAATGCTTTACGCTGAGTTCATGTCCACGAGCCTGCCGCCCCTGCCGCCGCCCGAAGAGTCCGTGGGCGAGCCGGAGTTGCTGGAGATCGGCCTCGCCGAGGAGGAGCCGTGCCTGCGCGCCGACGCCGCGCGCAACCGGGCCCGGCTGCTCGAAGCCGCCGGGCGGCTGGTCGCGGAGCACGGTGCGGCCGGGGTGACCATGGAGGCGGTGGCCGCGGCGGCCTCGGTCGGCAAGGGCACCGTCTTCCGGCGGTTCGGCGACCGCACCGGTCTGCTGACGGCCCTGCTCGACCACTCGGCGCGGCAGTTGCAGGCGGATCTGATCGGCGGGCCGCCGCCGCTCGGTCCCGGCGCGCCCTCGGTGGAGCGGTTGCGGGCGTTCGGCGCGGCCGTGCTGCGCCGCTCGGCCGAGCAACTGGACCTGCAGCTCGCGGCACAGCCCGAGCCCGCCCGCAAGCTCGATCACCCGACGGTGCGGGTGCTGACCTCGCACGTCACGTACCTGCTGCGGGACCTGGTCCCGGACGCCGACTGCGAGCTGCAGGCGCAGGCCCTGATGGGTTTCCTCGACCCCGCCGTCGTCCACCACCTGCACAAGCGGTGCGGGATGTCCCTGGACCGGCTGGAGTCCGGCTGGATCGACCTCGTCGCCCGCGTCACCGGGACCGAGCGGCCCGCCTGAGACTTTTCCCCTGGTCACCGGCGTGTGCGCCGGGTCGTCGGCGCGTACGTAGATGAGTACGCGCACTCAGGACCGCCGGGCCGGATGCCGCCGACGATGAGGACACCGCCGTCGAGCCCCCGTCGCATCTGGAGTCCCGTTGCTCAGCCGCCTCGCCGCCCTGCTGGTCCCTGCCTTCGGGCGGCTCACCGTCACCACCGACGCCGACGCCGTCCTCGCGCCCGGCAGTCTCGTCGTGGCCAACCACACCTCGCTCGCGGACCCCGCGATCGTGCTCGCCGCCCTGCGGGAGCTCGGCGTGGAGCCCGTGGTGATGGCGGCGGCCGGGCTGTGGCGGGCGCCGCTGCTCGGCCGGGCCCTGGCACGGGACGGATTCGTACCGGTGCACCGGGGCGACCGGCGCGCGGCCCACGCCCTCGACCTGGCGGCGGACGCGCTGGCGGACGGCCGGCTGCTGCTCGTCTACGCGGAGGGCGGCATCCCGCTGCGCACGGACGCGGCGGAGGCGGCGCCGCTGCGCTTCCGCAGCGGCGTCGCCCGCCTCGTCGAGCGCACCGGGGCGCCGCTCGTCCCGGTCGGCCAGGCC
>NZ_JASERH010000018.1:0-103211 GCF_030766975.1 Streptomyces sp. KL116D | reverse complement strand
CCGCGCTCGCGGCCAGGACCACGCCCACCACGATCCCGGGCCACCCGGTCCACTTCAGACACGCCGCGGCCCCCAGCAGCAGGCCGCCCCCGACCGCCCGGCCCCGTCCCGCCCACACGAGACCCAGGCACATCAGCCCCACCACCGGCAGGTCCACGCCCCCGACGGCCGCCGGCAGCGCCACCGCGGGGCAGGCCACCAGCCACCACGACCGCACGCCGGAGGCGGCCGCCGCGACGCACGCCACGAAGACGCCCGCCGTCCACCACCGCGGATCCCCGGGCAGCGCCCCGAACAGGGCCGTGCCGGGGAGGTACGGGTTCACGTCGGCGACGGTGGCCGGGCCGGCGACGTACGGGCTGCCGGTGGCGAGCAGCCGGGCCCCCGACCGCTCCACGACCGCCACCTCCAACTGCCCGCGCCCACCGGCCACCAGCGTCCCGAGCGGCAGCACGACCGCGCCGCCCACGGCGATCGCGGACACCGTTCCCGCGCGTCCCGCCCCGGCGTACGTCAGCAGCGCCACGACCGCGTACGCGAGCGCGGCCAGGGCGCCCCAGATCCGGTGCGGGCCCAGGCCGGTGCTCAGCGCGTACCCCAGCGATCCGGCCGCGCAGCACCCCCACGCCCCGGCCCCGGCCGCCGCCGCCCGTCCCACGGCCGGTGCGGCCGTCCCCCGAATTCCCAGTTCAGCCATGCCGTCGACGCTAGGAAGCGGCGGCGCCCGGCGCGTCGGAGGAGGCTCCTCGTCCGCACGTCAACCCGTGGCATGACACGGCCGCCCGATCTCCACCCGCACGCCGACGCGCGCCCCGTACCGCCCCGGACAGAATCGTGGTCATGAGGAAGCCGCCCGCCGCCTGGACCGACGCTCCGGCCCATCCGTACGTCTCGGGGGCCGTCCTCACGGCCGGCACGATCGTCGAGCTGTGCTACTTCCCCGGCTCACTCACCATGACGGTGGCGGTCGTCCTGTGCGCGGCGTCCCTGATGTGGCGGCGGGCCTGTCCGCCGGTCGCGCTGCTCACGGTCGCGGCGGCGTTCGTGAGCTTCGGCGCGGACACCGCCCTGTCGTTCTCGGCGATGGTCTGCGGGCCGATGGGCTGGTACGTGCTGGCCAGGCACCGGGTCCTGCACCCCGCGCTCCTCGTCGCCGGCGGCGCCTTCGGCGCGCTCAGCGTGAACCTCGTGCACATCGCGAGCTGGGCCCGCGACGACCGGCTGCCGAACGTGCCGGCGTTCGGCCAGGCGGGCACGCTGAGCCTGTTCACGGAGACGTTCGGGCTGTCCGCTTTCGTCCTCGCGGCCGTCGCGCTCGGCGACGCGGTCCGCTCCCGCGAGCAGGCCCGGCAGGACCGGGCGCTGGCGCAGGCCCAGTTGATCGCCATGGAGCGGCGCCAGGCGGCGGAGGCGGAGCGCGCCGCGATCGCCCGCGAGCTGCACGACATCGTCGCCCACTCGGTGTCGATGATCGCGGTGCAGGCGGAGAGCGCGACGTACACGACGCCAGGTCTGACGCCCGCAGCCCGGGACGGCTTCCAGCAGATCGCGGGCACGGCCCGGGCGTCGATGGCCGAACTGCGCCGCCTGCTCGGGGTGTTGCACGAGGACGGCGGCGCGGCGACCGCCCCGCAGCCGTCCCTGGACCGCCTCGGCGATCTGATCGAGCAGCACCGCACGGTGGGCGGCAGCGCCGAGCTGACGGTGACGGGCGAGCGGGTGCCGCTGCCCGCGTCCTGGGAGCTGTCGGCGTACCGGATCGTCCAGGAGTCCCTGACGAACGTGCGCAAGCACTCCCCCGGTGCCGCCACCTCCGTCTCCGTCGAACTCGGCTACGGGAAGGACCGGTTGACGATCAGGGTCGCGGACGACGGGCCCGGCCCGCCCGGCCCCGCGGCGGCGGCCGACGCGCCGCCCGGCCACGGCCTGCCCGGCATGCGCCAGCGCGCGGCCCTGGTGGGCGGCACCCTCACCGCGGGCCCGGGCCGCGCCGGCGGCTTCCTGGTCGAGGCGGTGCTGCCCTGGTGACCCCCGCGACGCACACGATCCGCACGCTGGTCGCCGACGACCAGGCCGTGGTCCGCACCGCGTTCGCCGGGCTGCTGGCCACGCAGCCGGACATCGAGGTGGTCGCGGAGGCCGAGGACGGCGCGGGCGCGGTGCGGCTGGCCGCCGAGCACCGCCCCGACGTGGTGCTCCTGGACATCCGGATGCCGGGGACGAACGGCATCGAGGCGGCCCGCGCGATCCTGGACGCGTCGCGGGCCTCGGGCGGCACGACGAAGGCGCTGATGCTGACCACGTTCGGCCTCGACGAGTACGTCTACGAGGCGCTCGCCGCGGGTGCGTCCGGCTTCCTCCTCAAGGACGCCACCTTCCCCGAACTGCTGCACGCGGTACGGGTGGTGGCGGCGGGCAACGCGCTGCTCTCGCCCGAGATCACCCGGCGGATGGTCGCCGAGTTCGCCCGGCAGCGCGCCACCGTCCCGCCGAGGCGCAGCGTCGAGGGGCTCACCGGCCGGGAGGTCGAGGTGCTCGTCCTCATCGCCCGCGGTCTGTCGAACGCGGAGATCGCCGGGCACCTCACCATCTCCGACCACACCGTGAAGACCCACATCAACCGGCTGTTCGCCAAGCTGGACCTGCGTGACCGCGCGCAGGCGGTGATCACCGCGTACGAGACGGGCCTGGTCCGGCCCGCCCGGTGAGCCCGGTCCGCCCGGCCCCGTGAGCTGCTCGGCCCGCCCCGTGCGCGGCCCGGTCAGCCGAAGGTGGCCCGCTCCAGCCAGAACTCCAGCAGCTCGCGCTCGCCCAGCACCTCCACCCGCGGGTCGTCCAGCGGCACCCGCCGGTAGAAGGCGAGCAGCAGCGCGGTGAGCGGGCCGCGCAGCGCGACGTCGGCCTTCTCGTGGCCGCGCCGCCAGGCGATGCCCTCGTCGCGCAGCTCGATCAGCCACTCGGCCGCCATCTCGGGCGCGGTGTCGGTGGCGTGCAGGTGCAGGGTGCGGCCGGGGCCGCGCAGGTCCAGGAGCGCCTGTTCGAAGCCGATGCGCTGCCCGTACGTGACGATCTGCAGCCACTCGTCGATCGCGTCGGCGGCGACCTCGGGCACCACGTCGTAGGCGGCTCCGGCGGCGAGGGCCGCGTCGGCGCGGTGGACCACCGTCTCGTGGGCCATGCGGCGGGCCCAGAACCCGGCGTCGCGGCGCCAGGACCAGGTCCAGCAGGGCAGGTCGGGGCCGGCCGTGCGGAGCGTGTCGGCGGTGCGGCGGGCGCCGTCGGCGAGCCAGGCGTCGAGGGCGGCGGGGTCGTCGTCCGCGGGCCCGTCGAAGCCCTCCACGGCCTTCTCCGACACCTCTTCCACGGCCCGGGTGCGCACGGTCGTCTCGACCCAGCGGTGGGCGCCGCCGACGTGCACGGCGAGGTCGCGCAGGGTCCAGTCGGGGCAGGTCGGCACGGTCGCGGCGAGGTCGGCGCCGCGCAGGTGGTCCCTGAGCAGATCGGTCTGGGCGAGGATCTCGTCGCAGGAGCGGTCGTGGGAGAGCGGGGCGTACGGCTGCGTTTCCGTCGTCATGCGCCGACCCTACGAAGCGGGACCGGCTTCCAGCACCACGATTTCCGCCGCGTCGAAGGCGACGCCGACCTCGGCGCCCGGCTCCGGCGCCTCGCGCAGCGCGCAGGCCGCTTCGAGCCGGGGCGCGTCGGCGGGCTGGAGGTGCAGGGCGACGTGGGTGCCGCGGAAGGTGCGGGCGGCGACGGTGCAGGTCAACTGGGCGTCGGCGGCGGGCACGAGGCGTACGCCTGCGGGCCGGACGAGGAGGGTGGCCGGGCCCTGCGGCGCGCCGGCCGGCACCGGCACCTTGCCCCACGGCGTGTCCGCGGACTCGCCGGTGACGCTCGCCGGGACGACGTTGTCGAAGCCGAGGAAGCGGGCGACGAACTCGTCGGCGGGGTGCTGCCACACCTCCAGGGGCGTCCCGGACTGGGCGATGCGGCCGTCCCGCATCACCACGACCCGGTCGGCGAGCGCGAAGGCCTCGCCCTGGTCGTGCGTGACGGCGAGGACGGTGGTGCCCAGGTCGCCGAAGAGTTCGCGCAGTTCGACGACGAGCCGCTCGCGCAGGGAGCGGTCGAGCTGGCCGAGCGGCTCGTCCAGCATCAGCAGCCGGGGGCGCGGCGCGAGGGCGCGGGCGAGCGCGACGCGCTGCTGCTCGCCGCCGGACAGCGCGGCGACGGCCCGCCGTTCGGCGCCCGGCAGACCGACGAGCGCGAGCAACTCCCGTACGCGGGCAGCCTGTTCGTCACGGGAGGCGCCGTGCATACGGAGCCCGAAGGCGACGTTGCCGCCGACGTCGCGCTGCGGGAACAGCTGGTGGTCCTGGAACATCAGGCCGACGCCCCGCTGGTGGGCGGGCGCGCCCGTCTGGTCGCGTCCGTCGAGCGACACCCGGCCGCGGTCCAGGGGCTGCAGTCCGGCGACGGCCCGCAGCAGCGTCGACTTGCCGCTGCCGCTCGGCCCGAGCACGCACACGATCTCGTGCTCGGCGACCGCCAGGTCCACGTCGTCGAGCACGGCGCGGCCGCCGAACCGTACGGTCGCGTCGGCCAGTTCCAGCAGCGCCATCAGAACTCCCCGGTCGAGGCCCTGGCGGGCCGCATGCGTTCGAGCAGCAGCAGGGCGGCGGCGCAGACGACCATCAGGACGGTCGACAGGGCCATCGCCTGCCCGTAGTTGAGGTCACCGGCCCGGCCGAGCAGCCGGGCCACGGCGACCGGCAGGGTCGGGTTGTCGGGCCGCGCGATGAACACGGTCGCCCCGAACTCGCCCAGTGACACGGCGAACGCGAACCCCGCCGCGATCAGCAGCGCCCGCCGCACCATGGGCAGGTCGACCTCGCGCCAGGCCCGCAGCGGCGACGCCCCCAGCACGGCGGCGGCCTCCCGCAGGCGGCCGTCCACGGCCCGCAGGACCGGCAGCATGGTGCGCACGACGAAGGGCACGCCGACCAGGGCCTGGGCGAGCGGCACCAGGATCCAGGTCGCCCGCAGATCCAGCGGCGGCTCGTCGAGCGTGATCAGGAACCCGAATCCGACGGTCACCGCGGACACGCCGAGCGGCAGCATCAGCAGCGCGTCGAACCCGCGCACGAGCCGGCCGGCCCGCCGGGTGAGCGCGGCGGCGGCGAGCCCGCCGATCACCAGCGCGATGCCGGTGGCGGCGAGCGCGTACTCCAGCGAGTTGCGGACCGCGTCGATCGGCGGGACGAGGAAGGTCCCGCCGTCGGCGTCGCCGAGCGCCCGGAAGTACGCGAACCCGTAGCCGTCCGGGGTGTCGAGCGACCGCTGCACCAGCACGCCGAGCGGCAGCAGGATCAGCACGACGACGGTGGCCAGCACCCCGCCGAGGAGGGTCCACTGCCCGGCACCGCGCGGCCGCCGGGCCGTCTGCGCGGCGTCGACGAGCCGCAGCGTGCTCTCCCGGCGGCGGACGGTCCAGGCGTGCACGCCGAGGACGAGGCCGACGGCGACGAACTGCACGACGGTCAGGACCGCGGCGGTGGACAGGTCGAAGATCTGCGCGGTCTGCCGGTAGATCTCGACCTCCAGGGTCGAGAAGCCGGGCCCGCCCAGGATCTGCACGACGCCGAACGACGTGAACGTGAAGAGGAACACCATCAGCGCGGCGGCGGCGACCGCGGGTCCCAGCGCGGGCAGCGTCACCTTCCGCCAGGCCGTGAGCCGGGAGGCGCCGAGCATCCGCGCGGCCTCCTCCTGCCGCGGGTCGAGCTGCGCCCACAGCCCGCCCACCGTCCGGACGACGACGGCGTAGTTGAAGAAGACGTGCGCGAGCAGGATCGCCCACACGGTCGTGTCGAGCCGCACGCCCCACAGCTCGTCGAGGAGCCCGCCCTGCCCGAGCAGCGCGAGGAACGCGGTCCCGACCACCACGGTCGGCAGGACGAACGGCACGGTCACGACGGCCCGCAGCACCTGCTTGCCGGGAAAGTCGAGCCGCGCGAACACATAGGCGCCCGGCAGCGCGATCAGCAGGGTCAGCGCGGTGGAGGCGAGCGCCTGCCACACCGTGAACCACAGGACGTGCCGGATGTCGGACTGCCCGAGCACGTCCAGGATCCGCCCGAACCGCCAGCCGCCGTCGACGTGCAGCCCGCGCTCGACGATCGCGGCGACCGGATAGGCGAAGAAGACGCCGAAGAACGCGACGGGCACGGCCATGAGGCCGAGCCGCGCCGCACCGCCCGCACGAGTCGTACGGGCCTGGTCGACTGCCTCGTCGACTGCCTTGCCGGCTACTTCAGTACGAGCGAGGTCCACGACTTGACCCAGTCGTCACGGTTGTCCGCGATCTTGCGGGGGCTCATGGTCTCGGCGTCGTCGACCGGCACCGCGTACTTGGTGTACTCGGCGGGCGGGGTGGCGCTCTTGGTCACCGGGTCGACGAACATGTTGAGCGGCATGTCCTCCTGGAACTCCTTGGAGACGAGGAAGTCGATGAGCGCCTGACCGCCCTTCTCGTTCTTCGCGCCGTCGAGCAGGCCCGCGAACTCGATCTGCCGGAAGCACGTCCCCGTCGCGACGCCGACGGGCGACGTCTTGGGCTGCGGGTCGGAGTAGATCGCCTCGGCGGGCGGCGAGGAGGCGTACGAGACGACGAGCGGCCGGTCGCCCTTGGCCTTCTTGCCGCCGGCGCTGCCGCTGAACTCCTCGTTGTAGGCCTGGTCCCAACCGTCGACGACCTTCACGCCGTTGGCCTTGAGCTTCTTCCAGTAGCCCTGCCAGCCGTCGTCGCCCTGGCTCGCGGCGGAGCCGAGCAGGAAGCCGAGGCCGGGCGACGAGGTCGCCGCGTTCTCGGTGACGAGCAGGTCCTTGTAGGCGGGCTTGGTGAGGTCGGCGAAGGAAGCGGGCGGCGTCAGCTCGTGCTGCTCGAAGTACGCCTTGTCGTAGTTGACGCAGATGTCGCCGGTGTCGACGGGCGTCACCCGGTTCTTGCCGCTGTCGAGCCGGTACTCGCTCTTCACGTCCGCCAGGCCCTCGGCCTTGTACGAGGCGAAGATCCCGTTGTCGAGGGCCCGCGACAGCAGGGTGTTGTCGACGCCGAAGAAGACGTCGCCCTGCGGGTTGCCCTTGGAGAGGATCGCCTTGTTGACGGCCTCGCCGGCGTCCCCGTCCTTGAGGACCTTCACCTGGTAGCCGGACTTCTTCTCGAAGTCGGCCAGGACGTTCTTGGAGACGGCCCACGAGTCGTGGCTGACGAGGGTGACGGTCTTGGAGTCGCCGCCGGATCCCGAGTCGTTCGACGACCCGCACGCGGACAGCGTGACGAGACCGAGGCCCACGGCCACGGCCACGTACGTCTTCTTGCTCACTGGTTTTCCTCCTGGGGGTGACCAGGAAGAGACGCGGCCCTGCCCGGGGACCTCACGGTCTCCGGGCAGGGCGCAACAGCTTGGAGTGTTGACCGAACTTCCTACCCAGAATGACCTGGGCGAGGTTCAGAGGGTCTGCGGTCGATACCGCACTCTCAGCGCTGTGGCGCTCCCCTGTCGGAATATGCAGATGTCAGTACGCCTGTACGAGACGTACACCGGCAAGGCTACCGCTCGGTGGCCGCCAGCTGTCCACAGGCCCCGTCGATCTCCTGGCCACGGGTGTCCCGGATGGTGACGGGCACGCCGTGCGCGGCGATGGCCTCGACGAACGCCTTCTCGTCCTCGGGCCGCGACGCCGTCCACTTCGACCCGGGGGTCGGGTTCAGCGGAATGAGATTGACGTGCACGGGCTTGCCCCGGAGCAGCCGCCCGAGCCGGTCACCGCGCCACGCCTGGTCGTTGATGTCCCGGATCAGCGCGTACTCGATGGACAGCCGGCGCCCGGACTTCGCGGCGTACTCCCACCCGGCGTCCAGCACCTCCCGGACCTTCCACCGCGTGTTGACGGGTACGAGGGTGTCGCGCAGCTCGTCGTCGGGGGCGTGCAGCGAGATCGCGAGGCGGCACTTGAAGCCCTCGTCGGAGAACCGGTGAATGGCGGGCACCAGCCCGACGGTGGACACGGTGATGCCACGCTGGCTCAGCCCCAGCCCGTCCGGCTCGGGATCGGTGAGCGCACGGATGGACTGGACGACCCGCTTGTAGTTGGCGAGCGGCTCGCCCATCCCCATGAAGACGATGTTGCTCAGCCGCGCCGGACCACCCGGGATCTCCCCGTCCCGCAGGGCCCGCATCCCGTCGACGATCTGGTGCACGATCTCACCGGTCGACAGGTTCCGGTCGAGCCCGGCCTGGCCGGTCGCGCAGAACGGACAGTTCATCCCGCACCCGGCCTGCGACGAGATGCACATGGTGACCCGGTCCGGGTACCGCATGAGCACGGACTCGACGAGCGTCCCGTCGAACAGCCGCCACAGGGTCTTGCGGGTGGTGTCCTGGTCGGTCGACAGATGCCGCACGACGGTCATCAGCTCCGGCAGCAACGCCTCCCGCAGCTTCTCGCGCGAACCGGCGGGGATGTCGGTCCACTCCGCGGGGTCGTGCGCGTACCGCGCGAAGTAGTGCTGCGAGAGCTGCTTGGCGCGGAACGGCTTCTCGCCGATCGCGGCGACAGCCTCCTTGCGCTCGGCAGGCGTCAGGTCGGCAAGGTGCCGCGGCGGCTTCTTGGCTCCGCGCGGGGCGACGAAAGTGAGTTCTCCGGGCTTAGGCATGGCTGTACCAGTGTCGCAGATGGATGGGGGTGACCTGGGGTCGTCGCCTGGGACCCCTGTCACTGTCGGTCGCCCCTGGTCACTGCTGAGCGGCCTCGGACGGCCCAGGGACGGCCCGGGATTCTCGGCTCCCCCATGCTCTGACCAGCTAGTGCTGTGACCGCAAAGGTTCGCCGGGTTGCCTGGCAGGATCTCCCCATGCTTGATGAGGAGCTCGGCGCGCTTGCGCAGATGATGGCAGAGCACATGGCCAGGCCGTTCCCACCCGGTTTCCGCGGCCTGGATGTTGAGGGCTGGGACATGGTGATGCTCGACTCGGATGCCTATGCCTACGCCGCCTGCGTCCACGAAGGCCTGCTCAGCGAACAGACCGGCATACGCCTGACGCGGCTGACGTCGGCGTTCGGGAAGGTTCTTCCGGCGATCGACGACGAGTACGCGGCCAAGTACTACACCCATCTGCACAACATGGTCGTGCTGTCCGCCGAGATCGATAGCCAGCGCAAGAAGTAGCTGCCAGGAGTACAGCAAACCAGGTGACCTTTGCGGTCAGAGCACTAGCATCGCGGCCATTCCAGGGGATGGGGGCTCACGATGGCGATCGGCCGCAAGGGTTCGCGACGCATCGTCGTCGACGGCACGACGTACCGCTGGCGCCTGCGCCGCCGGCCGACCTACAGCCAGGGTCTCTGCTGGTCACCGTGCACGTACACGGTTGAGCATGCGGATGCCTCCGGGGCGACCCTGGTCGTCACGACGAATCAGCCTCACCCCAGTAACTGGGTCGGAGCGCCGAGTGTCGCGGTGCTGCCCAGCGACGTCAGCGTCGCCATCACGTCGGCCCTCGCACAGGGCTGGAACGCGACGAGTCCCGGCTCACCGTTTCGCCTGGACCAGTCAGACGGCTTCGTCAGCAGTCCCTGACGCCACGCTCACCTGGGTCGGCTGCGCCCCGAAGCCGACGATCGTTTAGTCCTCGGTATCGGACTCGTGCAGCGTGACAAGCTCTCCGAGGTCGTTGGCCACCATGACGCGCGCCAGTCGCCCGGCGACAGCGACGACCGTCGGCCAACCGGGCGACTGCAAATATTCCTCGTCCGTGTCATTGGGTGCCTGGGCCTCCGCCACGCCCAGGGCGACGCCCAGCTCCCGCATGAGCGAGACCTCTTCCTCGGTTCGCAGGCTGATGCCGAGGAACCGCTCGGGCTCGTCGGCGTCGCAGAAGTCGTCGAAGAGCGTGTGGAAGACGTGGTCCAGGTTCTCGAACACCGCCGGGTCGAGCCAGACGTCTCGCTGCCACGGCGGATTGGCCAGAGCGAGAACCGCGGGTACGACATGGACCCGGTAGTTCGCTATGAGGCGCGCATCGTCGGTCACGGCGACGAGCGTACGCACAGAGGGGCCCGGCCCCGTGCGGGTGCCGCCTGCGACCGTGGTTCGTCAGCTCTGGGCGGTGTCGTCGTCCGCCTGGCCGGAGCCCTCGGTCGTGCCCGTCCCTGTCTTCTCGCGCATCTTGCGCAGCAGCTCCGCCTTCTGGTCGGCCGCGCGCCGACGGTCGGCGTTGCGGTGCGGGCCGTTGTTCTGCCGTTCGGCGCGGGACTGCTTCTTGCGCTGGCCGCCGCCCTGGCCCACGGGGTTGTTGATGTTCTTGCTGTCGGTCACGGGTTCTCCCGGTGGTGATGTGAGGTGAGCTACGGATTCAGCGGTGGGGGACGGGCGGCGGCTTCGGAGGATGCCGGCGGGCCCGTCACGCTCTCACTCGTGAATCGGCGTCTGGAAGAACATGACAAGGACGTTACCCGGTCCCGTCGGCCCCGCGCGCCGGCCTTTTCCGCTCCCCGGCGTCGGGCCTGGGCCTTCGATGAGTGCCCGCAGCGAAGACGACCTGGTGGGCTCAGCTGGCTGAAGCCTGGAAGCCCACCTTCAGAGCGAGGTCGTTTCACCCGGCTCTGGGATCGCCGGTCCGGTCAGCCTGCGCCCGGCGCCCAGCGGCCCGCCCACCCCTGGGCTCCAGCACACCACCGCCGTCGGCGACGGACGGCGCGCGGCGAAGGCGTCGAGGTTCTTGTCGGTTTCGCGCCAGCGGCCGCAGGCGGGTGCGTTCGTCTCCCGTCGCGGCGCGGGCGTGCACCAGGCGATGGCCGTCGACCAGGTCGGCGTCGGCCTCCGGGCGTGATTGGAGGTTGAGCCACCAGGCGGGTTCGCCGGGCCCCACCCGTTCATCGCCAGCGTGACCAGGTTCGGGCCGTCCTCCAGGTAGGCGACGATGACGCGGCGGGTCGCCGGTGCGGCGTCCGGTCGTGGTCAGCCGGAGCACCCCAGCGTCGCCCGCGCGGCCGCCGCAGCGCGACCCTCCCGCCCAGCACCCGGTAACCGCCGCGGTGCACCACCCAGGCCAGCCGGATGAACCAGCGCGGCGGCGGCGTGGCGTCTGCGTCTGTCGTCCGACCGGCACGACGGCCTCCCGATGCCTCAGCGGCGGCGGTTCCCAGTACACGAAGGTAGCGGCAGGCGTCGGAGGCCGGTAGAGCCGTGGCGCCGGGCCTCAGGGGCAGTAACGGCGACGAGCCTGCCGGCTCAGGCGGGGGCTCATCAGAGAGTGTGCCGGATCGGGCGATCGGGCGACCGGTCGCGTCGAGGGTCAGCTCGATCCGACGAACAGCACCACGGCAGCAGCCACACCACCGGAGCGGTGGGCAGCAGCGAGTCGGAAGAGCGGTCCGCCCGATGCCGCCACGTGGCGGGAGCAGCAGCGTCCCCATGTCCTTGATGCCGAGATCCCGCTTGATCATGGACTCGCCCAGGTCACCGAGCGTCGCGCTGCACTGCGGCGACGAGGACACCGAGCACGCAGGCCCTGCCACCACGTGCCGTCGTCCACCAGGAACTGCATGCACAGCACGCCCGCCACCATCGCGAACGACAGCACCGCGCCGAGCAGACCCTCGCGGGTCTTGCCGGGAGCTGATCCGCGGCGCGAGCTTGTGCTTGCCGAACCGCCAGCCGATCGCGTACGCCCCGGTGTCGCTGACCACGGTCAGGATCCGGAACGTGAGCACCCGCCACGCCGTCGTCCGCGGTGAGCATCATCGCCACGAACGTCGCGAGGAGCAGGGACGTAGAAGGCCGCGAAGACACCGGCCGTGACGTCAGCTTCAGATAGCCCTCGGGCAGCATCCGTCATGCGCCACACCAGGACGGCCAGCGCGGTGAGCGCCATCGCCACCCAGGCGCCCTCGGGGCCCCGGACGTATCCGGCGACGACCATCGCCGCGCCACCGACGGCGAGCGGCACGAGCGGCGCCTTGATGCCCTTGCGCGCCTCGAGCCGCGACGTCAGCTCCCACAGGCCGACGACGACGGCGACCGCCATCACGCCGACGAACACGGCCTTGACGATGAACAACGACGCGATGATCACCGCACCGAGCCCGACGCCGACCCCTATGGCCGCCCCGAGGTCGCGGCCCGCGCTCTTCTTCTCTGCTTCGGCGCCGCCGCGGGGGCGGGCTGCGGTGCTGCGCTGGGCATGGGCTCCTGCGGTGTCTGCGGCGCCTGCGGTGTCTGCGGCGTCTCGTCGCGGAACAGGGGGCCGCTCAGCCGAGCGACCCCCGGTCGCCATCCTGGTCGGCGTCTCCGCCACCAGCGGGCACGCCGGGCATATCGGGCACGATGGGCATGGGCCGAGTCTCCTCAACCGCGTGCCGCTTTCGTACGCGGGACCCGCCGGAGCGCGTCCCTGGTCGTACGAGGGCCCCTGACCGTAGGCGGGCCCGTGGCCCTGGTCGGCGGGCCCCCAGTAGCCGGCCCGGTCGGCGCCCCCAGGAAGAGTCGTTCACGGATTCCTCGAACCTCGATGTTCCGCGCTCGCTCAGACTTCGAGCAGCTCGGCTTCCTTGTGCTTGAGCAGCTCGTCCACCTGGGCCACGTACTTGGCGGTGGTGTCGTCCAGTTCTTCTCGCCGCGACGGCCCTCGTCCTCGCCGATGTCGCCGTCCTTGATCGCCTTGTCGATGGCGTCCTTGGCCTTGCGACGGACCGAGCGGATGGAGACCTTGCTGTCCTCCGCCTTGGTCTTGGCGACCTTGATGTGAGTCGCGGCGACGCTCCTCGGTGAGCTCCGGGAACGTCACACGAATGATGCTGCCGTCGTTGCTCGGGTTGACGCCCAGGTCGGAGTCGCGGATCGCCTGCTCGATGTTGCGCAGCGCGCTCTTGTCGAACGGGGTCACCACGGCCATCCGCGGCTCGGGCACCGAGAACGAGGCCAGCTGGTTGATCGGCGTCAGCGCGCCGTAGTAGTCGGCCACGATCTTGTTGAACATCGCCGGGTGCGCACGACCGGTGCGGATCGCGGCGAAGTCCTCCTTGGCGACCACGACGGCCTTCTCCATCTTTTCCTCGGCCTCGAGGAGGGTCTCTTCGATCACCACTTGCTCCTGCGTGTCTTGAGTGAGGCCCGGCATGCACGGGGGCGGCCGGCTGCGTCGCGTGTCTTTCCTGCACGGTGTCCGACCGGCAGGACATTGTCCATCCCTCGGGGACCTCCGGGGGCCCGGGGCCCCGGGGACGGACGGCTGGGTCAGGCGCGGGTGCCCTGCTCGCCCACGAGCGTCCCGATCTTCTCACCCTTGACGGCGCGCGCGATATTGCCCGACGTGAGGAGCTCGAAGACGAGGATGGGCAGCGTGTTGTCCCGGCAGAGGGTGATCGCGGTCACGTCGGCGACCTTCAGGTCGCGGGTGATGACCTCGCCATAGCTGAGGGCGTCGAACTTCACGGCCTCGGGGTTCGTCTTCGGGTCCGAGTCGTAGACGCCGTCGACGCCGTTCTTGCCCATGAGCAGCGCCTCGGCGTCGATCTCCAGGGCGCGCTGCGCCGCGGTGGTGTCGGTGGAGAAGTACGGCATGCCCATGCCGGCGCCGAAGATGACGACGCGCCCCTTCTCCAGGTGGCGCACGGCGCGCAGCGGATGTACGGCTCCGCGACCTGGCCCATCGTGATGGCGGTCTGGACGCGGCTGTCGATGCCTTCCTTCTCCAGGAAGTCCTGGAGGGCCAGGCAGTTCATGACGGTGCCGAGCATGCCCATGTAGTCCGAGCGGGCCCGGTCCATGCCGCGCTGCTGGAGCTCGGCGCCGCGGAAGAGTTGCCGCCGCCGATGACGACGGCGATCTGCGCCCCGTCGCGGACGACGGCCGCGATCTCACGGGCGATGGCGTGCACCACGTCGGGGTCGACTCCGAGACCCCCGCCCCGGCGAACGCCTCACCGGAAAGCTTCAGCAGAAAGCGCCCGCGCCTTTGCCGTCGTCGCTCTTGTCGCCCTTGTCGGCCTGGGTGGTGGTCATGGAATCTCCTCGTGGTGCACATACGAAGAAGGCCATTGCCGGTGGGGTGTTTCGCATCCCATGCGCGGCAATGGCCTCCGCGTCACATCTGCGGTCGTCCGGAGCGTTCCCGAACGACTGCTGTCGACCCTATCGGGGTCTCGCGTCGGGCGCGGTACGGACTCAGATGCCGACCTTGATGCGCGAGAAGCGCTTCAGGGTGACACCGGCCTCCTGGAGGACCTTCTCGACGGACTTCTTGTTGTCGAGGGCGCACGGCTGACCGAGCAGCGTGGCCTCTCGAAGAAGCCGCTGACGCGACCCTCGACGATCTTCGGGAGCGCGGCCTCCGGCTTGCCCTCGGCGCGGGTGGTCTCCTCGGCGACGCGGCGCTCGGAGTCGACGACCTCGGCCGGGACGTCCTCGCGGGAGAGGTACTTCGGCGCGAAGGCGGCGATGTGCTGCGCGACACCCTTGGCGAGGTCGGCGTCGGCCTTGTCCAGCTCGACCAGAACACCGATCTGCGGGGGCAGGTCGGGCATGGTGCGGTGCATGTAGGCGGCGACGTAGGCGCCCGAGAACTGCGCGAAGCGGTCCAGGACGATCTTCTCGCCGAGGTTGGCGTTGGCCTCGTCGACGAACGCCTGACGGTCTTGCCGGCCTCGATCTCGGAGGCGAGCAGGGCCTCGAGGTCCGCGGGGCTCGTCTTGGCGACGTGCGCGGCGAGCTGGTTGGCGACCGACTGGAACTTCTCGCCCTTGGCGACGAAGTCCGTCTCGCACTTCAGCTCGACGAGGACACCGGAGGTGTTGTCGTCGGCGATGAGGGACACCACGGCGCCGTTCTCGGCGGAGCGGCCCTCGCGCTTGGCGACGCCCTTCTGGCCCTTGATGCGGAGCGCCTCGACGGCCTTGTCGACGTTGCCCTCGGCCTCGTCGAGCGCCTTCTTGCAGTCCATCATGCCGGCGCCCGTGAGCTCACGGAGCTTCTTGACGTCAGCGGCGGTGTAGTTCGCCATGATCCTGGTTTTCTCTCTACGAAGTCTGAAGCAGTCTGCGAAGGAAGGTCACGGGTGAACGGCGGGGGCCGAAGGGGCCCCCGCCGTCACCTCGCGAAACCGGTGTTGATGCCGGTACCCGTACGGGTCAGGCCTGCTCGGCGTCCGCGGCCGGGGCCTCGGCGGCCGGAGCCTCGCGCGGCGGGCGCCTCGGCAGCGGGGGCCTCGGCGGCAGCGGCGTCGGCGGCCGGGGCCTCCTCAGCCTTCTCGTCGGCCTTCTTCTCGCTCCTCGAGCAGGTCGCGCTCCCACTCCGCGAGCGGCTCGCCGGCGGCCTTCTCGCCCGGCTTCTGGTCGCCCGTGGCCACGCCGGAACGGGCGATGAGGCCCTCGGCGACGGCGTCGGCGATCACGCGG
The DNA here is from genome assembly GCF_030766975.1 of Streptomyces sp. KL116D. Taxonomy (NCBI): domain Bacteria; kingdom Bacillati; phylum Actinomycetota; class Actinomycetes; order Kitasatosporales; family Streptomycetaceae; genus Streptomyces; species Streptomyces sp. KL116D. The sequence continues at coordinate 87,750 of NZ_JASERH010000018.1, read as the reverse complement.
GTGAGCAGGGTGACGGAGCGGATCGCGTCGTCGTTGCCCGGGATCTTGTAGTCGACCTCGTCGGGGTCACAGTTCGTGTCGAGGATCGCGACGACCGATGTTGAGCTTCGGGCCTCGCCGACAGCGATGTGCTCCTTCTTGGTGTCCACGATCCAGACGGCGCTGGGAACCTTGGACATCTCGCGGATACCGCCGAGGGTCTTCTCCAGCTTGGCCTTCTCGCGCGAGAGACACGAGAAGCTCCTTCTTGGTGAGACCGGACGCGCGACGTCCTCGAAGTCGATCTGCTCGAGCTCCTTGAGGCGCTGCAGACGCTTGTAGACGGTCGAGAAGTTGAGTGAGCATGCCGCCCAGCCAGCGCTGGTTCACGTAGGGCATGCCGACGCGGGTCGCCTGCTCGGCGATCGCTTCCTGCGCCTGCTTCTTCGTACCGACGAACATGACCGTGCCGCCGTGGGCGACGGTCTCTCTGACGAACTCGTAGGCGCGGTCGATGTACGACAGCGACTGGAGAAGGTCGATGATGTAGATGCCGTTGCGCTCCGTGAAGATGAAGCGCTTCATCTTCGGGTTCCAACGACGGGTCTGGTGACCGAAGTGGACGCCGCTTTCCAGCAGCTCCCGCATCGTGACGACGGCCATGGCCGTACTCCTTGTGTGTTCTCGGTTGTGTCCTGACGCCCCGCTGCGCGCCTGCCGCGTACGTTCCGTACTGGGACCGATAGGCGCCTGACACGAACCTCATGAAGGACATGGGGCCCGGTGCCGGGCGTGCGAAGTCGATCCGGTGGCCCGGATCGCCACATGAAGTGTACGGGACCCGCGAGGTACCGGGTGACGCGCTGTCCACAACCGATCGGTAGTCCACGTTTCCCGGCCAAGATCCCCGGACTCGGGCTCGCCCGGGATCGTGGGCACCATGCGAAAACTACTCAGCGTGATGCCGATGTCGCTGCTGTTCGCCCTCGCGACGCCGTCGTACGCGGCTGACTTCTGGCCGGTGGGCGACCGCCCGGCGGTGGTACGCCCCTGGTCTCCCCCGGCCACGCCCTACGGCCCCGGCCACCGCGGCGTCGATCTCGCGGCCCTCCGATCGGCGCCCTCGGTCCGCGCGCTCACCGACGGCCGGGTCTCCTTCGCCGGCGAGCTGGCCGGCCGGGGCGTGATCGCGGTGGAACTGGCGGACACCGGAGACCCACCCCTGCGCACGACCTACGAACCGGTCACGGCGACGGTGGACCAGGGCGACGAAGTACGCGCGGGCGACCTGGTCGGAGTCCTGGAACTCCCGACGGGCCACTGCCCCCGCACCACGCCGTCCTGCTCCACTGGGGCCTGCTCCGCGGCACGACGTGCCTGGACCCGCTGTCCCTACTGTCCCCGTCCGCACGAACAAGGCCCCCAGCAAGACTCCTACCGATCTGGCCCTTCCCTCCACCTACACCTGAGCCCCACCTCGCTGCGGCGAGCTGCGGCTCGCCGCAGACAGTCGACCGCCGACTAACGACTCCGCCGCTCGCCTTGGGCGGTCTGCCGCCAGCTGACGGCTCCCCGTTGACGGCTCCCCCGCCTTGGGCAATCTGCCGCCTGGGGCGGCAGGGTGGGCAAGGCGGCACCCCGGTGCAGCGCACCCACACGGGAGGCCCCACCACGACACGGCCAGAAACCCGGCCCCGCCCACCATCCCGACGACCAGAACCAATCACCGGCCACCCAGGCGGCAGCCCTCAGCCCTGAACGCCCCGCAAAGCCATCCCCACGGCCGCATCCACGATCACGCCAGGATCCTCCGCGGCCCCCAGCTCGATCCGCCGCACGGCCGCGTCCACCACACCCTGCAACAACATCGCCGCGAGCCGAGGCTGCTCGTGCCCCATCTCCCCGAGCGCCTCGACGATCATCGCGACGAGCCCCCGTGCGCGGCGCGGATCTTCTCCCGCGCCCCGGCATCCAGCTCACTCGCTGCGGAGATCGCCACGATGCGGCCCGGTGCCGCCGGTCCCTCGACCAGCGCCAGCTGCTCACGCACGTACGCCTCGACCTTGCCCCCGGGCGTCGCGGCCCGCGCCATCCCGGCCTCGACCTCCGCGGCCCACACCGGGAAGTCGACCTCGCACAGCTCCTCGACCACGGCCGCGCGGGACTTGAAGTACTCGTAGACGGACGACTCGCGCGAGCCCCGCCCGCTCAGCGAGCGCGGAACGCCAGCGCCTCCGTCCCGCCCTCGCGATCAGCAGGGAACGCGCCGCGTCCAGACGGGCGCCGCGCTGCATCGACCGGTGCTCGGCCACAGAGGCCGCTCGAATCCTTGGCACGTCTCCACTTTACGGACGCGCCGCCCGGTACGGGAGCGCACCGGCCACCCGGGGCCGGAGCAAGCTCCGGCAGGGACGATTCACCACGACCGCCCGCCCGGCACCCCTCAGCGCCGGAAACTCGCCAGCTTCGCCCGCAGCTGCAGCACCGACTTCGTGTGTGATCTGACTGACCCGGCTCTCGGTGACGCGAGCATCGTTGCCGATCTCGGCCAGCGTCAGGCCTTCGTAGTAGTAGAGCGTGACGACGGTCTTCTCACGCTCCGGCAGCGTGCGTTGATCGCCCGCCAGATAGCGCCGCAGCTCGCGGTCAACTCGGCGACCTCCACGGGATTGTCCGCCGCGTGGTCCTCGAGCGTGTCCATGAGGCTGAGCCGGTCACCGCTCTCGCGACGTGCAACAGCTCCTCGAGCGCCACGACGTTCGCGAGCGCCAACTGGCTGAAAACCGCATGCAGTTCTCCAGCGCCACCCCCATCTCTCGGCGACCTCGCTCTCCGAGGGCGTCCGCCGCAGCTTGGCCTCGAGCGTCGCGTAGGCCCGCTCGACGTTGCGCGCCTTCTCGCCGCACGGACCGCGGGATCCAGTCCAGGGCCCGCAGCTCGTCGATCATCGCGCCGCGGATCCGGGTGATCGCGTACGTCCCGAACTTGATCTCCCGTCCGATGTCGAACTTCTCGATCGCGTCGATCAGCCCGAAGACCCCCGACGAAACGAAGTCGGCCTGCTCGACATTGGGCGGCAGCCCCATCGCTGACCCGGCCCGCGACGTACTTCACCAGCGGCGAGTAGTGCAGGATCAGCTGCTCCCGCAGCCGCTCGTCGCCTTCCGTCGCCTTGCACGACCTCCACAGCTCCTCGAGGGAGGAGGGAGCCGGAGGCCGCACAGCTGGAACCGCGGGCCGCGGGAGGGACCGCCGCCCGGTCGGAACCGGAGGTGTGCCGTGGCATGCGCCGCCTTGTGCCGTTCTGCTGCGTACCGAGGAAGCCGACTCGAGAGACTCGGAGGAACTGGAGGAACTGGAGGAACCGGAGAAACTGGAGAGACCAGTGAAACCGGTGAGGTGCCTGAGGTGGTGGTCGTAAGGGCCGCTTTGGTTGCCTTGGTCGCTTTGGTCTCTGAAGATGCCGTGCTGCCCGTCTGGTGATGACTGGCACCGAGCTGCCTACCTGATCGCGGATTGAGGGGACGAACCCGAATCCTGGTGAGCGTAGCGTGACTGGAGTGTCGCAGTGTGCGAAGGGTAGGATCGTACGCGCGCAGATACGTTCCGTTGGGCGACTGGCGCGGACTCTTCGGGCTCCGCACGCGACCGGGCCGGAGCGCCAACTGCTCTGAATTCGCCAAGCGTCATCGGGGGTCATCCGGACGGCGGAACGTCAGGCGTCAGGGAACTCTTCGAAAGTCCGGCCGGATCGCCTGGCGTGTCAACTGCCAGCCGTCGCCGTGCCGTTCGACGAACCCCACCGAGCGCAGTTCGTACAACTTCCCGATCGCCCGTCCTGCGTCGCCCCGCGCGCCCGGCTAGGCCGATCTCCGCGACGCTGCGCGTCCCCGCGCGGGCAGCACCGCGAGCAGTCGCCGCGCCGCGCGGGCCCGCGGCAGCAGATCGCGCGGCAGCACGGGCCCCCGCCGCTCCGGCGCCAGCTCCCCCATCTCTCCGACCAATAGCTCAACGACTTCCGCGGCGTCCGTCACCAGCACGGCCTCCTTCCGCAGCAGCGCCGTGCACGCGGAGACGCTGCTGGTCACCGGCCCCGGCACCCCCACCGAGTGCCGGCCGAGCCGCCGCGCCCACCGGGCCGTGCCCAACGCCCCACTGCGATAGGCCGCCTCGACGACCACGGTGCCTCTGGTGAGAGCCGCGATCACCCGGTTCCTGAGGATGAAGCGACTGGGGTCGGCTGATCACCGGGCGGCAACTCACCCACCACGAGCCCCTGTTCCGCGACCCGTGGTCGATCAACTGGGCGTGACCGCGCGGATAGACGCGGTCGACCCCGCAGGCGAGGACCGCCACGGTCGCACCTCGTCGCCCCGAGCGCCCCACGGTGCGCCGCCGCGTCCACCCCGTACGCCCCGCCCGAGACGACGACCTGCAGCCGTCGCTCCGCGAGCCCGGCCCCGAGGCTCGCCCCGATCCGCACCCCGTAGTCCGTGCAGGCCCGCGCGCCCACCACGGCCACCGAGCGCAGCAGCGCCCACATCCGCAGGCTGGGCCCGCCCCGCACCCACAGACCGATCGGCCGCGCGTCCCCCAGGTCGTCCAGCTGACCCGGCCACTCGGCGTCCCCGGGCACACGAACCGCGCCCCGAGCTCCGCGACCCGGGCCAAGTCCGCGCTCCGCGGGCGGCGCTTCACGGGACCGGGCGACCAGTCCTGCCCAGCGCTCCGCCCGCACCCCCGGCAACGGCCCTGCGCTCGGCACCGGCACCACCGTCACGGCCATCACCGACGCGCCGGTCGCACCGGTCACACCGATCGCGGCCCTAGTCGTCCCCCGCCGGCCGCCTCGCCGATCCGCCGCACTGTCTCGACCGCCCCTGAACTCCCGCAGCCACCGCCCGACCACCTCCGAGCGCCGGGCTCCGCCGATCCAGGTCAGCTCGCGCCCGGGCGAGCCGCACCTCGTCCGGGACGCCCACCCCGTCAGCTTGAGCCGGCCCCGATCGTCATCGGCACTCCCGCGCGAGATCCTCGGTCGCAGTTGCAGCGCGCGAGCGTCCACGTCTGGGCGAAGGGCCGCTCCGGCCCGCGAGGTCGGCGACGGTCCACGCCACCCGAAGCACCCGGTCGAGCCCGCGAGCGGTCAGGAAGCCGCGCTCCAGGTCCAGTTCGGCCTCGTCCAGGGCTCCCGGCGCGGCGCCATCTCGCGCGCAGCGCGTGCCCCGGCACCTCGCTGCTGGTCCGCCACGGGGTGTCCGCGAACCGTGCGGCCGCCCGCTCCCGCGCGCTTCCCGCACTCCGGTCGGCAACCACCTGCGTGCTGTCGCCCCGCGGCCCGTACCCGGCACAGTTCGCTGCGCGCGACGGCGTCCACCTCGACCCTGAGGTCCACCCGAGCCGATCAGCGGCCCGGAGAGCCGGGCCCGCACCGCCGCACGGCGGCCGGTGGACGCGTCGCACTCCCCGCCCAGGGCGCGGTACTGCTCGCAGGGCGCACGGGTTCGCGGCCAGCGCCATCAGGAACCGCGCGCAGCCGCACTCACTGCGCTCGCGCGATCACCACGTGCCCCGACTCCAGGGGCTGGCGCAGTGCGTCCAGGGCCCGGCCGTCCGGGTGAACTCGGGCGCCTCGTCCAGGAAGAGCACGCCGCGATGCGACAGCGAGACCGCGCCGGGCCTGGCCACGCCGGGCCCTCCCCGACGAGGGACTGCATGGTCGCCGAGTGGTGCGGTGCGCAGCACGGCGCGGTGTCGATCATCGCCTTGCCGGGCGGCAGCATGCCCGCCACCGAGTGGATCGCCGTGACCTCCAGGGACTCCTCGCGGGTGAGGGGCGGAAGGACGGTCGGCAGCCGCTCGGCGAGCATGGTCTTGCCCGCGCCCGGCGGCCCGGAGAGCATGACGTGGTGGCCGCCCGCCGCGGCCACCTCGATCGCGGTGCGGGCCGACGGCCGTCCGACGACGTCGGCGAGGTCGAGCCCGTGGCCGTCGTGCAGTGAGTCCGCCGAGGCCGGTGCCCGCGCGCCGCTCCCGGGCATGCTGAGCCCGGCGAGCAGAGATCGGGGCGGGTGCGGTCCTCCGGCGGCTCGTCGGCACCGGCACCGTCCGTGAGCACCGCGATCAGCTGGCGCAGGCTGCGTACGCCGAGGACCGAGATCCCCGGCACGAGGGACGCCTCGCCCGCCGTGCCCTCGGGGACCACGACCTGCTCGTACCCGCGTCGGCCGCCGCGAGCACCGCCGGGAGCACGCCCTCGACCGGTCGCACCCGCCCGTCCAGCCCCAGTTCGCCGACCATCACGATGTCGGCGAGGATCCGTGGGTCGATCCGCTCGGCGGCACCGAGCACGGCGCAGGCGACAGCGAGGTCGAATCCCGAACCGCCCGCGGGCACGGACGCCGGGCTCAGTCCACCGTGAGCTTCTTCTGCGGCCAGTCCGCCCCGGAGTTCACCACCGCGGCCCTGACCCGGTCCCGGCTCTCGACGAGGCTCTTGTCGGGCAGCACGAGGTGTGACGCGGCAGACCCCCGGCTCCAGGTCCGCCTGCACCTCGACGACGACGCCGCTCGACCTACCAGGCCACCAGAACACGTACGCGCGAATCCCATCAGGACACCGCGCGTACTCGACGCGGGCGGCCGCGCGCGGTCCGGCAGCAGGATCCCGATCACGTCGATGCGCACTCCGCCGGGTGGCGCTCCGCCGTGCTCACTGCGCCCAGCGCTCCGCGAGGTCCCGCAGGCGTCGTGCCTTGACCGGCGTGATCGCGGCCATCGGATGCCGGGAAGGCACCGTCCGCCCCGCGCCGCCCCCGGCGGGTCTTGACCTCAGCACACCACGATCGCGTCGCCGTCCCGCGCCACGATGTCGATCTCACCGAGCCTGCTCCGCGCGCCAATTCCGCGCGAGCACCGTCATCCCGGCGATCGGCCAGCCGCCTCGCGGCCAGGTCCTCGCACGTGCTTCCCCATCGCGCCCCGTGCGTTCACGTCGGCACCACCTCTCCGGCACCCACGCTGACGCAGCGCAGAACAAGAAGTGGATCTTGGTGAACCACTCACGGGTTGTGGACAGAGTCCGCCACCCGCCAGGGTTCCGCGACCGGCCGAGGCGAGGAACGCCCGGCCTCAGCTGCCCGGAAGCTCCAGGTCACTCTTGTTGAGCTCCTCGATGTTCGACGTCGCTTGAACGTCAGAACGCGCACCTGCTTCACGAAGCGTGCGGGCCGGCACATGTCCGAGACCCAGGCATCCGCCATGGACACCTCGAAGAACACCTCGCCCTGGACCGAGCGCACTCTGCACCTCGTAGTCGTTGAGTGAGGTAGAAACGCCGCTCGGTCTCGATCACGTATTTGAACAGACCGACGACGTCGCGGTACTCCCGGTAGAGCTTCAGCTCCATCTCGGTCTCGTACTTCTCGAGGTCCTCGGCGCTCATGGCATGTTCCCCTTCAGCCGTGCGTCGTATTGCGCGCCAGCCTCTGGTGTCTCTAGACGATTTCCGTGTCGAGGACCAACGGCCGGCTCGGGGACCGTCGTCGAGCAATCGGTTCAGCAGCTCGGCGAGTCTGGTCGGATACACCGTCTCATGCGCTTCGGCCAGTTCCTGGTACGTCCACCAACGTGCTCCTTCGACGCTGCGATCGTTCGGTCGGTCAGGCCGTCGTCGTTGATCTCGACCCGGTCCTGCAGCGACGCCAGCCACGGGCCAGGAAGTACCACTCGTCCTGGTCCCAGCGCCGTCCGTCGAACGGGAACGAGCAGGTCCGCTGCCACAGCGCGGGGCCCAGCTCCACCTCGGTGATGCCGCCGGTCTCCCCGGCAGTTCCTGCGCCGCGCACGCGCGTGCTCACGCGTCTCGTCGCTCCAGACCGCCGCCCGGCGTGAGACCACCAGTCGACCGCCGCGCGTCATCGGGCTCGATGGCCGTGCAGGAGCAGGACGCGGTCCTCTACGGGTCGAGCAGCACGACCTCTGCGCCACCTGGCGCAGCACCCTGCCGAGCTCAGGCACGAAGGCCGCGCCTGGAGCGCTTGGTGCGCGAGCTCGCCGTGGCCAGCTTGGCGAGGGGCCCGTAGGCCGCCCTGCCGAGCACCAGGACCGCGTCCGGCCAGCGACTGGCACGGTCAGCATCAGCCTGAGCGGCCCCGGCGCGGAGGTCGCGGCGGCATCGCGCTCGAAGCCGGTGGGCTTGGCCGGCGCGCCGTCCGGCGGGCCAGGCTCACTGCGTCGCGCGCGCCTGCACGGCGCCGCGCTCCACCGAGCCGTTCGCGAGTCTCCGAGGTGGACGCTGAGTCGCCAGCGAGCCGCTGCGCTCGTCGCCGGGAGGAAGAGGCGCTTGACGGTCGTGGACTTGATCGGTGAGCGAGGCGTTCGTGTCAGCCGGGAGATACGGTTCTTCGACCTTCTCGCCGTTGACGGTCAGCTTGCCGTCGGTGCAGCAGGCGATCCTGTCGCCGCCGATGCCGACGACGCGCTTGACCATCGGCATGTCACCCCAGGTCGCCTCACTGGAGACGACGACGTCGCCGCGCTTGACCTCACTGCCGTCGATGCGCTGGGCGAGGACGGTCGCCGGCGCCGATCGTCGGCGTCATCGAGTCGGTGGGCACGCGTGTACGGCTGGTACACGAAGCGCACCCACACGAATCCGCCGAGGAACAGCACACAGCCGGGGCCACGGCTATGCCCGACAGCGCGCTGCCGACCTTGCCGTGGCCCTCGGCCGCGTACGACGTGTCCTGCTCATCCCAGTTGCTCCCCGCGTCGGTAGAAACTCGACCTCGCGGCCCGGCCTCGGAACGGCACGGACCGCGGAAGATCGGCGATCTGGGACGGCACCCTACCCGGCGGTACCGGTCGCAGAAACCCTGGTGTTCTCGGTAAGGCGCTGGTTGATCTTGCGCCTGCGCCACAGGACCAGCGGCAGCGCACCCGCGAGCCCGAGCGCGCCCGGGGCCGCGCTCTTCGCCGCGGCGTCGATGCCCGACTGGTCGAAGGTGTCCGGCACGGGCAGCGTCGACCAGTGCGTGGGCGGCCAGGCGACGACGATGGCCCGCCCACGACGTTGTCGACGGGGACGAAGCCCTGGTTCTTGTCGTTCTGGTGGTAGCGGGAGTCCATGGAGTCCTGGCGGTGGTCACCATGACCCAAACTTTGCCTTCTGGAACCTTCACCTTGAAGGTCCCGCCCGCGTTGTCCGGGCTGCACGGGGTGTTGCCCGCGTAGACGTACGGCTCGTTCAGCGCCTTGCCGTTGACCTTGAGCGCCCGTGCCCTTGCACTCGATGGTGTCGCCGCCGACACCGACGACGCGCTTGATGAGGTCCTTCTCGTCGGCGGACGGCATCAGACCGATCCAACTGAGCACCTGCTGCACGGCGTTGGGCTCCGCGGTGGGCTCGCCCTCCAGCCACCCGTCCGGGTCGTGGAAGACGATCACTCGCCGCGGTCCGGCTCCGGCAGCCGAACCACGGGTGAGCTTGCCGACCAGCACCCGGTCGCCGATCTGCAGCGTGTTCTCCATCGACGCCGACGGGATCGAGAACGCCTGGACCAGGAACGTCTTGATCACCAGGGCCAGCACCAGGGCGATGGCGATGAGGAGCGGCAGCTCCTTCCAGAAGGAACGGGCTTCTTCTGGTTGCTCCTGGGTTCGTCGCCGTCGGCTCCCGAACCGCCCGTGGAGCTCGCCTCCACGCCGTCACCGTCCTCGGGCACGGAACCCGTCACGGCCGGACTCGCCGCGTCGTCGGATCGCCCGGGCTGCTCCTCGGGCCCATGCCCTGACCGTGCGCCGACCGCCAGTCCCCCACATCCACTCCTCACTCCGTGCCGCTGCCTGATCCCTACGCGATGCAGGCCCACCACTCCCATAACGAGCGGGAGTTCCGCAGGGAGTCGGGAGGGGGATCAATCCGTCCGAATCCGATGCGTTCGGACGGTACGGCGCTGTTCGTGGTGGCCACCTTATGCGACGTATGAGAGCCGCTGGTCGACCCGTCGCCTTGCGCGTCGGCCACGGCCGAGAACGTCTCCGGCTCGCCGAGCGTGGTCCAGTGCCCGATGGGCCAGACGATGCCGCGGGCCCGTCCGACCACCGACTCCTCGGCGACGGTTCCCTTGAAGTCGTCGGTGAGGTGGTAGCGCGAGTCCGCCGAGTTGGCACGGTGGTCGCCCATCACGAACAGCCGACCCTCGGGGACCTTCACCGAGAAGTCGAACTTGACGGGCGTTGCCGGGGTGGATGTAGGCCTTCTCGTCCAGCGGCGTCCCGTTGACGGTGACGCGCCCCTGCTTGTCGCAGCACTTCACCGTGTCGCCGCCGACACCGACGACCCGCTTGATGAGGTCGCGGTCGTTGTCGGACGGCAGGAGCCCGATCCAGGTCAGGCCTTCGCTTGATCTCGCTTCACCCCGACCGGGGGTCCTGCTTGTCGCCCGCCTCCTGGGCGAGCTTTCAGTTCGGGTCGCTTGAAGACGACGACGTCACCGCGGTGCACCTGCGCGCCGAGCCAGGGGGTGAGCTTGTCGACCGCGACCCGGTCGCGTCGATCTTGATCGTCTGCTCCAGCTGGAGCCGGACGGAATCACGAACGCCTGCACCAGGAACGTCTTGAGGACCAGGGCTGCGAGCAGGGCCACGCCTATGAGGAGCATCTCCTTGATCGCGGAGCGCCTTCGGCGCCGCTTCACCTTGCGCGCGCGAGCTTGCGCCGCTCCGCACGCCCCGGCAGCGTGGGCCCGCTGCGGGCCGGCGGTGGGCAGCTGGTCGTCGGACCGGTGGCCCGCGCGCACGAGCTTGCCCCGGCTACCCATGCGCACCCCCGGGTGCGGGCGCACGCGCGCGTAGACGTCGTTGCGCGACAAGGAGTGCCAGTGACCCATCGGCGAGCGATCCACTGGGCCCGGCCGATCACCTGGTCGACCGGGACGAACCCGCCGCCGGGCGCACCCAGGCACTCGCGGGAGTCACGAGTCGCTGCGGTGGTCGCCGAGCAGGAAGAGGGAGTCCTCGGGAACCTCGATGTCGAAGGGCACATCCGAAGGCGCGTCCCCGGCATGCAGCACGGCGCGCTCGTCCACGGACTGCCCGTTCACCTCGATCCTCCCGTTGCTGTCGCGGCAGACCACATGGTCTCACGCCCACGACGCGCCCGATGTAGTCAGCATCACCGAAGTACCCGCTGCCGTCGAGGCACGACCACGTCTCCCTCGCCTCGCGGCACCGAAACGGTACGCCAACTTATTTACGAGAACGCGGTCCCCGACCCTCAATGTGGTCTCCACCATCGAGCTGCTGGGGATCTGGAACGGCTGCATCACGAAGACGCTGAAGGCGAGCAGGAACGCCATGCACAGTGGAGCAGCGAGAGCGTGATGCGGCGCCGGGCGGCCAGGCGGTCGCGGACAGCAAAGAAGAGAGCGCGACCGGTCCTCCTCAGCCCTGTGAGGTCGTGACTCATGGGGCTGGGAGGAACGCGGTCGCGCTCCACGTGCTACGTAGCTTCGGTGTCCATCGAGGCCAGATGCTATCCGGCTCTCCTGAGGACTCCGCGGTACGCGAGATGCGCTGGCGCCCCGAGGGGCGCCGAGCGGCTCAGTTCTCGCGCTTCTCCTTGATCTTCGCGGCCTTGCCGCGCAGCTCGCGGAGGTAGTACAGCTTGGCGCGACGGACGTCACCCTTGGTGACGAGCTCGATCTTCTCGACGATCGTGTGCACCGAAGGTGCGCTCGACGCCGACGGAGAAGGAGACCTTGCGGACCGTGAAGGTCTCGCGGACACCGGCGCCCTGGCGACGGATGACTACGCCTCGAACTGCTGCACACGGGAGCGGTTGCCCTCGATGACGCGGACGTGACGTTGACGGTGTCACCCGGGCGGAAGGCCGGGATGTCGCTGCGCAGCGACGCGGAGTCGACGGAGTCGAGCAGGTGAGACATGATCGTCTGCTTTCTTCGCCGATGCCACAGGTCATCAGCGGGAGGTATGCGATGAGTTTCGGTAGCTGATCGCGTCGGGCCGCGCGTCGTCTGTGGCAGGGGCGCAGGCTGGACGTACAGCAGCGGCCTATTCCTTCCACGGCCTCGGGCGTTGGCCCAAATCGTCCGTCGGGACCCGGCCGCCAGCCCCAGGATCGAGAGCATTTCCCGGTCCTTCTTGTCGAAGGCCTTCGGGTCGGTGCGCTCGATCAGATCGGGCCGGTTGCGCGTGGTGCGACGCAGCGCCTCGTCCCGGCGCCACCGCGCTGATCCTGCCGTGGTGGCCGCTGAGCAGCACGTCCGGGATGTCCCGGCCGCGCCACTTTGGAGGCTTGGTGTAGACGGGCCCTTCCAGGAGGTTGGCCATCGCGCCGGGCGCGAAGGAGTCGTCCTGGTGCGAGGCCGCGTTGCCGAGCACGCCCGGCAGCAGCGCGCGCCACGGCCTCCGTGACGACCAGCACGGCGGCTTCCCGCCCGCGAGGACGTAGTCGCCGATGGAGACCTCGTAGACCGGCATGCTGGGTCGCGTACTGCCGTCGATGACGCGGCGGTCGATGCCCTCGTAGCGCGCGCGTGAAGACCAGCCAGGGCGCTCGGAGAGCTCCACGGCGAGTTCCTGCGAAGAGGGCGCCCGGAGGGCGTGGAACGACCAGGACGGGCCCGTGGGCCCCGTTCTCGTACCCGTCGGCGAGGACGTCGTCGAGCAGTCGCCCCACGGCTCGGTCTTCATGACCATGCCGGGGCCGCCCCCGTAGGGGTGTCGTCGACCGTGTTGTGCCGGTCGTACGTCCAGTCCGCTCAAGTCGTGCACCTGGACGTCGAGTTGGCCACGCGCGCGTGCCTTGCCGACGAGCGAGACGTTCAGCGGTTCCAGGTACTCGGGAGAAGATCGTGACGACGTCGAGCCTCAGCGCGCCCTCTTCCTCCGCGGTGTCGCGCGGACGCGATCTCGGCGCGGTCGTCGATGAGGCCGGGCGGCGGCGTGATGATCGCCTTCTGCTCCTCGAGGTCGGTCTCGCTGACGATCTCCTCGACGAACGGGATCATGACCTCGGTGCCGTCGGGGCGCTCCACGATGAACAGGTCCTGCGAGGGCAGGTGGGAGATCTCCGTGATCCGGCTCGACCTCGATCCCGTCGACGGTGACGACGTCGAGGTCCATGAGCTGGTGGTCGTAGGACTCGTCCTCGTCGCTCCGGCCGCGCTCCTCGGGTCGACCTCGGCGATCAGGAGGGTGTTGCGCAGCGCCTCCGCGCCGGTCCGGTCGTGCACGCCCTCGAAGCGCAGCAGCAGGCGGCCGCTGTGCACCCGGCCGACTCGATGGTGAGCGGTCCCGAAGCGGCGGGGTCGGTCGCGAGCACCGCGCCGGGGCCGAGCCGCAGCTCGGGCTCGTCGGTGCGCACCTCGACGGTGACGCTCGCCCTTGGATGTCCCGTGGGCGCGGCCGATGCGCCCGACTACCAACTGCACGATCCGAAACTCTCCTGTCCAACCACTGGGGCTCAACGACTAGGGCCGGGGACGGCTAGCCAGCCCTCCCGGCCTCGAGCCGGTGTTCAACTTTGTCAGCAGAACCTGGTCGACGTCGACGAGGTCGACACGCGGACACCGCGGCCGCCGATGGCGCCCACGACGGTGCGCAGAGCGCGCGCGTGCGGCCGTTGCGGCCGATCACCTTGCCGAGGTCGTCCGGGTGGACCCGGACCTCCAGCACGCGCCCACGGCGCAGGTTGCGCGCGGCGACCTGCACGTCGTCGGGGTTGTCGACAATGCCCTTCACGAGGTGCCGCCCAAGAGCCTCCTCGAGCATGCTCGGAGCCTCGGTCGACTCGGACGCAGCCCCAGCGGCCTCGTCCTCTCTCTCAGCACTTCTTCTTCTGGGTGATGGCCTCACCTTGGGCTCGTCGGCCGTGGCCGAAGCGCCTCTCGAGAAGGAGGGACGGGCCTTCTTCGGCTCGGCGACCTTCAGCGGCTCCGGGGCGGGCGGCCCTTGTGCTTCTGCCAGTCGCCGGTGAGCTTCAGGATGGCCATGACCGGCTCGGTCGGCTGCGCGCCGACACCCAGCCAGTACTGCGCGCGCTCCGAGCCGACCTCGATGCGCGACGGGTCTGCACCGGGTGGTACAGACCGATCTCCTCGATGGCCCGGCCGTCACGGCGGGTACGGGAGTCGGCGACGACGATGCGGTAGTGAGGCGAACGGATCTTGCCCAGACGCTTCAGCTTGATCTTGACTGCGCGAGTGGTGTCTCCTGGTCTTGACGTGGGTGGGCACGGCGAGAGTTGCCGCGTGGTCTGCGGTACCCGAGTGCCCGATGGACGCGCCAGCCGCGAGAGAGGGGTCCTGTGCGACTGTCGAGTACAGCTAGCCATTGTGCCATACGTCGACGGCGGCCGAACCCGCATACGGCCGCCCCACCAGGGCCGAGCGTCAGCTCGCGGCGGCGCTCGACGACCTCCGGGATGCGGAAGGGCTTTCCGCATCCGCCGCACACGATGGGGGCCTGTGCGAGCACCGAGGGCACGACGCGGACATTGCGACCGCAGTGCGCAGACGGCCTTGACTCCGCACCCCGCCTCCTGAGGAGCCGTGCCGGGCGGCCGGTCCGCGGAAGCTGCGCTTGGTGTCCGCGGCGGTCGCCACGGTGTGCGCCTTGAGCGCGATGGAGCCGCTCGATCGTCTGCCGGTAGCGCTGCTTCGCCTCGAGTTCAGCGTGACCAGCGAGCAGCCACCGCTGGGATGCGGCTCCTCGGGGTGGTCGAGGCCCAGCTCCTCGGCGAGCTGGCCAGGAATCTGCGGCTGTGGTGGCGGCCGGCGCGCGAGGTGTCGCGGATTCCGCGCGCTGCGGCGATGCCATGGACCGCCTCGTGGAGGAGTCGCTCGGAGGAGAGCCCGTGTCCGCAGGCGGACGACGACTCCCCGATCAGATTCGGGCGCGGCAAGATCCGGCAGTTCGGGGTGGTGCCGCTGAATGTCGGCCCACGCCCCTGCCAGCTCTGCGGCGAGAACAGGTGGTGTCGTGCTCACGTCGTGACAACGAGCCGGGGTGCCTCTGTGTTCCTATTCCGGGGCATCCCAAATATTTTGCACGTACCAGTCAGTTGCCGCTCATGCGTCCCGACGAGGGCGGGTGCGCTGATCTGCGGAGAAGCCGCACAGCTCACGCCAAGGGGTGCGTAGTGATACATACGCCCCGGGATGTACGCGATCCACACGCCGGGGCGTCGCTCGAACAAGAGCTGTTTTCGGCCTCAGTACGCGCGTGCCACCACGGCGACGTTACCGGGTGCGTCATCGGCGTCCGGCACCGACCCGTCCGCGGCGAGCAGACACCGCACGGAGACGGAGTGCTCGGCCAGCCGCGCCTCGCCCGCCTCGCCGAGCGTGGCCCACGGAATGCTCGCCCAGCCGCCGGCCGAGGTCACCTCGACGGCCTCCTCCAGCGTGGCGACCTCGCTCGTACGGGACACGCGGCGTTCGCGGGACTGCTCAGGAGCAGCGCCTGGTCCTCTTCGAGGATGCCCGGCAGCAGTCCGGCCAGGGCGTCCACGGGCACCGGCTCCTTGCCGCCGGGAATGCGGCGGGCCAGCATCGCCGTACCGCCCTCCAGGTCGCGCGGGCCGATCTCGATCCGTACGGGGACGCCCTTCAGCTCCCAGTCGACGGCCCGGCGCCCGAAGGGGGTGTCGGTGCGGTCGTCGACCTGGACGCGATGCCGGCCGCCTTCAGGGCGTCACCGATCTCGCGCACCTTGGCGAGGACGGCCTCGTCGCCCTTGATGGCGAGGACGACGACCTGGGTGGCGGCGAGGCGCGGCGGCACCCGTAGTCCGTTGTCGTCGCCGTGCATCATCACGAGGGCGCCGATCATGCGGGCCGTCGATCCCCAGGAGGTCTGCCAGACCAGCTCCTGCTTGCCTTCCTTCGACAGGTACTGCGTGTGGAAGGCCTTGGCGAAGTTCTGCCCGAGTTCGTGGCTCGTGCCCATCTGAGGCCTTGCCGTCGCCCATCATCCCTTCGAGGGTGAGGGTGTTGATGGCGCCCGCGAAGCGCTCCTTGGCGGTCTTGCGCCCCAGGACGACGTCCATGGCGAGCACGTTCTCCATGAAGTCCGCGTACGTACGTGCCGGTGGATGCGCGCCGCGAAGTGCGCGCGCCTCCTCGTAGGTCGCGTGCGCCGTGTGGCCCTCCTGCCAGAGGAACTCGGGTCGTCCGCAGGAACAGCCGGGGCCGCAGCTCCCAACGGACCACGTTGGCCCACTGGTTGATGAGCAGGGGCAGGTCGCGGCAGCTCTGCACCCACTTGGAGAAGTAGTCGTTGACGATCATCTCGGAGGTGGGCGGACGACGGCGGGCTCTTCGAGCTCCTTGCCGCCGCCGTGGGTGACCACGGCCAGTTCGGCGCGAAGCCCTCGACGTGGTCGGCCTCCTTGGTGAGGTACGACTGCGGGATCAGAGCGGGAAGTACGCGTTCTGCGTGCCCGTCTCCTTGATGCGCGCGTCCATGTCCTGCTGCATCCGCCCCCACAGGCCGCAGCCGTACGCGGTCGGATCACCATCGTGCCGCGCACCGGTCCGTTGTCGGCCAGCTCGGCCTTGGTGATGAGCGTCCTGGTACCAGCGCGGAAAGTCTTCCGCCTGGGGCGTGAGAACGGGTGCTTTGGCCATGTCGCGCATGCTACGGCGCGGACTGCGGGCACGGGAATCCTTTTCGCCCGTATGCCTCTATGCCACTGGCAAGGGCCTTCAGGGGGCGCACGACGGAGTACACGCGCAATGTCGGCACGCCTGCCAAACACCCCCTAGACGTGACGGACGATGCGGAGTTCTCTGACATACGGGGGAGTGCGAGCAGCGCGCGAACACGGTCAACACACCACGGCGACAACTCTCGGCATCTCTCGGTGGATTGGGGCACTTTCGATGACACCTACGCTCGTGCAGCGACACCTCCCCCACGCGGCACCGGTGTCGCGCGCGGACCTGTGCGCACGCGCGCGTGACGTGGGCGGAGATCCAGAGCGGATGTTGGTCCCGCTCTACGAAGCGGTGTACGAGCGGCTTGAGGTCGGCCCGGGCACACGCCTTCTGGGACTCGGCTGCGGTTCCGGTCCCGCCCTTCTCATGGCGGCGTCGTCGCGGCGCGGCCGTGACCGGCGTCGAGGCCGCGGAGCCGGAGCGGCTCAGCGCTCGCCAGGGAGCGGCTGCTGCCCGAGGCGTGGAGCGAGCAGGAGAGCACGGACACCCGTCTCACGGACGGCCGGGACGACGCGGTCGTCGCCGCGCCGGACGACGCCCCGTGCACCCTGATCACCGCCTTCCAGCCGATCGGCTGCACGGCGGGGGACTCTCGAGCGGCTCTCCACGCTCCTGGAGAGCGCCGCTCCGCTGGCCGAGCGGAACGCCTCCGTGGTGCTGGTCGGATGGGGCCCTCCGGAGCGCTGCACGGCTTCGTCCGTCTACGGGTGGCCAGAAGCTCGCCGACCCCCTTCGTAGTGCGGGGAGTTGGCGGCCGGCTCTCCGGCGTGACGACCTGGAGGAGGTCGCCCAGCGGGCGGGGCTGCGGCCCGACGGATCGGGCGGGTGGCGTGCCCGCCCTTCGGGTACGCGGACACGGAGAGTGCGGTGCGCGGCCTGCCGTCGACGCGGTTGTTCGACGCGTAGCGGTCGGGCGACGGACCAGACGCAGGTGGACAAGGAGGTGACGGAGGCGCTGCAGCCGTACGTGCGGGCCGACGGCACCGTCTGGATGCCGAACGTCTTCCGGTACCTGATCGCGCGTACGACCTGACAGTGCGTACGACCACGGCGTCGCAGGAGGCAGGAGGACGGATCCGGTTCAGTCCTTGGTGAGGCGTGTGATGCCGGCGACCCGGTAGGCGTCGGCCTCCTCCAGCGTCTCGTTCTCCAGGAGCGCGGCCGCCAACGCGTCCAGCTGGTCGCGGTGGTCGCGCAGCTTGTGGCACGCTCTCTCTCGTAGCACTCGTCCACGATGCGGCGCATTTCTCCGTCGATCGTGTCGAGGGTGTCGGGCGCGGCGGCGAGACCGTAGGCCTGCTGCGCATCGTTCGGGAGGGCCGACAGACGGCCGACCTTCTCGCTCATGCCCCAGCGGGCGACCATGCCGCGGGCGATGTTGGTGACCTGTTCGAGGTCGTTCTCGGCACCGGTGGTGATGACTCCGTAGACGACCTGTTCGGCCGCCATGCCGCCCAGCGCGCCGATGATGCGTCTCACGCAGGTACTCCTCCGTGTACGCGTACTTGTCGGAGTCCGGGGTGGACAGGGTCACGCCGAGCGCCCTGCCGCGCGGCACGATGGTGATCTTGCGGACGTCGGCGCCGGGCTGGAGCATGCCCAGGAGGGCGTGGCCGCTCTCGTGGTAGGAGCGCGTGGTGCGGCGGCGCTCCTCGTCGGGCATCATCAGGGGCCGCTCGCGCCCAGCTGACCTTCTCCAGCGCTTCGGACAGGTCGGTCTGCGTGACTTCCTTCTGCTTGCGCTTGACGGCCAGGAGCGCTGCCTCGTTGGTGAGGTTGGCGAGTTCTGCGCCGGTCATGCCCGGGGTCGTGCGGGCGACTTGGGCGAGGTCGACGTCGGGGGCGAGCGGGATCTGGCGGGCGTGGATCTTGAGGATGGCTCTCGCGGCCGCCGCGGTCGGGCGGGGAGACGCTGACGATGCGGTCGAAGCGGCCGGGGCGGGTGAGGGCCGGGTCGAGGACGTCGGCGCGGTTGGTGGCGGCGATGACGATGACGCCCTCGGAGCCGGTGAAGCCGTCCATCTCCGTGAGGATCTGGTTCAGGGTCTGCTCGCGCTCGTCGTGGCCGCCCATGCCGCTGCCGCCGCCACGCGCGCGGCCGATGGTGTCGATCTCGTCGATGAAGATGATCGACGGCGACCTTGCGGGCCTCCGCGAACAACTCCCGTACGCGGGAGGCGCCGACGCCGACGATCATCTCGATGAACTCCGAGGCGGAGGCCGAGAAGAACGGCACTCCGGCCTCGCCGGCCACCGCTAGCGCGCGAGCAGCGTCTTGCCGGTGCCGGGCGGGCCCGCGAGGAGCACGCCGCGCGGCATCTTGGCGCCCATCTTGCGGTAGGCGTCGGGGTTCTTGAGGAAGTCGACGACGTCGTTGAGCTCGCCCTCGACCTCGTCGATGCCGGCGACGTCGTCGAACGTGGTGCGCTTCTTGCCGGGTTCCAGTTCGACGGGCTTGGGCGGCTGTTTGCGGCCGAGCATGCGTCGCCGGCGCCGCCCATGCCCTGGCTCATGCGGCGCGCGATGAAGATCCACAGGACGACGAGGAGCAGCATCGGGGCGAGCGAGATGAGGAGGTTGGACAGGAAGCTGCGCTCCTGGACGACCGGTTCGGCCGTCACGGTGACGTCGTGCTTCTCCAGGTTCGCCCAGAGGTCGTCGTCGGCGAAGGACGGGCGCTGCGTCGTGAACTTCGTGTAGTTGTCGGCCTTGCTGCCGCTGTCGTCCGGGGTGGGCTGCTCAGCTGCTTGAGCTGGCCCTGGATCGCGTCGCCCTTGGCGTAGATCTTGGTGACGTTGTCGTTGGCGACCTGTTTGCTGAACTCGGTGTACGAGATCGTCGGCTCGTCGCCCTCGTTGAAGAACGACAGGACCAGGTTGGCGATCAGGTAGACGATCAGGGCCGTCAGGATGAGGCTCGCCCCAGCCGCCGGGCATCTTGCGCTTGGGCGACTGCGGAGGCGGCGGGGGCGGCGCACCCTCGGAGCGCCAGGGCTGATCGGTGCGGTCGCGCGGGGGTACGGATTCGCCACGCCTGTCTCTCCTCCTGCCGCCTGCCCTCTGCCGAGCTCCGGTCTCGGGCCCACGAGCCTGGGCCCATGACCACGCACAGATCCCGGACCCTTGCCAGTATCCAGAATCCTGGTTACTGTCTGAATCGTGAACGGTTTCGACGATCGCTCCTCACGCGCAACGGCCTCGCGGCCCGCCGGCTCGCGGTCCTCCTCATGGGCCACGAAGCCGGACACCCGCCTGCCCCGCGTACGGGACTTCGCCGAGGAGCTCGGCTGCGGGAACGGAACCGTGCGGCCGCTCTCCGCCTCCTGGAGGAGGCGGGCGCCATCGAGACCGCCGCTCCGTGGACACCTGGGCACCTTCCTGGTCGCCTCGGACCGCGCCATACTGTGGCGCCTCTCGGGGCTCGGCACTCTGCTGGCGGCGATGCCCTCCCCTACTCCCGGCGCTACGAGGGCCTGGCCACGGGCCTGCGCGCAGCCTTCGAAGAGGCCGGTACGCCTTTGCCATCACCTTCATGCGCGGTGCGGGCGCCCGAACCGCGGCCCTCCTGAAGGCAAGGTCGACCTGGTCGTACTGTCGCGCCTCGCGGCCGACGGACTGGTCGAGCAGCACAGAGACCAGTTGGCGCTCGTCGCCGACCTGGGACCGGCCACCTATGTAGGCGCGCACGGCTTCCTCGTGCGCGATGGCGCCTCACTGGACGCCCCTGGACTGCGGGTCGCCGTCGACCACGCGTCGGAGGACCAGCGGATGCTGGCGGAGCGCGCCTCTCGGGGCGCTCGGACATCCAGTGGGTCGAGTCGTCGTACATGCAGCTGCGCGACCTGTTCGCACAGAACAAGGCCGACGCCACCGTCTGGAACCTCGACGAGGTGCAGGGACGGCTCGGCATGGAGGTGGACGTGCTGCCCCTGGGCGACGAGGTCACCCGCGATCTGGCGCTGCGCAACTCCAGCGCGGCGATCATCGGCAGGACCGAGGGCGCCAAGGCGCTGTCCGCGGTGCAGGACGCCCTCGATCTGTCCCAGGTGGCGCAGTTGCAGGCCGAAGTGCTGCGAGGCGATCGCATCCCCTCGTACTGACGACCCGCACGGACGACGGGCTGTCGTGATCCCCTCTCGGGACCTTCGGCCCCCCTCAAAATCCAGAATCCCGGTTACTGTCTCGATTGGGAGGTCCCATGGACGACCAACTAGCCCTCCGCATCCGGCTGTTCCTCGAAGGAGGCCAGGTCAGGCCCGAGGTCGCCGACTTCGTGTACTCGCCGAGCTGACCGCTCTGGAGGACGAGGGCCGCATCGTCACCGAGGAGAGCGCCGGATGCTCACCAGCCATCTGATGATGGCGCTCACCCGGCTCCTGGACGGCGCCCCTGATCGAGCAGTTCCTCACGGACGAGCAGGTCGCCGCCGAGCTGGCCGACCATCCGGCGGCCGTGGAGCGCGCCCGCCGCGTGTCCCGCCGGGCCCACGCCGAACTCGGCGCGACCCTGCCCGAGTCCGAGATCAACTTCCTGGCCATGCACCTCGCCGTACTGGCGCAGCAGCCCACCCACTGAAGTCCGCAGGGACTACGGAAAGAAGGAACCCGTCATGACGAAGATCCTCACCGGCGGCGTCGGCAAGGTCAGAAGTGGCGAACACGATCAAGGAGTTGGGGCTCGACGGCGTCGAGGTCACCGTCTCCAGCGACATGGATGCCGCCATGAAGCTGCGCGCGGGCCAGGCCGACTACTTCCTGGGCACCTGCCACACCGGGGCCGGGGCATCGCTCGGCGTCCTGGTCGGCCTGATGGGGCAGGCCGCCTGCCACACCTTCGGGCGCGGCGTGCCCACCGAGGAGGAGAGGTCGGCACCCTGCTGGCGGACGGCAAGAAGGTGTTCGGCTTCTCCATGGACCAGATCGACCGGATCGCGCCGCTGATCGCCCGCGCGATCGCCACCCGCGCCTGAGCACGCAGGGACATGCCATGAACTCCTCCCCGGTACCGTCCTCGCCGCCGGCGCGAACCTCGACTTCACGCTGGCCCAGCAGCTCACCGTGATCGCCCTGTGCGCGCTGACCGCCTTCATCTCGCACATGGCCCTGGCCGTCTTCAACGACGGCGTGCGCCCCTTCATGCTCGACTTCATCCAGGGACGCACCACCCGCAGCGCCACCACGGCGGTGCTCCTTCGGCCTGTCCGCCGGCTTCATCTTCGGCCTGGGCGCGCCGATGGCCCTGTCCACGGGCGTCCTCAGCCCGTGGCTGGTCTTCCTGCCCACCGACATCCTCGGAATCCTGGCGCCCAAGAAGTGGCTCGCGCCGATCCTGGGCGGCGCCTCGGGGCGCGGTCGTCGTCTTCGGTCTGAACGGCGCCAACAACCTGGCGCACGACCTGCCCGTCGACTTCCTGACGGCGATGCAGCAGATGTCGACGCCGATCCTGTTCCTGTTCACGCTGTTCCCGGTGCTCGCCATCACCAAGCAGTTCGGACGCAAGTGGGGCGCGATCGCGGGCGTGGCCGAACTGGCCCTGGTCGTCATGACGATGAAGCTGTGGCCGAAGGTCTTCGCGGGAGCCATCGCCATGGCGGTCGGTGTCCTGATGCTGATCGCTCTGGCGGTCGCCAAGGACCTCAGGCAGCGCAAGACGGACCGGGCGAACGGGGTCGAGGAGATCGCCCTCGCCGACGACCCCATGGCGTCCCTGTTCAGCGCGAGCGCGGCCCGGCTCCGCAAGTACCTGCCGCTGTTCATGGTGCTCGGCGCCGGCGTCTGCGTCCTGGCGCAGATGCACATATTCGGCGGTGGCGAGGCCACCAGCTTCCTGATCGCCAAGGGGCAGTACGGGGAGGCCGCGCAGGTCGACTTCTACCGCGTCTTCGGCTTCATCCCGCTGATCGCGACGACGGCCCCGGCCTCCGGCGCGTACGGCATCGCGGGCTTCACGCTCGTGTACACCCATCGGCTATCTGATGCCGAACCCGTTCCTCGCGGCCGTCGTCGGCGCCCTGGTCTTCGCGGTCGAGGTGCTCGCCCTGTCGTACATCGGCAAGTTCCTCGGCAAGCTGCCGAGCGTGCGGGACTCCTCGGAGCACCTGCGCAGCGCGATCACCGACACCCTGCAACTGGCCATCCTGTTCTGGTTCGCTGATGGCGGCGAACGCGATGGGCGCGGGCCTCGGCATCCTGATCGTGGGCGGGCTGTACCTGCTCAACGAGGCGATGGGCCGCCCGGTCGTGCGGATGGCGGCGGCGCCCGCCGCGGTGATCGTCGGCGGCATCCTGCTCAACGTCCTGTACTGGCTCGACCTGTTCACCCCGATCAAGGCCTGAGCCGGACCGGCATCGGCGACGTCGGCAACCACCTCTTTCGACGATCTCGTAACGCTGCGTGAAAGTTTCCCCAAGATTCGTCACGCTCCGTGGAACTCGTGCGGAACGCGAACCGTTGAGGGAGTGAGCGGCAGGCGAAAGAGGCCGCGCGACACGGCCCGCCCGCCGGGCCAGTACTCACCGGAGAGGACACCCCCCACCATGCACACCACCACCCTCCACACCGTCACGGGCCCTCTTTCCCACGAAGCCGTCCGCGGCCCCGCCCTCGCCCATGAGCACCTCGTCCTGGACCTGGACCTCAAGGGCGACGGCGGGCAGCCGTCCTCGACGCGCAGCGGCACGGCCCGGCGGTCACCACCGAACTGGCCGCTCTGCACGAGGAGTTCGGACTCTCCCTCGTCATAGAACTGACCTGCCGCGGCATGGCCGCGACCCGAGCGCGCGCTCGCCGCGATCGCGCGGGACTCCGGGTCGCGGTCGTCGCGGCCACCGGCTGGTACTACGAGCCTTTCCACGCACCGGAGTTGGCGGACGCGAGCGTCGAGCGGCTCACCGACGTCCTCGTGCGCGAGATCGAGAGCGGCCTCGACGGCACGGGGATCCGGCCCGGCGTCCTCGGCGAGGTCGGCAGTCACGGCGACCGGCCGAGCGAGCCGAGACCCGCTTCCCTGCGCGCCGCGGCGCGGGCCGCGGACGCCACCGGGCCGTCCGTCGCCACCCACGCCCAGCTCTGCGGCGCGGCGGCCTCGCCCAGCTGGAACTGCTCACCGCCGAGGGCCTGCCCCCGCACCGCGTCTCCATCGGCCACCAGGACCTCTCGATGATCCGGCGTGCACAAGGAGCTGGCGGCGAGCGGTGCGTACGTCGCGTTCGACACGGTCGGCAAGGAGAGCTACCAGAGCGACGACACGCGGCTGCGGCTGCTGCTCGGTCTGATCGAGGCCGGGCACGCCGACCGGGCCCTGCTCAGCTGCGACATCTCCCGGCACGGGTACCTGGAGGCGGAGGGCGGCCAGGGGTACGGGCATCTGTTCCGCTCCTTCCTGCCGCGACTGCGGGCGGCCGGGGTGGACGAGGACCTGATCGACCTGATGACGCGGCGCAATCCGCTGCGCTTCCTGACCGGCGCGAGCGTGGAGGAGATCTGACCACGACAGCCGACATGACAGCCGAGAAGACCCTTCGCTGCCTGCCATCATCATCCGCTGGCGACCGTCGCCGTCGAGGACGCCGCGCCCGCCAGTTCCGGCTCCTGGAGTGCACGGCCGCGCACTTCGAGGGCACGGAGCTGTTCACCGCGGACGCGGGCGTCGTGCCCGGACTCGGCCGGCCGCGGACCACGGCCCAGGTGGAGGCCGTGCTCGCCGACTTCTTCGGTGCCGAGGACGCCGCGTTCGTCCAGGGCGCGGGCACGGGCGCGATCAGGGCCGCGTTGAACGGGGCGGTGAGCGCGGGCGACTGCTCATCCACCGCGCGCCCGTCTACCGCACCACCGAGGTCACCCTGCGCGGCATCGGGGTCCGCACCGAGGAAGTCGACTTCAACGACATGGGGGCGCTGCGCAAGGCACCCTGCCTCCGGCCGCTTCCGGTGGGCGTACGTGCAGCACACCAGACAGCGCCTCGGTGACGCGTACGACCCGGGCGAGGTCCTCGCGGCGTGCCGGGCGGCGGGGGTGCGCACCATCGTCGACGACAACTACGCCGTGATGCGGGTTCCGGCCTCAGGTGTCGAGCTGGGCGCCGACGCCTCCTAAGCTCCTGCCCTAGCTCAAGCTCGCACGGACCGGAAGGTCGGCGACCGTCGTCGGCGCCCGGGACCTGGTCGAGCACGTGCGCCGGGACAACTACTCGCGGCCAGGTCCAGGGCCACTCAGGCGCTGACGCGCTGCGCGCTCACCCACGTGCCGGCAGGATGTGGGCGCTGCAGTCATGGGTCGGGGCCGAGGTGGCCGAGCTGGCTCGCGGCGGGCGAGGTGCCGGCGTCGCCGAGGTCCGGATCGCCAATGCCCAGGACCGCTGCCCGCTGGTCCGGCTCGACCGGCCCGTCGCCCGGGAACCAGCCGTGGGCGGTGGCGGCGCGGTCTGCGGGCGGCGCCGCATCCGGTGGGCTCCAATCCCGGTACGAGATCGCGCCGCTCTTCTACCGCGCATGTCCAGCTCGGCCCTCGACGACGCGGAGCTCGCCGACTGACGGTGCGGACCAACTCCGATGCGCGCGGGCGCCGACCTGGTCGTCGACATCCTGCGCCGCTCGCTCCACGAACTCAGCAAGGACTGACCGACCGTGTTCCTCGACAGCCTCGCTCACCCGCAACGAGCTGGTCGACGCCGCGGCCGACCTCCTCCACCGGCGCGGTGCGATCCCGCCCGACACCTGGCGTGATGGACCTCGACGCGATCGAGGGAACGCGCGGCTGCCCGCCGCCGAGGCCGAGCGGCTCGGTCTCACCCTCTGGTTCGTCGTCAAGCAGCTCGGCCGCAACCCGAGCTGATCGGGCCATCGCCCGGCGCATCCGCAGTACGCCGCCATCGACTCCGCCCGAGGCCCGCACCCTGCACGCCACCGGCGCCCGGGCCGGGAGTCTCGGACACCTCGTGCAGATCCGCGCCGCGACCTGCCGGAGATGCTGGCCTGGCGTCCCGGACGGTGACGGTCCACGACCTGGCGAACGCCAGGGCGGTGTCCGACACGCGGCGGCTGGCTGCTCGTGCAGGACGTGTTGATCCGCCTGGAGAGCGCCGAGGGTCCTGTGCACCCGCAGGAGGGCGGGTCCCGCTCGCCGGGATCGACAGAGTTCGCCGCGGCGCTGGAGCGGCTGCCCGGCGATGCGGATCGCGGGCGATACACGCGTTCCCGTGCGTACCGTGCGATCCGGCCACGGGCGCCCCGGCCCCACGAACTTCGAACTCGCCCTCAAGGCCCGCCAGACACCGGCCGCCCGCGGGCACCACGGCCTCAAGCTCAGCGCCAGCGCGCGTCCATGGCCACGCTCTCGCGCTGCTCGCCGAGCTCGGCGCCACCCGCGGTGAGCCCGGCCACTCGCTGACCGGCACCACTCTGCGCACGCCCGCGACCTCACGCCGGCCCGAGAAGCTCCGCGTACGTGGCCGTCACCGAGGTCGCGCACACCTCGCGGACGGCCGGCCCGCGGTCCACGGAGGCGGCTTCTATCCCCGCTCGAACATCAAGGCAAGGCGCGCTGCTCCCCGCACCGGTCTGCGCCTGCCGGTGCAGGACGCGCCGCCGGAGACATCGACTACTACCGGCTGCTCGACGCCCCGCACCCCACGCGGACGTCCGCGTATGGGGCGACACCGCGCTGCTGCGCGTTCCGTACACGAGATCTTCGCGACGCGCTCGACGGTCGCGGTGTGGCGGAAGACTCTCCGCGGGGCGCCACGGCTCGTCGGGCTGTTCGGCGCACAGGAAAGAGCCGCCTCATGCAGAGCAAGACCGTGATCGTGGTGGTGGACGGATTCGGTGTCGGCGCGATGCTTCGGACGCCGGCGCTGCGCCCGGGCGACGTGGCGGCGGACACCTGCGGGCAGCGTGCTGGACCGGTGCGCGGAGGCGTTCGGCAGACCGCTGCGGCTTCCGGTGCTCGGCGCGCCCGGCCTCGGCCTGCGCACCTGCGCACGACCTGGCCCGGCGCACGCATCTGCCGCCGGTCGCCGCGGGCAGGGCGACCAGCGCTCGGATATCCGCGAGACACGCCCGCCGGGCACCAGACGATGATGCCAAGGCGCGGACTTCAGCAGGGTGACGGTGGCCCGGCTCGCCGAGCACCTGGAGCAGGTGACGCGGGCCCTGACGGACCGCACCGGGTCGAGCTCCTCGACGGCAAGCCGTTGCTGCTGGTCGACGGGGCCGTGCCGTGCACGACAACCCGGAGGCGGACGGGCATCAACTGGAACGCGTCGGGCCGGCTGGACGACTATCGGCTTCTGACGGCATCCTCGGCGTGGCCCGTACGGTCCGGGCCGTCGCGCCGGTCGCGGGTCATCGCGGTGGCGGTCGTGCCGACGGGCCGCTCGGCGACTTCTGTGCGGGCGGGCGACGGCGGCACGGTCGGCCTGGACACGCCGGTGGCGACCGGCTTCTACCGCAACGGCGGGCTGCAAGTGCAGCACCTGGGCGCCGAGTTGGACCACGCGGCGGCTCCCGGACCTGGCGCGCGCGCTGCGCGCATCCCGGTGACGCCCGTCGGCTTAAGGCGGTGGTGGCGGACATCCTGGCCTGCAAGAGGCGGCGGTGCGGCGTCCGGCGGTGGACACACGGCGGAGGTGCTGGCCCACACCCTGGAGGCGGTGCGGGCCGACGGAGACGCGCTGGTCGTGGCGAGCGTGCAGGAGAGCGATGCTGGCCGGGCACCAGCAGGACGTCGAGCGGTACGGACGGATCCTGGAGCAGGTCGACGCGGGCCTCGCGGCGCTGGTGTCCCTGCTGTCCGAGCCCGGCGACCGGCTGATCGTCACGGGCGACCACGGCAACGATCCGACGATCGGGCACGCGTACCACACGCGGGAGTTCGTGCCGGTACTGATCCACCGTCCCGGGGCGCCGGGCGTGGAGCTGCTGCCCGACGCGGCGAGCCTCGCCGACGTGGGTGCCACCGCGGCGGCGGCGCTCGGCCTCGACCCGAAGGGCCTCGCGGCCGGCACGGAGATACGCGAAGCCGCGGCGCGGGCCGCCTGACCGCCTCCGTACAGAGGTGAGGGGCGCCCGCACGCGGCGAGCGCCCTCGTCCCTCCGCGTACGGAAAGGTCATCGACCCATGGCAGCAGCCCGGCCGGCGCTTCCCGCCGGCCCGACCGAATCAGCCCATGAACTTCTTGAACTCGTCGGGGAGTTCGAAGTCCTTGGCGTCCTGTCCGGCGCCCGGCAGCCCGAGGGCGCCGCCTCGCCTGGCCTGCGGCCTCGCGGCGGAGCGGCCTCCTCCTGCTCCTCTGCTGCTTGCGCTTCATCGGGTTGCCGGAGCGCTGCTTGCCCTTGGCCTTCTTCGGCTGCTTCTCCTGCCGGCCCGGACCGCCGCCCATGCCCGGCATCGGGCATCGGCATGCCGCCGCCCTGCGCCATGCGGGACGCATCATCTTGCGGGCCTCGAAGAACCGCTCGACCAGGTTCTTGACGGCGCTGACTCGACACCGGAGCCCTTGGCGATACGGGCACGGCGCGAGCCGTTGATGATCGTGGCGTCGGCGCGCTCGGCCGGGGTCATCGACTTGATGATGGCGGCGGTGCGGTCGACGTCGCGCTCGTCGAGGCTGTTGATCTGGTCCTTGATCTGGCCCATTCCGGCAGCATGCCGAGCAGCTTGGAGAGTGGAGCCCATCTTCCTGACCTGCTCCATCTGCGCCAGGAAGTCGTCGAGCGTGAAGTCCTGGCCCTCTTGGAGGCCAGCTTCTCGGCCATCTTCTCGGCCTCTTGCTGCGAGAAGGTCTGCTCGGCCTTCTCGATCAGCGCGAGCATGTCGCCCATGCCGAGGATGCGGGACGCCATGCGGTCGCGGTGGAACGCGTCGAAGTCGTCCAGCTTCTCGCCGTTCGAGGCGAACATGATCTGGCGGCCGGTGACGTGCGCGATCGACAGGGCGGCACCACCACGGGCGTCACCGTCGAGCTTGGAGAGCACCACGCCGTCGAAGCCGACGCCGTCGCGGAAGGCCTCGGCCGTGTTGACGCGCGTCCTGACCGATCATGGCGTCGACGACGAAGAGGACCTCGTCAGGGGCTGACGGCGTCGCGGATGTCCGCGGCCTGCTGCATCAGCTCCTGGTCGATGCCGAGGCGACCGGCGGTGTCGACGATGACGACGTCGTAGACCTTGGACTTCGCGTACTCGATGGAGTCCTTGGCGACCTCGACCGGGTCACCCACCCCGTTGCCCGGCTGCGGGGCGTAGATGCCGACGCCGGCGCGCTCGGCGACGACCGGCAGCTGGTTGACGGCGTTGCGCTGGAGGTCACAGGCGACGAGCAGCGGCGAGTGCCCCTGGCCCTTGAGCCACGTGGCCCAGCTTGCCCGCGAGGGTCGTCTTACCGGCACCCTGCAGACCCGCGAGCATGATCACGGTCGGGCCGGTCTTGGCGAAGCGCAGCCGGCGGGTCTCGCCACCGAGGATGCCGATGAGCTCCTCGTTGACGATCTTGATGACCTGCTGGGCGGGGTTCAGCGCCTGGGAGACCTCGGCACCGGCCGCGCGCTCCTTGACCTGCTTGATGAAGGCACGGACGACGGGCAGCGCGACGTCGGCTCCAGCAAGGCGATGCGGATCTCGCGCGCCGTGGCGTCGATGTCCGCCTCGCTGAGGCGACCCTTGCCGCGGAGGTTCTTGAATGTCGCTGCGAGGCGATCGGAGAGTGTCGAACACGGCGGTCAGCGAATCCTCGGGTCGGGTGGCATTGGGACGGTCGCCCTCCAGGGTATCCGGACGAGCGGGTTGGGTCAGCGGCCCGGTCGTCCCCGACCGCCGACCCGCCTATCCACGCAGTGCGCCCTCCAGTGCCCTGGCCACCGACACGGCCTCCTCCGACGGCAGCGGAGCCCCTTCGGGACCGGTCACGTAGAAGGCGTCGACGGCGTTGAGACCGCAGCGATGGAGACGTGCGCCGACCGCACCCGCACGTCGGAGAGCTCCAGGGCCCGCCCGATGCGGTGCAGCAGTCCCGGCGCGTCCTGGGCCCGCACCTCGATGACGGTCGCGAGCCGGGAGCCCGCCGACGCCACCGTCGCCCGGGGCGGCGGCGCCACCACGCCGCGCCGCCGCGGGTAGGCGGCGTCCCGCTCGGCGAGCCGGGCGACGATGTCGAGGGAGCCGTCGAGGGCGCGCACGAGGTCGGCGCGCAGCCGCGCGCGCTCGCGGAAGGGAGCCGTACTCGGCGGCGACCCGCCAGTCCAGCAGGAGCACGGAGCCGCTTCCGCCCTGCCGTCGGGTTCCGTCGCTCCCCCGCCCCATTCCGTCGGCAGGGACAGCGCCCGCAACTCCGCGGTGCGCACGGTGAGCCGGTGCATCGCGAGACACCGGAGACGGCCGGCAGCACCCCGGGCTGGTCCGGCACGGCGATCAGCAGTTCGACGCTCGAGCGGCTCCGGTTCCGTGGCGGCGTCCCCTCTCCCGCCGTCCGTGGCGACCGGTTCCGTCTGCGCCCGCAGCGCGAGCACGGGCCCCCCGGTGCGGAACGCCTCGACGGCGAGCCGCTCCTGCTCGGCGGTCGGGTCGATGTCGTCGGGTCGACGGGCTCGTCCCCGGCGAGGACCGCCGAGACCCGCTTGACCAGATCGGCGACGAGCGAGCGCGCTGCCACGACGACCAGGCAGCGGGGCCGGTGGCCAGCGCGTCCGCCTCGGTGAGGGCGTGCAGGAGTTCCAGCGTCCCGGCGGAGCCGACCGCGTCGGCGACGGAGCGCACGGTCGCCGGGTCCTCCAGGTCGCGCCGGGTGGCGGTCTCGATGAGCGGCAGGTGATGCCGGACGAGCGAGGCGAGGACGGCGACGTCGGTCCGGTCGAAGCCGATCCGCGCGGCGACGTCCCGGGCGATGATCTCGCCCGCGACCGAGTGGTCGGCCAGCCCTTCCCGATGTCGTGCAGCAGGGCCGCGACCAGGAGCAGGTCGGGGCGGCCGACGCGCCGGGTCAGTTCGGCGGCGCGGACGGCGGTCTCGACGAGGTGCCGGTCGACGGTCCAGGTGTGCACGGCGTTGCGCTGCCGGCAGCGGACCGCTCCCAGTCCGGCAGCAGCCGGGTGATCAGGCCCTCCGCCTCCAGTGCCTCCCACACCTCGACGGTGGGCCGACCGGCGCCGAGCGGCGTCACCAGCTGCTCGCAGGGCCTCGGCGGGCCAGGGGGTGGGCAGCGGGCGGGCGGCCGCGGCCATCCGCCGCACCGCGTGCAGGGACAGCGGCAGACCGGCCTGTGCGGCAGCGGCGGCGGCCCGCAGCGGGAGCACGGGTCCCGGTCGGGCTTGGCGGCGCGGGCCAGCACCACCTCGCCGTCCATCTCGACGACGCCCTCGGCGAGCAGGGGACCGCTCGACCGGCGCCGACCGGCTGCCGCCGCCGAGCATGGCGCGCAGCCGGGGCCGCACGGCACGGGACTTGAGGACGCGGCCCACCTCCCGCCAGGTCACGTCGCTGGCGTAGGAGACGGTGCGCGCGGCCTCGTAGACCTGGCGCAGCAGGGTGTCGGCGTCCAGCAGAGCCGAGTTCGGCGGCGACCTGGTCCTGTTCCTGGAGGGCGAGCCGGTCGGTGGCCCGGCCGGTGGTCAGATGCAGCGCGTCGCGCACGTCGAGCAGCCGGCGCCGGGCGTCGGCCAGGCCCTCGCGCGCGGCGCGTCCGCCAGCCACGAGGCGGCGACGGCCCGCAGCGCGGTCACGTCGGAGGCCGCCCCGCGCCTCGCTTCAGATCGGGTTCGAGCAGATACTGCAGTTCGCCCTGGCGCTCGGCGCGCTCCTCGCACAGCTCGCGCAGTTCCGGCAGGCGCTTGGGCGCCTGGTTGCGCCAGTCCGCGAGGACGGCGGTGCGCAGGCCCGCGGTCAGGTCACGAGGTCACCGGCGACGTGCCGGGCGTCGAGCAGGCCGAGCTGCTACCTGAGGTCGTCGCCCGCGGTCTTGCGCGCCTCCGCCGGGGTCGCGCAGCGGAGTGGTCGAGGGCGAGGCCCAGATCCCAGACGGGGTACCAGATGCGGTCGGCGAGCGCGGCGACCTCGCCGTGGTCCGCGCTGCCGTCGTGCAGCAGGAGCAGGTCGAGGTCGCTGCGCGGGAGAGTTCACCGCGGCCGTATCCGCCGGCGGCGACCAGGGAGACACCCGCGGAGGTCGCTGCCGAGAGTTCGGTGAGACCGGTCGTCGGTGAGAGCTCCGCGAGGACCGCCGAACGGCGCGGCGGCCCGGACCGCGCCTCCCTGGAGGAGGCGCGGCCGGGCACGCACGCACTTAGCCGCTGGGTGCAGGAGCCTTCGTCGTCCGTGCTCCCGGTCCGTGCGTCGTTCACCTACTCGTCGCCCGAGCAGGACTCCCGTTCCGTCCGCGAACGATCGGTTACAGCAGCGTCGGTCCGCGCGCGCTCAGCCGGTCGGACCCGGACGGCGAGTCTCGGCGGGGACCGCCCAGACACTCGCCGTCGATCTTGCCGGTCGCTGCCGCCTTCACTCACGACGTCGATCCGCTGCTCGGCGTCGTCGTCCTCGACCAGCACCTCGATGCGGATCTTGGGCACCAGGTCGACGTGTACTCGGCACGGTAGGCCTCGGTGTGGCCGCGCTGGCGGCCGTAGCCGCTGGCCTCGGTCTACGGTCAGGCCCTGGACGCCGAAGGCCTGGAGGGCCTCGCTGATCTCGTCGAGCCGGTGCGCGGCCCGAGCGGCCCGCTGGTGATGAGACTTCATGCGTCCACCTTCTTGGAGTCCTTGGCAGCGGCGACCGAGATTTGCGGGCACGGCCGTTCGGGCCGCGGTGCCGCCGCCCGCGCCACTGAAGTCGTACGCGGTCTCGGCGTGCTCGACCTGGTCGATGCCGGAGACCTCGTCGTCCTCGCTGGCCACCGCATACCGATCGTCTTGTCGATCAGGAAGGCGAGGATCGCTGGAGGCGACGTAGCTGAGTACGCGAGGACGCGCGCGGCACCCGCGGCTGCTTCCACGGCTGGGCGAGGAGGCCGCCGCCGTAGAAGAGGCCCACACGCCGCGTCGGACTGACCGCCGCCGGTGGCGAAGAGCCGATCGGAGGGAGCCGACGATGCCGCCGACGGGTGGACACCGACGGCGTCGAGAGTCGTCATGTAGGCGACTTGTCTTGAGGCCCACGGCCATGGCGCACAGCTACACCGACGATGAGCGCCGATCGCGATCGCGCCGAGCGGCGAGCAGGACCCACCGGAAGAGCGATCGCGACGAGCGCCGGCGACACGGCACGAGGCGGCACCGAGAGGCGAAGCGCCGCGGGCGCAGCTTCTCGTAGGCCAGCCAGGCGAGCATCGCGGCGGCGGTGGCGACCTGGGTGTTGACGAACATCAGCGCGCCGACGCCGTCGTCGCTGCCGAGCGCGAGCCGGCGTTGAAGCCGAGACCAGCCGAGCGCCCACAGCAGGCCGGCGCCGAGCGTGCGTCACACGGCAGCGGCGTGCGGCGCATCGGGTCCTTCTTGAAGCCGACGCGCTTCGCCGATGACGAGGATCACGCCGAGCGGCGGCAGCGGCGCTGATGTGCACGGCACGTACCACCGGCGAAGTCGATCACGCCGAGGTCGAAGGCCCAGCCGCCGGTCCCCCACGCAGTGGGCGACGGGAAGTAGACGATGGTGGCCCACAGCGCGGTCGAACAGGGCCCAGGCGCTGAACTCACGCGGTCCGCGAGGGCACCGCTTATCCGGCGGGCGTGATGATGGCGAACATCAGCTGGAAGACGGCGAAGACGTAGATCGGGATGGTGTAGCC
Source organism: Streptomyces sp. KL116D (assembly GCF_030766975.1). Taxonomy (NCBI): domain Bacteria; kingdom Bacillati; phylum Actinomycetota; class Actinomycetes; order Kitasatosporales; family Streptomycetaceae; genus Streptomyces; species Streptomyces sp. KL116D. Next base: position 54,263 of record NZ_JASERH010000018.1, on the reverse strand, counting down.
GTCCCAGAGCTGGGTCAGTCCGATCCCGCTGAGGCCGACGAAGTCGCCGTCCCAGCCGATCAGCGATCCCTTGTCGGTGCCGAATGCGAGAGAGAAGCCGTGCAGCACCCACAGGATCGTGACGATCCCGAGGCTGATGAAGCTCATCATCAGCATGTTCAGGATGTGCTCTTGACGCGGACCATGCCTCCGTAGAAGAAGGCCAGGCCCGGGGTCATAGAGCATCACCAGGGCGGAACAGATCAGCGCATGAAGCCTGTGTTGGCGGACGACAGTGTGGGTGCGTCCGCCGCAAGCGTGATGGCTGATGCCATCGGCGTCTCCTCGTCGTTGGTACGGCCCCGTGCGGGCGCAAGCCTGAAGCGGTCATGAGGGGTGGGCCTGTTATGCGCCAGACTTTGGCCCAGCGCGGTTTCCGTGGGCGCCCCTCGATGTTTCGCCGCAGTGACGAAGAGGTCCTGGGTGTTACGCGTCAATGAACTGCCGGATGGCGGGTCCGCCGATCGTTATCGTGGCGGAACTTCCGCGGACGGCGCCGACCGCGGCCGTCCGTCCTCGATGACCTGGCGTGGGGAGCCGAGTCGAGCTGTTTCGGGACGATCGTGGTCGCGGCCGGGGTCGCGGGCGTGATCCCAGGGATCGGGGTCAGACCGCCGCTTCGGCGGCGGTCTCGGGCAGGTGCACGGCGAGCTGCTCGGTCAGCTGGATGACCTCGGCGACGTCCCGAAATCCCGCACGGCGGTGTCGACGGTCTTGCGGACTCGGGTGCGCGACCCGCTCGAGCGCACCTTCCTGGCGATGCCGAGTGCGTCGCCGGCCGGGAGTCGTGGCCTCGCTCCGGCTCCTTCTGGAGCAGGTGCACCGTGGCCATGCCGATGAGGTTCAGCGCGTACGAACGCTGGTGCTCGGCATCCTTCCTCTGGAACGAGCTCGGCGGCGCGCCGCATCAGCGGCTCGGCCATCGACGCGTACGCGCTGCGCCCGGCGGCAGACGTAGGCGAGGTCGCGGAACGAGCGGCCGTTCTCCCCGTGCAGTTCGGCCTCGGAGAAGAAGCGGATCCAGTCGGGATCGGATCGTCCCAGTCGTCCGCGTCGGTGAAGGTCTCCTCGGCCGATCCGCACGGCGCGCCGGCACCTGCCGGGCCGCCCCATGTTCGCGTACGCGCGGGCCTCCATCGCATGCTACGCATGGACTGGGTGCGGGGGCTGGCGCAGTCGCGGCCGCCGTCGCTGGGCGAGGTGGATGAGCTCCAGGGCGTCCTCGGGGCGGCCGAGGTGGATCATCTGGCGGCTCATGCTGCTGAGGACGTACGAGCGAGCGGCTTGTCGCCCGCTTCCTTGGCGGCGTGCAGGGCGAGCACGAAGTACTTCTGGGCGGTGGGCTGCAGGCCGACGTCGTAGCTCGTCCAGCCGGCCAGCTCCGCGAGTTCGGCAGCGACCTTGAACAGGCGCGCGCACGGTGCTCTCGGGCTGGGACTCCTGAGGCGTCAGGCGACCACGTGCAGCTGCCCCACGGCCGCCTAGCGGCGCAGGCCTCCGCCGCACTGGGCGTCCCACTGCCGGAACATGACGGTGGTGGACTCCAGGAGGTCCAGCTCCGGTTTGGACGGCCGGTTGCCGCGGCGCGTGGCCGGCTGCTCGAGGCTCGGGCTTCGCTTCGACGAGCTGCCGCTTTGGCGTCGGCACTCAGCCGGCGCTGCATCGGCTCGATGAGTCGAGCGGCCCGCGGCGAGGCCGCCAGGGAGCTGCCGAGCGAGCCGCGGCGCGCGAGACATCAGGCGTCGCTGCGCGAGAACTCGCCGATCAGCGCCACGGTCTCGCGGTCCGGTCCACGGCAGGTCGACGCCGGACACCGAGGGCGACTGGTGCGCGGCGCGCAGGCCGAGGTCCTCGACGGCGACGACGCAGCCGAACCGCTCGGAGAACAGCTCGCTGAGGATGCGCGGGGATCGGCTCGCGCGGGTTCTCCCGTCCAGCCAGCGCCGCGCCGCGAGCGTCGACGAGATGTGGTTCGCGCCCAACTGTCGTGCCCGGCGGTTCACCTGGCGCGCCAGCTCGCCCTTGGACCAGCCACTGCGCACGAACCACGAGCCGAGCGGTTCGTTCGGGCGCTTCTCAGCGTTCATCACGCTTCCGCCGCTGCCGCCCACTGGAACGCCCCCATCCCTGAAGCCTCTTAGGCGACTCAACGCCAAGTCCTGTGTCGGCCACTCTTGTCAGCAAGCCCTACCAGGAGCGCCGGCGTCAACCACGGCCTCCCGTCCGGCAGTTGTCACTCCTCGAACAGGAAACCGACTTGCCTGCGGCATGCCCACACGGGTGCACTCACCCTCAGGGTTCGATGCGCTGAAAGTAATCCTACGATCACCCCTCCGGCGAGGGCGAGCCCGGAAACGCCACCTCATTCGCCACCCCTTCGAATGAACTCAGCGGCGGCCACACGCGATTCACTTGACATGGACAACTGGAACTGCGAACGGTGTGCGCCGGGAGCGCGTGGCACGGGGCGCACCACCCTCGAGCACGTCGCGGCGCCGTCACGATACCAGGCGGCGTGCGCAATCCGGGTCACGATCGATTCCGTCACGTAACCACCGACGCGCAGGACCCGCCGGAGGTGCGCATGGGCTTCACGATCGGCGGCACTCGCGAGATGCGCGCTCCGGCTCACGTCGCCGCGGCCGCACGTCCGGCCGCGCTTCGGACTGCACCACGGTGGCGGAGTTCACCGGACTGTGGGGCTGGGACGTGGTGCCGGGCGCGCGTGCCGCGGCGGCGCGTGCTCCTGCGGCAAGGCGGACTGCCCGGCACCGGGCGCGCGCCCGCTCGACCCGGCGGCGGTGGTGCCGGCGGGCGCCACGCTCGACGAGGTGACCGAGTCCTGCGGGACGGTTCCCTCGGCGCCGCGGTGCTGCTCGTGGGCCGCGCCTTCGACATCGCCCGACGTCGAGCCGGCCGATGGCCGCCGCGCCCTGACCCGCCTGGAGCGCATGGGGCCGCCGCTGGGCCCGGTCGTCGCCACGAGGGCCGCGCGCACTGCTTCGTCGCGCGGCGCGGCCGCCGAGCTCCCCGCCCTGCTCTACCGCATGGGCTGGGACGACGCGTCCCTCGACCTGCACGCGCGCTGGGCGCCGGCGCGTACGTATCACGGCCCCGCCCTCGGACCGCGCGGGCCTAGGCCCCACGTCCTGGCTGCGCGCCCGTCCCTGGACACCGCAGCACAACTCACCCCAGAGCACGCCTGCTCCACTCGGCACCCTGGCCTACGTGGCCCACAGGTCCCCCTGCACGTAAAAACAGCGCCCCTGAAAGGGGCGCGAACTGCGCGACCAGCCACACACGGGCCCCGAAAGAGGACGCGCGCAACTCCACGACCGGCGACACACAGAGCCCTGAAAGGGGCGCGCCGAACTCACACGCCCAGCCACACACGGGCCTGAGGGGCGCGGGAACTGCGCGACCAGCCGCAACGGCCCCGCAGTCCACACACACAGAACACCCCACGACGCGAGATCCACACACGGCGCACGCACCACATCGGGCACGCGCCCCAGCACACACCCATCACGGGCACACGATCGGACCCCGCAAGCGGAGCGCCTACTCCCCGATCAACGCATCCACGAGCGCACTCAGGCTCGAACGGCGCCAGATCGTCCGCCCCTCGCCGAGACCCACGCTTCACCGGCGCGCCCAGCTCCCGCTGCACGGCCACGACGATGCCGCCCTTGGCCAGCGCCGTCCAGCTTGGTCAGCACGATGCCGGTGATGTCGACGACCTCGGCGAACACCCGGGCCTGCACGAGCCCGTTCTGCCCGGTCGTCGCGTCGAGCACCAGCAGCACCTCGTCGAGCGGGGCGTGCTTCTCGACGACGCGCTTGACCTTGCCGAGCTCGTCCATCAGACCGGTCTTGGTGTGCAGACGCCCGGCGGTGTCGATGAGCACGACGTCCGCGCCCGCCTCGATGCCCTCCTTGACGGCGTCGAAGGCGATGGACGCCGGGTCGCCGCCTCGGGGCCGCGCACGGTGCGGGCGCCGACGCGCTCGCCCCAGGTCTGCAGCTGGTCGGCGGCGGCGGCCCGGAAGGTGTCCGCGGCGCCCAGCACGACGTTCTGCCGTCGGCGACCAGGACGCGGGCGAGCTTGCCGGTGGTGGTGGTCTTGCCGTGCCGTTGACCCCGACGACCATCACGATGCCCGGCGTGTCCAGGTTCGAGTCCGTCTTCACGGAGCGGTCGAACCCGGGCACGAGCAGCTTGAGCAGCTCCTCGCGGAGCAGGCCGCGCAGTTCGTCCGGCGTGCGGGTGCCGAGCACCTTCACGCGCTCGCGCAGGTTCTCGACCAGCTCCGTGGTGGGCTGCACACCGACGTCGGCGGTGAGCAGGGTGTCCTCGATCTCCTCCCAGGTGTCCTCGTCGAGGTGCTCGCGCGACAGGAGCGTCAGCGGCCCCTTGCCGAGCGCGTTCTGCGAGCGGGACAGCCGGGCGCGCAGCCGCACCAGGCGGCCCGCGGTCGGCTCCGGCACCTCGATCTCGGGTGCGGCCGGAGCCGTCGGAGCTTCTTCGACGACCTCCTCGGTGGCCGGCTCGGCAGCCGGGAGGTCGACCTCCTCGATCGTGCGCGGCGCGCCTCGTCGCGCGGTGTCTCGGCCTCGTCGCCGACGTGCGGCTCGGCCGGCGGAGCGGCGGTGATGTCGGGCGCCGAGCGGCGGGGGCAGCTGCTTCTTCCTGCGACTGCCGACCACGACGCCCGCCGAGCGCGCCGATCACGACCACGGCGATGACCATACAGCAAGGATGACGATGTCGCATAACCCGTCCAGTATCAGCCATGGGGCCTGCGCGAGGCCGTTCTGGTTGCTTCCTCCAAAGAACATACGGAACCGGAGGGACGACTCGGACTAAAGTACGATGGAAGAGGCCGCGTCAACGCGCGTAGAGTCCATCGCGATCACCCTCCCCGTGGTCATCCCCGCCCCACCCCACAGAGGCACGGAACCCCACCGCATGAGCAAGACCGCGAATCCGAAGGCGCCCTGAGACGCGCGGCATCGAGCCCGTCCCCGATTCCGAGCGCACCGCCCAGACCCGCGAGCTCTTCCCTACGTGGGTCGCGGCCAACATCAGCGTGCTGCTGCTCACGATGGGCGCGAGCCTCGTCGTGGCGTACAAGCTCAACTTCTGGCAGGCCCTCGTCGTCGCGATCGCGGCGCCGATCGTGCCGTACGGCCTCGTCGGTCTCATCGGCATCGCGGGCAAGCGCGGCGGCGCCCCGGCATGGCCCTGTCCCGCGCGGTCTTCGGGCAGCGCGGCAACCCGCCGCCCGGCTCGCTGATCTGGGTGGCCCGCTGGCTGGGAGACGATCAACGCGGTGACGGGCGCGTACGCCGTGCTCACCGTCCTGGACATCCTGTTCGACATCAGCAGAACGACTCCTGGTGATCGTCACGCTGCTGTGCTTCGTGGTCGCCACGTTCGCGATCTCGGGCCTCGGCATCAACGCCGTGCATGAAGTGCAACAAGTACGCGACGTACCTCTTCGGTATCTTCTCGGTCCTGGTCCCGGTGTGCCTGATCATCGACACCGACTGGTCCGAGGTCTTCGGGCGGCCCGCCGGCTCGACGTCGCTGATGGTCGCGGGCATCGGCATGATCGCCGCGGGCGGCGTCAGCTGGATCCCGTCCTCCCCCGACTTCACGCGCTACCTGCCGCGCACGGCCTCGTCGAGGGCGATCGTCGGGAACTCGATCGGCGGCGCCGGAATCGTCGTGCTGCCGATGCGTCCTGATGGGTGCCGTCATGGCGGTCTCCGTGCCGGACCTGGCGAACGCCCCGACCCGGTCTCCTTCCTCGGCGAGATCCTGCCGATGTGGATCGCGGTGCCGTACCTGTTGATCGCCCTGGTCGGCATGCTGCTGATCAACGCGATGTCGATGTGACTCGGCCGGCTTCACCGCCAGACGCTCGGCTTCAAGGTCCCGCGCCACTGGGCCGTGTCCATCAACGCGCTGATCTCGCTGGTCTTCGGCGCCACTCCTGATGCTCGTCGCGACCAGCCCGCATGGGTCGTCCATCGCGTTCCTCTCGCTGCTCGCGGTCGTGCCTTCTCCGCGTGGGCCGGCGTCTTCGGTGCGGACATGTACCAAGCGCAGGCACTATCTGACGGCGCCGCCCCGATCGACACGACTCCGCACCAGCGCCTACTGGTACAAGGGCGGCTTCTCCCCCGCGGCGGTGATCGCGTGGGCGGTCGGCCTGGTGAGCGGGCTGCGCTTCACGTCCTCCGACCGACCTACGGACCGCTCGCCTCGAACAACTTCATCGCGAGCACGGCCTCGGCTGGGTCGTCACGATCGTCGCCTCAGGACTGCTCTACCTGGCCCTGCCGAAAGCCAGCGGACACCACGACGGCGCACGGACGATTGGTCTGGCCGAGGAGTCCGCGGCCCTGGCTGTCTGACGCTCCGTCGCTACCGTCCCGCTTCACCCGAGTCCGTGTGAAGGGGACTCGTCGCATGCCCGTGTCCGCCGCACGGTTCAACCTGGTCGACCCCGCCGGTGCGCCGAGCCGCTGAGCTGCCTTCCCGCCACAAGCGCGGTGCACGTGGAGATGGCGGCGTACGCCGACGACCGGGAGCATCGACACCGTCCAGACCGAGGAGCACCACGGGGTCGCCAGCAACTGCGCGTGCCCTCGCCCTTCACCTTCGCGGCGCGCGGTCTTCGGCGCCACCCGCCGCATCGCGAGTCACGGTCTCGGCGATCATCGGCCCGCTGCACGATCCAGCTGCGGCTCGCCGAGGACATCGCCGTACCGGACCCGGCGAGCGGCGGACGCCTGAGACGGTCGCCGACCGGCTACCGGCGCGGAGGACGCGCAGATCGACGTGGAGTGGAAGCGGCGCGGCGAGGCTCCAGGACGAGCTGCTCGAGACGCTGCTGACGGCGTGGACCGGCGAGGAGTTCACGTTCCGGGGGCGTGCCGGGTCCGCGTCACCCCGCGCCCGTTCACCGTAGCCCGTCCGCTCCTGCTGGTCGGCGGCTCCTCGCAGGCGGCGCGCGCCGGGCGGCCCGGCTCGGCCTCCTTCTTCCCGAGCGCGCACCTGCCGGACAGCTGAGACGTACTACAAGGAGCGCCTGGTCGAGTACGGGACCGAGTGGCTGGACCATGATAGCGGCGAGACGACCCCGCTCCTGCACCTCTCCGAGGACGCGACCGCACCTGGGCCGAGCACGGCGCGCACTCTCCTGCACGAGGCGCGGACCTACGCGTCGCGCAGTCGCAGGACATCAAGTCGGCGGTGCGCTCGGGCGCCACGACGGTCGAGGAGCTGCGCGCCGAGGGCGTGTACCGGATCGTCACGCCCGACGGTGCCTGGCGCAGGGCCTCGACAACTACGTCACTGCATCCACTGAGCGGCGGCATGCCTCGACGAGGGCTGGCGCAGCCTCGGGCTGTACTGCGAGAGCGTGCTGCCGCGGCTCAAGGACTGAGCAGGGATCCTCGACGCCGCACGGATACCGGGGACCGCGCCTCGAATTCGCCGTCGGGACGCGTGGCCGGGAATCGACCTCGCGACATGACGACGCCGCCCTCCGGTCCGCGCGAGGCGGGTGAGAGGGCGGCGACGTCAACGGGGGGCCGGCAGCGGGGACTTGACCCGTCCCCCGGGTCTCGCGGGAGGAGCGGGGGTCAGCCCATCTCCTCCAGTGCCTTGCCCTTGGTCTCCTTGACGAGCTTGAGCACGAAGGGGATGGAGAGCGCGGCGAAGATCGTGCAGATGACGTACGTCGCGGAGAGGTTCCAGCTCGGACAGCGACGGGAAGCTCGCGGTGATCGCCCAGTTGGCGAGCCACTGGGCCGAGGCGGCCACGCCGAGCGCCGCGGCGCGGATGTTGGTCGGGAACATCTCGCCGAGGAAGACCCAGACGACGACGCCCCACGACATCGCGAAGAAGAAGACGAAGAGCGTGCGCCGCGATCAGGGCGACCCTAGCGCCCTGCGTGCTCGGCAGCTTGCCGTCGACGAGGTCGTAGCTGAACGCCCAGGCCTCGAGGGCGAGCCCGATCACCATGCCGACGGAGCCGACGAGGGCCAGGGGCCTGCGGCCGATCCGGTCGACGAAGATCATCGCGACGACGGTACCGATGATGTTGATGATCGACGTCGTGAACGAGTAGAAGAACGAGTCGGTCGGGTCGACGCCAACGGACCGCCACAGCGTCGAGGAGTAGTAGAACGCGACGTTGATACCGACGAACTGCTGGAAGACCGACAGGCCGATACCGACCCAGACGATCGGCTTGAAGAAGCAGCTGCGCCGAGCAGGTCCTCGAAGGTGGACTTGTGCTCGCTGCGCATGGCCGTGTGGATCTCGGCGACCCGGCGTCGAGGTCGACCTCCTTGCCCTCGACCTCCTCCAGGACTTCTTGGCCTCTCTCCTCCTTGCCGGCGGAGATCAGGTAGCGCGGGGACTCGGGGATCGCGAGGACAGCAGGCCGTAGAGGACGGCCGGGATGACCATGACGCCGAGCATGACTGCCAGGCCTCCAGGCCCATCAGCTCGCCGCGCTGGTCGCCGCCCGCGAGCGTTCAGCAGGCCCCAGTTGACGAGCTGCGAGATCGCGATGCCGATGACGATCGCGGCCTGCTGGAAGGAGCCAAGACGGCCCGGTACGCGGCGGGCGACCTCGGCGATATAGGCCGGGCCGATCACGGACGCCATGCCGATGGCGAAGCCGCCGATGATCCGCCAGAACGCGAGGTCCCACAGTGCGAACGGCAGCGCGGAACGACGGCGCTGACGGTGAAGAGACCGCCGCGATCTGCATGCAGCGCGGATCCGGCCGATGCGGTCGGCGATCCGGCCTGCGGTCGCCGCGCCGATCGCACAGCCGATCAGCGCGATGGCGATGACCTGGCGAGCGCGGCGGAGCCGACGCGTCGCTGGCGGTCGCGGATGGCCTCGACCGCGCCGTTGATGACGGCGCTGTCGTAGCCGAAGAGGAAGCCGCCCATGGCGGCCGCGGCCGCGATGAAGGCGACGTGGCCGAGGTGGTCGGGCTGGGCGTGCCCGGGCGCCCGGCTGCGTGCAGCGCAGTGCTGGTCGACGTGTGCTCCTCGGGCCACCGGCCTCGCTCGCCGTGGGGCGAGCCCTTCGGTTGCGCTCCAGTGGCGCACAAGCTCGCGCCGCCCACCACCTGAAGGTAAAAGCAACGTCGCAGAGACTATGCCTTCAGCTTTCGAAGTCAACAGGTGGTGTCGTGACTTTTCGGCATGGAAGTAGCACAGCTTGAGCTCAAGACTTGAGACATGACTCGGCGCCAACCCGCAGCAGCTGACCGCGGCCGCTGGCTGATCACCTTCGACACCCCGTCGCCCTGCATGGAGACGCCGTACAACGCGTCGGCGACCTCCATCGTGCGCTTCTGGTGCGTGATCACGATCAGCTGCGAGGCTCCTGCAGCTCCTGCATGATGCGGATGAGCCGCTGCAGGTTGGTGTCGTCGAGGGCGGCCTCGACCTCGTCCATCACGTAGAACGGGCTGGGCCGCGCCTTGAAGATGGAGACCAGCAACGCCACGGCGGTCAGCGACCGCTCACCGCCGGAGAGCAGGCTCAGACGCTTGACCTTCTTGCCCGGCGGACGGGCCTCGACGTCCACGCCCGTGGTGAGCATGTTGTCGGGATCGGTCAGGATCAGCCGGCCGTCGCCGCCCGGGAAGAGCCGGCCGAAGACGCCCTCGAACTCCCGGGCCGTGTCCCGGTAGGCCTCGGTGAAGACCTGCTCCACACGCTCGTCGACCTCCTTCACGACCTGAAGGAGGTCGGCCCGGGTCTTCTTGAGGTCCTCCAGTTGCTCACTGAGGAACTTGTGGCGCTCTTCCAGCGCCGCGAACTCCTCCAGGGCCAGCGGATTGACCTTCCCGAGCTGCTGGTACGCCCGTTCGGCTGACTTGAGCCGCTTCTCCTGCTCCGCCCGGACGAACGGCCGCGGCTTGTTCCGCGGGTGCTCCGGGTCCTCCGGCAGCTCCTCCCCCTCGGCGGGGAGCGAGGGCGGCACGAGCTGTCCGGGACCGTAGTCCGCGACGAGCCCGGCCGGTTCGACACCCAGTTCCTCCAGCGCCTTGGTCTCCAGCTGCTCGATCCGCAGCCGCTTCTCGGCGCCGAGTACCTCGCCGCGGTGGACCGAATCCGTCAGCTTGTCGAGTTCCGCCTTGAGATCACGGCCCCGGGTCCGCTCGGCGACGAGCTCCTGCTCCCGCGCGGCCTTGGCCCGCTCGGCGAGGGTCCGCTCCGCGTCGGCCCGCGCGATGGACACCTCCACGTGCCCGAGCAGCTGCCGGGCGCCGGACGCGACGGCCTCGGCGACGGTGGCCTCGTGCTTCAGGCGGGCCCGCTGCCGCTCGGCACGCGCGCGTGCCTCGCGTTCGGCGCGGGCGGCCCGGTCGAGGGAGTCGGCCCGGCCCGCGAGCCCCTTGACCCGCTCCTCGTGCGTACGGGCCTGGAGCCGCGCCTCCATCTCCGTCTGCCGCGCGTTGGCACCGTCGGCGGAGAGCCGGTCCCGCACGGACGTGTCGGGTTCCTCGTCCCCGCCTTCCCCGAAGGGGGCCTGCTCCTCCGCGACGGCGAGCCGCTCGGCCAGCTCCTCGGCGTCCATCGCGGCCTTCTCCAGGGCGTCCTGCGCCTTGGCCGCGGCGGCGGCGCTGCGTTCGGCCTCCCCCGCAGCTCCCCGCGCCTGCCCGGCGAGCCGGCCCAGCTGCTGGGCCCGCCCGGACCGCTCCCGCTCTATGGCCCGCTGCCGCTGCCCCAACTCCTCGACGAGCGCGGCACACTCCGTGCGCCGCTCCCCCGCGGCGCGCTGCGCCCCGGCCAGCTCCTCGCACTGGGCCGCGAGCTGCTCCAGCTCGGCGGCGGCCTCGTCGACGGACGCCTGCACCTCGAGGAGGCTGGGCGCCCCGGCCGAGCCGCCCTGCGCGAAGTGCGCCCCGAGCAGGTCCCCTTCGGCGGTCACGGCGGTCAGCTCCGGCCGCGCGTAGACCAGGTCCTCGGCGTCCTCCAGGGTCCCCACGACCACGATGCCGCGCAGCAGCCGTCGCACGGCGGGCATCAACTCGGCCGGTCCGCGGACCAGTTCGGCGGCGTACGGGGGGCTGCTCGGTCCCTCGCTCCCCGAGGCGGCGTCGGGGGCATTTGTGGCGTCGGCCGCGTCGCCCGCGAGGAGCAGCGCGGCCCGCCCCCCGTCCTGCTTGCGCAGCAGGCGAATCGCTTCGGCGGCGGAGGCGGGCGAGGCCACGGCGATCGCGTCGGCCCCGGCACCGAAGGCCGCGGCCACCGGCACCTCGAACCCCGGCGCCACGGTCAGCAGCTCCGCGGCCGGCCCGAGCAGTCCGGTCAGCCGGTCCTTCGCGCCGAGCAGTGCCCCGGTGCCGTCCTTGCGGCGCAGCCCGAGGGCCAGCGCCTCGCGGCGGGCGGCGACGGCGGCCCGCTTGCGCTCGGCGGAGGTCGCGGCCTCGCGGGCGGCGGACGCTGCGGCCTCGGCGCCGGCGAGGGCCGACTTGGCGTCCTCCAGCTGCCGCACGAGCTCCTCGTCACCGGCGTCGAGGCCGTCGACCTCGGCCTTCAGCTCCTCGTACTCCTCCTGCGCGGCGACGGCCCGCTGCTGTGCCTCGTCCCGGGCGGCGGCCAGCCGGTCGATCTCGGCCTGTGCGGACGCGGCCCTGCTGCGGGCCGCGTTGACCTGGCCCTGGAGCCGGGCGAGACCCTCGCGGCGGTCGGCGATGGCGCGGGCGACGTCCTTGAGCCGGCGCTCCTCGACCGCCAGCTCCCGTTCCAGCTCGGCCCGGTGGGAGACCGTCTCCTCCAGCGCGGTCTGCGCCGCTTCGAGGGCGGCTGCCAGTTCGGCCTCCTGCTCGCGCACCCGGGCGGCCTCGCGCTCCAGGTCCTCGGGGTCGCGGCCGCGCCGCTCCTCGGTGGGCGCGGAGGTGGCGCTCTTCACCCGGGCGTCGGCCAGCGAGACGGTGCCGCGCACCCGCTCGGCGAGCTGCGACAGCTCGTACCAGGTCTGCTGCGCCCGCTGCAGCCGCGGCGTCAGCCGGCGCACCTCGTCCTCCAGGTGCCCCTCCTTCTGGAGGGCCTTCTTCAGCTCTTCCTCGGCGGTCTCCTTGCGCCGCTTCAGCTCGGCCTCGTCGGCGACCTCGGCGCTGAGCGCCTCCCGCAGCCGTACGAGATCGTCGGCGAGGAGCCGCAGCCGGGTGTCCCGCAGATCCGCCTGGATGACGGCGGCCCGCCGCGCGACGGCGGCCTGCCTGCCCAACGGCTTCAGCTGCCGCCGCAGTTCGTCGGTCAGGTCCTGCACGCGGGCCAGATTGGCCTGCATCGCGTCCAGCTTCCGCAGCGCCTTCTCCTTGCGCTTGCGGTGCTTGAGGACGCCGGCGGCCTCCTCGATGAAGGCGCGGCGGCCCATGGGGTCGGCGTGCAGCACGGAGTCGAGCTGGCCCTGGCCGACGATGACGTGCATCTCGCGACCGATGCCGGAGTCGGAGAGCAGGTCCTGGATGTCGAGCAGCCGGCAGGTGTCGCCGTTGATCTGGTACTCGCTGCCGCCGTTGCGGAACATGATCCGCGTGATGGTGACCTCGGCGTACTCGATGGGGAGCGCCCCGTCGGAGTTGTCGATGGTCAGCGACACCTCGGCGCGGCCGAGCGGCGGGCGCCCGGTGGTGCCCGCGAAGATGACGTCCTCCATCTTGCCGCCACGCAGCGACTTGGCGCCCTGCTCGCCCATGACCCAGCTCAGGGCGTCCACGACATTGGACTTGCCCGAACCGTTGGGACCCACGACGCAGGTGATGCCCGGCTCGAAGCGCAGCGTGGTGGCCGAGGCGAACGATTTGAACCCGCGCAGGGTCAGAGCCTTGAGGTGCACGCCGTCGGACTCTACCGGGCGCCCCTGTCTCACTCCATGAACCCACGGTTTCACCGATGAAGGTGCAGGGCACATCAGACGTTAAGAAAGCGCTTCGGTGCGCGGGGGGTCGGGTCCGGAGCAGGCAAGAAAAGAAAGAAGGGACGCCGAAGCGTCCCTTGCATATCTCTGTCAAGCGGCTGTCACGGCAGCCCGACCACGTACGTCTTTGGATGTGGTCAGGTGAGCGCAGGCTCCGCCTGGGGTACGTCGATGCTCTCCAGGAGCGAATCGTGAGAAGCGGCAGCCGCGAGCGCGTCGTTCTCGGCCTGGATCCGGCCGAGCTCGGATTCAAGATCCTGGACGCGCTGCTGGAGCCGTCGCATCTCGGCGAGGAGTCGCGGGTCGCTGCCGCCGACGTAACCGAGAAGCGCCTTTGCCATGATGGATGGTCCTCCACACTGAGTGACCGACCGAAGCGGTGTGGGTCGTGAGGGAATCGCACCCGCGGTGCTTGGCACTTCTTGTCTTGCTGCCGTTCTTACATGCCAAACAGCTAAGGTGCGCGGGGATTCCAGAGTCTCACCAAAAAGTTTGACGGTCAACACGATCACGCCCCGTATTGGCGGGCAACCCGGGGGCTCGGCGCCGGGAAACATCCGGCGCGGCCTGACGCTCGGGGCCCGGGGGGCGTGGAGATCATCCGTCTTTCGGGAGCCTGCCACGAGTCCCCCTTCTTGGCAACCACCAGGGCGTTTCTGCCCGGAGCAGTTGCCTGCGGCATCTCTTTCCGGGGTGCGTGCGCCGCCGCCTGGGCCGACGTGTCAGCGGATGGCAAATCCGTCGTAGCCGCCACGGGGCGTGTCCCAGATCTCAGTCACACCGTCGACGCGGCCGGGTGTGTCGTCGCCGTGGAGCCAGTCGAGCAGTTGCTGGCATCCCTCGCGCGGCCCCTCGGCGACCACTTGCACACGGCCGTCCTCCAAATTGAGAGCAAAGCCACTCAGGCCACCGATCTCCAGAGCACGTGCACGGGTGAACCACCGAAAACCCACACGTTGGACGCGTCCTCGCACCCAGGCGACGAGCCGCACTTCTTCGTTCATGGGTGCACGCTAACCGGCCAATTGCACTCGGAGCACTTCGTCCCCTTGCGTCTTGGGGTACCGTCGCGGACCGATGAGCCTCACTCGTACGGGTGAGTCACATTGACGACCGCGAGGATGAGGAAGGCCAGACATGGGACGCCACCGACGCTCCGCCGCCGGACGCGCCGCCACGGGCCGCGCCGAGGGGACCCCGGACAGTTACGCCGAGGGCACGTACACCGAAGGATATGGCCAGGCGTACGACGCCGATCACGCAGGGTCGTACACCGGTGGGCGCTCCGACGCGCACCCCCTTTACTCCCCCTACTCCGCCTACTCGGCCCACGACGAGACCGTGACCGCCGTGTACGGCTCCATCTCCTCGGCCGGCGGGTCGGGGGACGAGCCGCACGGGCGCTCCTCCCACCGGCGCAAGAAGCGCGGCGGCGTGCCCGTGCGCACCGGGCTGCTCGGCGTCTCCGCCGCCGTCGCCATGGGCGCGGTGGCCGTCGCGTCGGGTCTGATCCCGGGCGCCGACAACTACAAGCTCGGCGGCGACCACGGCAACAAGGTGCAGGCCGCCGACTCGCCCACCGTCGAGGCGCAGGGCGGCACGGACGGCTCGGTCGAGGACCGCGCCCCGTCGGCCGCGAGCCGGAACACCGAGCGCGCCACGCCGTCGGCGTCCCCGTCGAAGTCCGCGCCGGCCAAGCCGTCCGCGGAGCCCTCGAAGAAGCCGGCGCCGTCCAGGACCTCCGCCGCCGGGGGCGGGACGACGACGAAGAGCGCGAGCCCGTCCACGAAGGCGCCCGAGAGGACGAAGGCGCCCACCTCCGCCGCGCCCGCGACGTCGTCAGAGAGCGCGGCCGCGGCCCAGGTGCTGTCCCTCGTCAACCAGGAGCGCGCCAAGGTCGGCTGCTCCCCGGTCACCGCGGACGGCGGTCTCGCCGCTCTGGCCACGGCGTTCAGCGAGGACATGGCCGCCCGGAACTTCTTCGACCACACGGACCCGGACGGCGCGACGCCGTGGGACCGGGCCAAGAAGGCCGGGATCACCGACCTCGGCGGCGAGAACATCGCCCGCGGCCAGGCCAACGCCCAGTCCGTCATGGACGCCTGGATGAACAGCCCCGGCCACAAGGCGAACATCCTCAACTGCGACTACAAGACCCTGGGCGTCGGCGTGCACTTCGGCTCCGGCGGTCCGTGGTGGACGCAGGACTTCGGCTTCTAGTCGAGCACTAACCCCTGGTTAGCGCCCTCCGGGGGTTCGCGCTGCGCGGGAGTATGCTCGGCATATGACCACGACCGGGACCGACAGCGCCGTCGCCGCCGACCTTCCGTACGACGTGTTCTCCAAGGCCTGTCCGTCCCGCGGCACCCTGGAGCACGTCACCGGACGCTGGGGCGCGCTCACGCTCGGGGCGCTGCACGAGGGCTCGCTCCGCTTCAACGAGCTGCGCCGCCGGGTCGACGGCGTGAGCGAGAAGATGCTGTCCCAGACGCTGCACGCGCTGGAGCGCGACGGCCTGGTGCACCGCGAGGCGCAGCCGACGAACCCGCCGCGCGTGGACTACGAACTGACGCCGCTCGGCCGGGACGTGGCCGAGCGCCTCCTCGCCCTCATCCACTTCGTGGAAGGGCGGATGGACGACGTGCTGGTGGCGCGCGGCCGCTACGACGAGACGCGCGGAACCCGCTGACAGCGCGGGCAGTAGTAGCTCGACCGGTTCATCCAGGGGCGCCGCCGCATCGGTGTGGCACACCGGCGGCAGGGCTCGCCCTCCCGCCCGTACGCGTCGAGCGACCGGTCGAAGTACCCGGACTCCCCGTTCACGTTGACGTAGAGCGCGTCGAAGCTCGTCCCGCCGACCGCGAGCGCCGCGTTCATCACGTCGCGCACGTGGCCCAGGAGTTCGGCGGTGCGCGGGCGGGTGAGGGTCGCGGTGGGCCGCTCGTAGTGCAGCTTCGCGCGCCACAGTGCCTCGTCGGCGTAGATGTTGCCGACGCCGCTGATGAGGGACTGGTCGAGCAGGGCGCGCTTGATGGTGGTGCGCTTGCCGCGCAGGGCCGTGTGGAAGGCCGCGTCGTCGAAGAGCGGATCGAGCGGGTCGCGCGCGATGTGCGCGATGACGTCCGGCAGACCGTCCGCACTGTTCTCCGCGGTCTCGTGCAGCGAGAGCCCGCCGAAGGTGCGCTGGTCCACGAAGCGGAGCTCCGTGCCGAGGTCGTCCGCGAACCGGACGCGGATGCGCAGGTGCTTCTCGTCCGGGGCGTCGTGCGGCTGGACCAGCAGCTGGCCACTCATGCCCAGGTGCGCGAGGACGGACACGTGCGTCGTCTCGAGCGGCAGCCACAGGTACTTGCCGCGACGGCTCGGCTCGCCGATCCGCTGCCCCTTGAGGCGGTACGCGAAGTCCTCGCCACCCGCGATGTGCCGGCGCACGGCCCGTGGGTGCAGCACTTCGGCGTCGGCGACGGTCCGGTGGGCCACCCACCGCGCGAGCCCGCGCCGTACGACCTCGACTTCGGGCAGCTCGGGCACGGGGTTCCTCCGGACAAGGGGCTGATGACAGCGGTGCAGCGACCCTATCGCGCCCCGGAGGGGCGCGGGGAACCGCGCGAGAAGCCCCCTGGCCCGGCAGCCGACGACCGACGAAAAGCCGCCCGTTCCCATCGGCGAACCGATGGGAACGGGCGGCTGAGGAAGCGGAGCGCTTACGCGCCGGAGGCGGTGTCGGCGGCCGCCCCTTCAGAGGCCGCGGCCTCTTCGGACGCGGCAGCCTTGGCGCGCTCGTCCGCGGCGGCGCGAATCGCACGCCACGCGGACTCGGCGGCCTGCTGCTCCGCTTCCTTCTTGCTGCGGCCGGTGCCGGTGCCGTACGAGACGCCTCCGACGCGGGCGGCAGCAGTGAAGGTCTTCTCGTGGTCCGGGCCGGTCTCGGAGACCAGGTACTCGGGAACGCCGAGCCCCTCGGTCGCCGTGAGCTCCTGGAGACTGGTCTTCCAGTCCAGGCCGGCACCCAGATTCGAGGACTTCTCGATCAACGGGTCGAAGAGACGGTGGACGAGTTCGCCCGCCGCTTCCAGACCCTGGTCCAGATACACAGCGCCGATCACCGCTTCGAGGGTGTCGGCGAGGATGGACGCCTTGTCCCGGCCGCCCGTGCCCTCTTCACCACGGCCGAGCCGGATGAAGGAACCCAGGTCGAGCCCCCGGCTGACCTCCGCAAGCGCACGCGAATTGACCACCGCGGCCCGCAGCTTGGCCAGCTGGCCTTCAGGCAGGTCGGGGTGGGTGCGATACAGGGTGTCGGTGACCACGAGGCCGAGCACGGAGTCCCCGAGGAACTCGAGGCGCTCGTTCGTGGGCAGACCACCGTTCTCGTACGCGTACGAACGATGCGTCAGCGCACGCACCAGAAGGGCGGACTCGAGTTGATACCCGAGCCGCCCTTCCAGAAGCGTGTGGGACGAGGCTGTGGTGTCCGCCTTTTTCTTGGCGTCAGACATAGAGCCTCTCACCAGCCGCTCAGACCTCGAGGACCTGGCGCTTGTTGTAGGTGCCACAAGCGGGGCACGCGATGTGCTGCAGCTTGGGCTCCTGGCAACGCTCACACGAAACCAGGGTGGGGACCGCAGCCTTCCACTGCGACCGGCGGTGGCGCGTGTTGCTGCGCGACATCTTCCGCTTCGGAACAGCCACGGCTACTTCTCCTGCTTCTCGTCGACGCCCGCTTGTGCTTCGGCGCCGCTCATCTCGTCCTTCTCGCCGTCCTGGATGGTGCCAGCGAGTCCCTGCAGTGCCGCCCAACGGATGTCGACGGCGTCGTGGTGGTGGCCCGGCTCGTCCGAAAGCCGCACTCCGCACTCGGAGCACAGTCCTTCGCAGTCGTCCTGGCACACCGGCTGCATCGGCAGTGCGAGCACCACCGCATCACGCAGCACAGGCTCGAGGTCGAACATGCCGTCCTCGAGAAAGAGCCTGTCCTCGTCTTCCTCGGCGTCGTCGGCCGGCTCCGCTTTCACACGGCCCCGGTCGTCGGCGTCAGGGTACGAGAACATCTCCTGGAAGTCCGCGTCGACCTCTTGGTCGAGCGGCTCCAGACACCTTACGCACTCCCCCTTCGCCGATGCACGGGCGGTGCCTGTGACAAGCACCCCTTCCATGACCGACTCCAGACGGAGGTCGAGCTCCACCGGGGCGCCTTCCGGCACCTCGATGACTCCCTGGATACCGAAGTCCTTGGGAGCGTCGATCGTGCGGGACAGCCGCTGCATGGCACCAGGACGCCGACCCAGCTCGTGCGTATCGAACACGAACGGGTTGCGGTGATCGAGGTGGGTGTTCAGGGCTGGTCCCGCTTTCGTTCTTCGAAGCTCATGAGGTCGCTGCCCCGATCTTCCGGGCAGCTCGGATCACACGTGTACGCGCGACCGAAGAGCCAGGATACTGGACCTTTCGCTCTCGGCCCAATCCGGTCCCGGCCACCCTGCGCGACTCGGTCAGCGGCCCTGGTCGTACTGCCGCTCGTACTCCCGCACCTGATCCATGTTGATCATGCTGGTGTCGAAGAGACTGGTCTCGTCGAGCGCACCGTTCTGCTCCTGCTGCACCTGCGCCTGCTGCTGGTACGCGTACGGATCCTGCTGATAGGCCGCGTACGGATCCTGCTGCTGTTGCTGCTGCTGGTACGCGTAGGGGTCCTGCTGGTACGCGGCGTACGGGTCCTGCTGGCCGTAGGGCTGCTGCTGGTACCCGTACTGGTCCTGCTGCTGCGCGTACGCCGGAGCCGGCTGCTGGGCCGGGATCTGCGGGGCCTCGGGCTCCTGGCGCTCCTGGCGCTCCTGGCGGTCCTGGCGGTCCTGGTTGCCGATCTCGGCGAGGCCCGCGAGGTAGTCGGCGTCACTGGTGTGCGCCTGGGTGCCGCCCTCGCCGTCCAGGGTGAGGGCGCCGAGGTCGTCCTGGGCGATGCGGCCGTGGAGCTTCTGGCGGCCCTTGCCGACGGCCTCCAGGGTCTTGGCGAGCACCGCCTCGAAGGCGCCGAGCTTGACGTCCACGTACGCGTCGGCGTCGCGCCGCAGCGTCTCGGGGTCGTGGCTGCGCTCCGGGGCGTCCTCGTCCTCGTAGCCCTGCTCGTCCGTGCCGGGGCCGGTGCCGAGCAGCTTCTCGCGGCCGCGGCCGACCGAGCCGAGGGTCTTGTTGAGGACGACCTCGAAGTTGGCGAGTTTCGAGTCGACGTAGTCGTCGGCCTCGGCGCGGACCTCCTCGGCCTCCTGGCGGGCCTCGGCCAGGATCCGGTCGGCCTCGTCCTGGGAGCGGCGGGCGATCTCGGTGTCGGCGATCAGGGTGCCGCGCTCGGCGTGCGCGGTCTCGATGATCCGCTCGGCCTCGACGCGGGCCTGCTCGACCATCTGCTCGCGGCCGCCGATGAGCTCCTGGGCCTGGGCGAGGGAGCCGGGCAGCGCCTGGCGCACCTCGTCGAGCATCGCGAGCAGATCGGCGCGGTTGACCACGCACGAGGCCGACATGGGCATGGACCGGGCGTTGCCTACCGCGGCGACGATCTCGTCGAGCTTCTTCTGCACGTCCACCGTGTGCTCGCCACTCTCTCGTCTGCTCACAGGGATGTGAGGGGTGTTGGAGACGGACGGGACGACTGTATGCCCAACTGGCGCGTGCGTGTCACTTCTTGGGGAGGCGTTCGGTCAGGGCCCGGTGCACCAGCGGCGGGACCAGGTGCGACACGTCTCCGCCCCAGGCGGCGACCTCCTTGACGAGCGAGGAGGACAGGAAGCTGTACGTGGGGTTGGTGGGGACGAAGAGCGTCTCCACGCCGGACAGGCCGTTGTTCATCTGGGCCATCTGCAGCTCGTAGTCGAAGTCGCTGACCGCGCGCAGGCCCTTCACGATGGCCGGGATGTCGCGCTGCTTGCAGAAGTCGACGAGGAGGCCGTGGAAGGACTCCACCTCCACGTTGCCGAACTCGGCCGTGACCTCGCGGATCAGCTCGATCCGCTCGTCGACCGCGAACAGGCCCTGCTTGGACTGATTGATCATCACCGCGACGTGCACGACGTCGTACAGCTTGGAGGCTCGGGCGATGATGTCGAGGTGGCCGTTGGTGATGGGGTCGAACGACCCCGGACAGACTGCGCGGCGCACGGGATGTCCCTCGCTCTCCGGTCCGGTCATCGTGCGTCGTCGCACGTGAGGGTGGTGTTCAAGGCGGCGCGACCGTACCAAAACGTGCCCTCGCCGTAACGACGGGACCTCAGTCCCTCGAACCCGTCGGGCCACCGGAATTCGCCGCCTCTGGTGCTGCGTTCAACGGTGACGAGCGCTTCGTCCGCGAGCCAGCCCTGAGTGCGGAGTGTGAGCAGAATCTCCCGAAGATCGTCGTCCGAGACCGCGTACGGAGGGTCGAGGAAGACCAGGTCGTACGGGGTGGAAGGGGGCGATCCGGAGATGACTTGTTCCGCTTTTCCGGTACGTGCCTCCGCGCCGGGCAGGGCGACCGCCTTGATGTTCTCCCGGATGGTGCGGGCGGCCCGGGCGTCGGCCTCGACGAGCAGGGCGTGCGCGGCCCCGCGCGAGAGGGCCTCCAGGCCCACGGCCCCCGATCCCGCGTAGAGATCGGCGACGCGGGTGCCGTCCAGCGTGCCGAGCAGGGCCTGCCAGGTGGAGAAGAGGCCCTCGCGCGCACGGTCGGAGGTGGGGCGGGTGCCGTTGCCCGGCGGCACGGCCAGGCGGCGTCCGCCGGCGCGCCCGGCGATCACGCGGGTCATGTCAGTCCTTCACCGTGTCTTCAGCATGAGCGGGATCCTGCGCGGATCACTCCGGGACCGCTCCCGGATCCGCGCCCGATCTTTCCCCGTCAGTGTCTCAGCCCTTGTCCAGGTACTGCTCACGCTCCTCGTCCAGGAGGGCGTCCAGGGCCGTCCGCAGACCGGGCAGGCCCGCCAGGTCCGGGTCGGCCGCGACGACCCTGGTCGCCTCCTCGCGCGCCTCGGCGATGATCTCCTCGTCCTCGATGACGGCGAGCATCCGCAGGGACGAGCGGACCCCGGACTGGGCCTGCCCGAGGACGTCGCCCTCGCGGCGCTGCTCCAGGTCGATCCGGGACAGCTCGAAGCCGTCGAGCGTGGAGGCGACGGCGCCGAGGCGGGCGCGCGCGGGGCTGGCCTCGGGCATCTCGGTGACCAGCAGGCACAGGCCGGGCGCCGAGCCACGGCCGACGCGGCCGCGCAGCTGGTGGAGCTGGGAGACGCCGAAGCGGTCGGCATCCATGATCACCATCGCCGTCGCGTTCGGCACGTTCACCCCGACCTCGATGACCGTCGTCGCGACCAGGACGTCCGTCTCCCCGGCGGCGAAGCGGCGCATCACGGCGTCCTTGTCGTCGGGCTGCATCCGGCCGTGCAGCACCTCGACCCTGAGCCCCTGGAGGGGGCCGTGCGCCAGCTCGTCGGCCACGTCGAGGACGGCGAGCGGCGGGCGCTTCTCGGCCTCGTCCTCGGCGGACTTCTTCTTGGCGCCCTTCTTGGGCTTGTCGTCCTCGTCGTCCCCGATGCGGGGGCAGACCACGTACGCCTGGTGTCCCTTGCCCACCTCTTCCCTCACGCGCTCCCACGCGCGGGCGAGGAAGTGCGGCTTGTCGGCGGCGGGCACGACGTGGCTGGCGATCGGCGAGCGGCCGGCCGGGAGCTGGTCGAGGACCGAGGTCTCCAGGTCGCCGAAGACCGTCATGGCGACCGTGCGCGGAATAGGCGTCGCCGTCATGACCAGGAGGTGCGGGGGCTGCTTGCCCTTGGAGCGCAGGGCGTCGCGCTGCTCCACGCCGAACCGGTGCTGCTCGTCCACCACGACCAGGCCCAGGTCGTGGAACTGCACCTTGTCCTCGATCAGCGCGTGCGTGCCGATGACGACGCCGGCCTCGCCGGTGACGATGTCGAGCAGGGCCTGCTTGCGGGCGGCCGTGCCCATGGAGCCGGTGAGCAGCACGACCTTCGTGGAGTGCTCGGCGCCGCCGAGCATGCCTCCCTCGGCCAGCTCGCCCATCATCTCGGTGATCGAGCGGTGGTGCTGCTGGGCGAGGACCTCGGTGGGCGCGAGCATCGCGGCCTGGCCGCCCGCGTCGACGACGGTGAGCATGGCGCGCAGCGCGACCATCGTCTTTCCGGAGCCGACCTCGCCCTGGAGCAGCCGGTGCATCGGGTGCTCTGTGGCCAGGTCGTCGAAGATCTCCTTGGAGACCTTCTGCTGGCCTTCGGTGAGGGTGAACGGCAGCTTCGCGTCGAACGCCGTGAGGAGTCCGTCCGGCTGCGGCACGCGCGCGACGGCGGTGAGCTGGGTGTCGGCGAACCGGCGCCTGGCGAGGGCGACTTGGAGGACGAACGCCTCGTCCCACTTCAGCCGGGACCGCGCGTCGGCGATGTCGGCCTTGCTGTGCGGCCGGTGGATCTTGAGCAGGGCCTCGGTGAGCGGGACGAGGCCGCGGCCCTCGCGCAGCGACTCCGGGAGCGGGTCGACGGCGTCCTGTGCACTGGGCAGCACCAGGTCGACGGCCTTGGCGATCTTCCAGGACTCCAGCTTGGCGGTGGCGGGGTAGATCGGCAGGAGGGCGCCGGCCCAGGAACCGACGGCCTCGGCGGCCTCCTCCGAGGAGTCGGCGCGCAGCAACTGGTAGGCCGGATGCGCCAGTTGCATCTTGCGGTTGAAGACGCCGACCTTGCCGGCGAACATCGCGCGCGTGCCCGGCAGCAGGTCCTTGTGCGGCTTGTGGATGCCCCGGCCGAAGAAGACGAGCTGGAGCTGTCCGCTGCCGTCGGTGATGGTGACTTCGAGGCGCTGGCCGCTGCCGCCGTTGAACCTCAGGACGCGGGCGCTCGCGACCTGGGCGACGACCGTGACGTGCTCGTCGAGCGGCAGCTCGGCGAGGGCGGTGAGCTCTCCGCGCTCCGCGTATCTGCGCGGATAGTGGTGCAGGAGATCACCGACGGTGTGCAGGCCTAGGTGCTCGGCCATCACCTTCGCGGTGGCGGGACCGAGCGCTTTCTTCAGCGGTTCTTCGAGCGCGGGCACGAGATCCATTGCACACCACGCCACTGACAATCACGCGCGGTCCCTCGCGGTTCCGTCCGAACAATCCCGTGCAGGTCCTTGAAAACTGCTGGTCAGCAGCGGCTTCCCGGCCCTAGGATGACCGCCTTCCGCCCTCTTCGCGGTCACCTCGCGGGGCCGCCCTACCCGCGCCGTCGCCAGTCCCCCCACCGGCGCAGCGACGATGGATTCCCAGACTTCTCACGATGCCCAGCGCGCTCAGGCGCCGCACACGTTCCAGGTCGACCTGCGTGGTCTCGTCGATCTGCTCTCCCACCACCTGTACTCCAGCCCCAAGGTCTACCTGCGCGAGCTGTTGCAGAACGCGGTGGACGCCATCACCGCGCGCCGCGCCGAGGAGCCCGGATCCCCCGCCACGGTGCGCCTGTTCGCCGAGGGCGGTGCGCTGCGCGTCGAGGACTCCGGAATCGGTCTGACCGAGGCGGACGTGCACAGTCTCCTCGCGACGATCGGCCGCAGTTCCAAGCGCGGCGACGGCCTGGAGTCGGCCCGCGCCGACTTCCTCGGCCAGTTCGGCATCGGACTGCTCGCCTGCTTCGTCGTCGCGGAGCGGATCCGTGTCGTCAGCCGCAGCGCGCGCACGCCTCAGGCGCCGCCGGTCGAGTGGACGGCCCGTGACGACGGCTCGTACACGGTCCGTACGCTCCCGGACTCGGCCCGCCCCGAACCGGGCACGACCGTGCACCTGGAGGCCCGCGCGGGCGCCGGCGACTGGCTGACCGAGCCGCGGGTGCTGGCCCTGGCCCGCGACTTCGGCTCGCTGCTGCCGTACGACGTGCGGGTGGGCGACGCCACCGTGACGGACCTTCCGGCCGTCTGGGACCGCGCGCATCCGAGCCCGGCCGCGCGCCGGGTGGCACTCGCCCGCCACTGCCACGACCTGTTCGGCTTCACTCCGCTGGACTCGATCGAGCTGGACGTGCCGGTGGCCGGCATCCGGGGTGTCGCGCACGTACTGCCGCAGGCGGTCAGTCCGGCGCAGCGCGCGGGCCACCGGGTGCACCTGAAGGGCATGCTGCTCACCGAGCGGGCCGAGCAGCTCCTGCCCGACTGGGCCTTCTTCGTGCGCTGCGTGATCGACACGGACAGCCTGCGCCCGACGGCGTCGCGCGAGTCGCTCTACGAGGACGAGACGCTGGCCGCCGTGCGGGAGGCTCTGGGCGAGCGGGTTCGGGAGTGGCTGACGGCGCTCGCGGCGGGCGATCCCGAGCGGCTCGCGGCCTTCCTGTCCGTGCACCATCTGGGCGTCAAGTCCCTTGCGCGGCACGACAAGGAGATGCTGCGCACCATGCTTCCCTGGCTGCCGTTCGAGACGACGGACGGGCAGCTCTCCCTGGAGGAGTTCGCGCAGCGCCACCCGGTGGTGCACTTCACGCGGACGGTGGAGGAGTTCCGGCAGGTCGCGCCGATCGCCTCCGCACAGGGCATCGGTGTCGTCAACGGCGGTTACACGTATGACGCCGATCTGGTCGAGGCGCTGCCCTCGGTGCGGCCCGGCACGGCCGTCGCCGAGCTGGACGCGGACACGGTGACCGCGCACCTGGACGCCGTCGACCCGGCGGAGGAGCTGGCCCTGTCGGCGTTCCTGGCGGCGGCCCGGGCCAGCCTCGACCCGCTGGGCTGCGACGTCGTCCTGCGCGCCTTCCACCCGCTGACGGTGCCCGCGCTGCACCTGGACGACCGGGCGGCCCGGCACGAGCAGGCACGGGCGGAGGCGGAGGGGCAGGCCGACGACCTGTGGGCGGGGATCCTGGGCTCGCTGCGCGGCACTGCTCCACGCGCGCGGCTGGTGCTCAACCACCTCAACCCGCTGGTCCGGCGGGTGAGTTCACTGGCCGACGCCGAGCTGATCGGCACGGCGGCCGAGGCCCTGTACGGCCAGGCCCTGCTGATGGCGCAGCGCCCGCTGCGGCCCGCCGACTCGGCGCTCCTGAACCGTTCGTTCATCGGCCTCCTGGAGTGGGCCACGCATCCCGGTACCGGAAAGGACGACCTTCGATGAGCGACCTGGACTTCGACGGCCTGCGTCGGGCGATGGCGGAGAACGCCGCGCGGCCCGAGGGGCCCGCACGCGGTGCGCGCGCCGAGCAGCTGCTCGTCGAGGCCGAGCGGCTCGGCATCCCGCTCGCCGTGATCGAGGCCCTCGGACACCAGCTGCAGATGTACAACTACAGCTCCGAGAAGGACAAGATGTTCGTCCCCTTCGCGCGGCTGCTGCGCATGTGGGACGAGCGCCCGGAGGACTTCGACGCCTACGAGACGCACTCGCTGCACTGGGTCTTCAAGTGGATGTCCGGCGGCATGCTCAACCAGCCGCACATCCCGCTCGCCTCCATGGAGAAGTGGCTCGGCGAGATGGAGCACCGCTACCGGGTGGCCGGTCACTCCGAGCGTGCCGTCCGTATGAGCGAGTTCTACGTCGCCGACCACATAGGCGACGAGGAGCGGGCCACGCGCGCGTACGACGCGTGGCTCGCGGCGGACCGTGACGACATGGCCGACTGCCACGCCTGCGAGCTCAACGGGCAGGGCGCCCGCCAGTCCGACCTGCGCAACGACGAGCGGGCCCTCGAACTGTGGCGACCGGTCCTGGAGGGCGAGTTCACGTGCGCCCACGAGCCGCACGCGGCGCTCGCCTCGTCGCTGCTGCCCCTGCTGCGCCTGGGCCGCCCCGAGGAGGCCCGGGCGAACCATCTGCGCGGCTACCGCCTCGTACGGCAGATGGAGTCCATGCGGGGCGCCTTCGCCTCGCACGTGGAGTTCTGCACCCTGACCGGTAACGAGGCGCGGGCCCTTGAACTGCTGGCGGAGCGGCCCGCGTACTTCAGCGACAGCGGCAACCCGCACGGCCTGATGGACTTCCTCGGCGTCACGGCGCTGGTCATGGACCGACTCGTCGAGCTCGGTCTGGGCGAGCAGGGCGTACCCGGACCCACCGGCCGCGCGTGGACGGCGGCCGAACTGGCCGGGCACGCGCGCGTGGAGGCCCTCGCCCTGGCCGCCCGGTTCGACGAGCGCAACGGCACACCGCACGTGGGGGCCCGGCTGCGGGAGCGGATGGACCAGCGGCCCGTGCTGGAGCGGCTGCCGCTGGGCGTCCGGGTCGTGCGGACGGCCGTCCCCGCGAAGCCGGTCTCCCCCGCGCCCGTGGAGCGGCCCGCGGACGCGGCGTCCCTGGTGGCCGAGGCACGGCGGATCTCCGCGGAGGAGGGCGGCCCGGACGCGGGCCGCGCCTGGGAAGCGGCGGCCCGGGCCGCCCAGACGGAGGGCCTCGAACTCACCGTCCACGACCGCGCGGAGATCGCCGACTACGAGGCCATGCGCGCGGACGACGACGGCGCCGGACTGTTCGGCCGGGCGGCCGCGCTGTACGAGGCGGCCGGCGACCCGGACGAGGCCAGGGCGGCACGCGCGCGTGCCGCGTACGCACAGGCCCTCGCCGGGCACGTGGACGAGGCGCTCGCCGCGATCCGGGAGCCGTACGAGCAGGTGCTCGCGCTGCTGCCGGACGTGGACGCCACGACGGCCAGGCCCGCGGCGGCCGTGCTGGCGTGCCGCGCGCGCATCCTGCTGCTGGCGCACTCCGGCGACGCCGAGGTCGCCGAGGCGGAGGACGGCGCCCGCCGGCTCCTGGCACTCGCGGAGCCGTTCCCCGACGTCCCGCGACTCGCGTCGCAGGCAGCGGCGGCCCGGGCGATGCTCGGGGACATCGCGGTGCACCGCGGGGACCCGGAGGCGGCCGGCGCGCTGTACGAGCAGGCGGCGGCCGCTCATGTGGCGGCCGGGCGGCCCTGGCTGGCCGTGGACTGCGAGGTGCGGATCGCGGGCCTCGCCCGTGACCGCGAGGACGCGCCGGGCGCCGAGCGGGCGCTGCGGGCGGCCCTGGAGCACGGGGCGGGATACCTGGAGCCGGCCGGTGCCGCGCAGCTGCATCTCCAGCTGGCCGAGGTCCTGGCGGCCGGAGGGCAGTTCGGGCCCGCCGCCGACCACGCCCTGGAGGCCGCTCACTGGGCGGACGAGTCGGGCGGGAACGCGGGGCTCGGCGCCTGGGCACGGTTCCAGCTGGGCGGGCACCTGTTGCGCGCCGAACGCACCGCGGAGGCCGCCGAGGTCCTGGAGTCGGCGCTGCTCGACCTGACCGCCGACGACCACGGCGACGGGGCGATCGTGCAGGCCCAGTGGTGGCTCGGCGACTGCGCCCGCGCGCTCGGCGAGGACCTCCAGGCCGCCGAGGCGTGGCTGAAGGCGGCGGAGATCGCCCAGCACTGGCCGGAGCAGCGGGACCACGCGATGCTCGCGAACCTGGCGGCGGACGCCCTCGACCGGGCCGGACGCCCCGAGGACGCGGATCGCGCCTACGCGCGCGCGGGCGAGCTGTGGGGCTCCTTGGGGCACGTGCATGCCGTGGCGCGCTGCCTCCGCGCGCGTGCCTGGCTCGACTCGGCGTCGGCGCAGGACGAGCGGGAACTGATGACCGCGGCGATCCGGGCCTGTGAGGAGGCCCTCGCCACGGCCGGAACCGACCGGGCCGAGCTGCTGTCCGAGCTGGGGCACACGCACCGGCAGTTCGCGGAGCTCCTGGACCGGCGCACCGAGGACGGTGACGACACGGACTCGGCGGCCCAACTGGAGCGGGCCGCGGCCGCGTTCGGCGAGGCCGGTGACACCGAGCGGCGGGACGAGGCGGAGACCGCGCGCGCCGCCCTGTCCGCGTAGGACCGTCGTGGTGGGCGGCTACTCGACGCCGATGAGCATCAGCGCCGACTGCCGCCCGCCGCGGTACACCATGGTGTCCACCGCCAGGTAGGACTCGCGGACGTGCTGCTCCAGACCGTCCGCGACCTCGTCGGGGACGTCCTCGCCGAGGACGAGCGTGACGAGTTCGCCGCCCGCCGCGAGCATCCGGTCCAGGACGGTGCGGGCGGTCGCCGGCACCTCGCTGCCGATGACCGCCACGTCACCGTCGATGAGGCCGAGGACGTCACCGGCCTGACAGATGCCGGCCATGGTCCAGGACTGCCGCTCGGCGACGGCGAGTTCGGCGTACCGGGTCGCGCCCGCGGCCGAGGTCATCGCGACGACGTCCTCGTCGAAGCGCCGGTCGGGCTCGTGGACGGCGAGCGCGGCGATGCCCTGGACCGCGGACCGGGTCGGGATCAGGGCGACCCGTACGCCCTCGGAGCGGGCCTGCTCGGCGGCGGCCGCCGCGGTGTGCCGCAGCTCGGCGTCGTTGGGCAGCAGCACCACCTCACGCGCGTGGGCACGGCGGATCGCGTCGACGAGCTCTCCGCTGGCGGGCGGCTCCCCGGGCCGGTCGGGCACGGTCGTCGCGCCCGCCTCCGCGTAGAGACCGGCGAGCCCGTCGCCCGGCACGACCGCCACCACGGCGCGCTGGGCGCGCTCGCGGGGCGGTGCCGAGGCACGGCCCGTGTGCACGTCCCCGACGCCGAAGTGGGTGATGCGGATCCGGTAGGGGCGGCCGGCCTCGACGCCCGCCTCCACGGCCGCACCGGCGTCGTCGACGTGCACGTGGACGTTCCACAGGCCGTCCCCGCCGACGACGACCAGGGAGTCCCCGAGGGCGTCCAGCCTGGTCCGCAGCCGGGCCACGGCCCGGTCGTCGGCCTCCAGCAGATAGATGACCTCGAAGGCGGGTCCCGCGACGCCGTGCTCCTCGGGGCATTCAAGTGCGGTGTCGCCGGGGATCGCCTCCACGCGCGCGTGCCCGCCGTCCGCGCGGCTCCGTACCGGCGCGCTCTCCCCCGAGACGGCCTCGCTCAGCGCCCCGAGAACCGCGACGAGACCCCGTCCGCCCGCGTCCACGACCCCGGCCCTGCCCAGGACCGCCAGCTGCCCGGGTGTCGCGTCGAGCGCCGCGCACGCGCCTTCGTAGGCGGCCCGGGCGACGGCGCCGCAGTCGCCATCGACCCCGGAGGCGGAGTCCGCGGCCGCCGTGGCGACCGTCAGCACCGTGCCTTCCACGGGGTGGGCGACCGCCTCCCGCGCGGACTCCGAGGCCCGCCGCAGCGCGAGCCGCAGCTCCCCCGGGGCGGCCCCGCCGGCGTGATCTCCCTCACGCGCCTGCCCGTCGGCCAGCACCTGGGCCATGCCGCGCAGCAGCTGCGCGAGGATCGTCCCCGAGTTGCCGCGGGCGCCGATGAGCGCCCCGTGCGCCATCGCGCGCATCACTTCGGGCAGCGCGGGCGCGGCAGGCTCCGGGCCCGCCTCCAGACCGGCGAAGACCGCCTCGACGGCCTGATGCGCCGACTCGACGGTCAGATAGAGATTGGTGCCGGTGTCCCCGTCGGCCACGGGATACACGTTGATCGCGTCGATCTCCGCGCGCTCCCGCCCGAGCGCCTCCAGGGCGAGTGAGCACCAGGCGCGCACCGCGACGACGTCGAGCACATGCGGCACCTGCGGCACCTGCGCCTCCTTGAGCTGCTGGACTGGCATCGCAGAGTAGACCCCGGAGGGAGGCCGTCCGGAAGAGGGCCTGGTCCGGTCCCCGGGACAGCGGCCCGGGCAGTCATGGTAGTTTCGTTGTACCGAAGCAGCCGTTGTATGCTGCTCCGGTTGCCCGATATTCATCGGGCCACCCCCTGGCACCGCCACTCAGATCCTCTGATCTTGATCCCGGCATGCCGGGATCAACCGTAAGTGCATCTGAAGTCTTTGGAGTGACCCGTGGCTGCCAACTGCGACGTCTGCGGCAAGGGGCCGGGCTTCGGCAACAACATTTCGCACTCGCACCGCCGTACGTCCCGTCGCTGGAACCCGAACATCCAGCGTGTGCGTGCAGTGGTCGGTCGGACGCCGAAGCGGCTCAACGTCTGCACCTCGTGCATCAAGGCCGGCAAGGTCTCGCGCTGACGTAACGCGTAGCGCGGCCACCTCGCTGGTTGCTTGAAGGAACCGGTCCCCTCGGGGGCCGGTTTTTTCTTGCCCTCGATCACGCCCCCCGACGGGATCCGGCGCTCGGGGCACGACTGTCAGTGCTGACTGCGAGACTCAGCGCATGCGGTTCGGCATCCTCGGCCCCCTCGACGTGCGGGCCCCAGACGGCAGCCCCCTGGACCCCGGGGGGCCGCGGCCGCGCGCGCTGCTGACGCTGCTGCTCCTGGACGCCGGCAGGACCGTCTCGGTGGAGCGCCTGATCGACGGCCTGTACGGCGAGGATCCCCCGGCCCAAGCGGCCAATGCGCTGCAGTCGCAGGTCTCGCGGCTGCGCAGGCGCCTGGCCGTGGACATCGAGGCGGGGCCTGCCGGGTACCGGCTCGTGGTCGATCCGGACGACGTGGACCTGCACCGCTTCGAGCGGCTCGCGCGCGAGGGCGGGCAGGCGCTGGCCGTCGGCGAGCACGCGCGGGCGGCGGCGCTGCTGCGCGAGGGCCTCACGCTGTGGCGCGGCCCGGCCCCCGCCGATCTGCCGCGCCTGGAGGAGCTGCGGCTCGGCGCGGTGCAGGACCGGATCGAGGCCGATCTCGCCCTGGGTGGCGGCGGGGACCTGGTCGCGGAGATCCGTGAACTGCTCGCCGCGCACCCGCTCGGCGAGCGCGTGTACGGGCTGCTGATGCGCGCGCTGCACACCGCGGGGCGGCCGGCCGAGGCACTGCGGGTCTTCGAGGAGGCGCGGCGCACGCTCGCCGACGAGCTGGGCGCGGATCCGTCCCCGGAACTGTCGGCGCTGCATCTGGAGCTGTTGCGGGGACAGGAGCCCGTGCGGCAGCGCGGGGTGCCGGCGCAGCTGACCCGGTTCGTGGGCCGGGCGGACGAGCTGGCCAGGATCGACGCCCTGCTGGGCGGGGCGCGGCTGGTGACGCTGACCGGGCCGGGCGGCGCGGGCAAGACGCGGCTCGCGGTCGAGGCGGCGCGCTCCCGAGCGGACGTCTGTTACGTGGAGCTGGCACCGCTCGCCGACGGGGCGCAGATCCCGTACGCGGTCCTCGGTGCGCTCGGCGTCCGCGAAGGGCTGCGCGGGCCGCAGGGCGAGGACGCGGCCGAGCGGCTCGTGGCCGCCCTGGAGAGCCGTGACCTTCTGCTCGTGCTCGACAACTGTGAGCATCTCGTCGACGGAGCGGCCCAGGTCGCGGGTGTGCTCCTCGGCACCTGCCCGGGCCTGCGGATCCTGGCGACGAGCCGCGAGGCGCTCGGCATCACCGGGGAGGCCCTGTGTCCGGTGCCGCCCCTCGCCGCGGGCCCGGCGGCGCAGCTCTTCCTCGACCGGGCGGCGGCCGTGCGCCCGGACTTCGAGGCGTCGGGGCACGCGCGCGTGGCCGCGATCGACGACATCTGCTCGGCCCTGGACGGGCTGCCGCTCGCGATCGAGCTGGCCGCGGCCCGACTGCGCACCCTCACCGTCGAGGAGCTCGCGGAGCGGCTCGGCGACCGCTTCCGGGTCCTGTCCCGCGGGGACCGCACGAAGGCGCCCCGGCACCGCACGCTCCGCGCGGTCGTGGAGTGGAGCTGGGAGCTGCTCGACGACGAGGAGCGGGACCTGGCCTGCCGGATGACGGTGTTCACGGGCGGCGGCCGGTCCGGTGGCGCGACGCTGGACGCGGTGGAGGCGGTGTGCGGCATCCCGTATCCGGAGGATCTGCTCGCCTCGCTGGCGGAGAAGTCGTTCCTGGACGCCTCCGAAGGGCGCTACGGGATGCTGGAGACGATCCGCGCCTTCTGTGCCGAGCACCTCACGGATCCCGTCCGCCAGGAGCTTCGGGACGCGCACGCCGCGTACTTCCTGCGGCTCGCCGAGGAGGCCGAGCCGCGCCTGCGCGGCGCCGATCAACTCCCGTGGCTGGCCCGGCTGTCCACGGAGCGCGGCAATCTGGACGCGGCCCTGCGCCACTTCGTCGTGGCCGCGCCGGCCGACGGACTGCGTCTGATGGCGGCCCTGTCCTGGTTCTGGCGGCTGCACGGCCTCGCCGGGGAGCGTGTGCCGCTGGCCCGCGAGCTGGTCGACGCGGTGGGCGCTGAGCCGCCCCCCGGTCTGGAGGAGGAGTACGCGCTGTGCGGGCTCAACTCCGTGGCGTCCGTCGCGGACCGGGGCGACGAGGCACGGCTCGTCCGCGCGGACCGGGTGCTGGCCACGATCGACCGCCAGTTGAGACTGCCGTTCACCGTCGTCCTGTGGACCCTCGCCGTCGGGCCCGAGCGGTCCAGGGACGAGCGGGTGCAGGCGCAGGTCGGGAGTGACCCGTGGGGCCGGGCGCTGCTCGGCATCGGGCTCGGGTTCCAGGAGCAGTTCGCCGGACGCCCCGACGCGTCGGAGGCACTGTTCGCGGAAGCTCTCGAAGGGTTCCGGAGGACGGGTGACCGGTGGGGCATGGCCAACTCCCTCGACCAGCTGGGCATGTTCGCGGACTGGCGCGGTGACCGGACGCGCGCGCTGGAGCTGATCGACGAGGCCCTCGGCTACGCACGGGAGCTGGCGGCCCCCGAGGAGACCGCCGACTTGTTGTGCCGGCGCGGCACGGTCCTGCTGCGCAGCGGCCTCCACGAGGAGGCCGCCGCCGACTTCGCGCGGGCGGCCGGCCTCGCGCGCACCGCGGGCGCACCCGAGAAGGTGGCGGGCGCCCACTGGGGCATGGGCGACGCGGCCCGTATGACCGGGGACACGACGCGGGCGCGTGAGCACTACGAGACGGCCCTGGAGACGAGCGCGGGGTCCTGGTTCAGCGCGGGCCAGACGGTCCACATCTTCCTCGGCCTGGGCCGCGCTGCGCTCGCGGAGGGGCATCAGGACGAGGCCGACGACTGGTTCCGGCAGGCCCGCACCCTGTCGACCGACGGCAGGACGCAAGGGCTCGAACTCGCGGAGGTGGCCGAGGCGTTGGCGTCCCGCGCGGACGGGCCCGAGCAGGCCGCGACGCTCCTCGGCGCCGCGTCGGCCCTGCGCGGCCGGCTGATCGTGGACGACCCGGACGTCACTCCGGTCGAGCGCCGGATCAGAACGCTGCTCGCGCCGGACGTGTACCGGAAGGCCTTCGAGCTGGGCGGACGCCTGCGCGGGGCGGCGGTCGACGGGGTGTGAGGCTGGGGCGGGCCGTGGCGTGTGGGGTGAGCGGGCTGCGAGTCACGACCTCGCGGTCGGCACGTCGGGGCTTGGCGGTCGCAGGCCACCACCCGGCGGTCGGCACGTCGGGGCTTGGCGATCGGCAGGCCACCGCCTCACGATCAGCACGTCCCGGCCCGGCGACCGGCAGGCCACCGCACCGACGGTCGGCAGGCCACCGCCTCACGGTCAGCACGTCCCGGCCCGGCGACCGGCAGGCCACCGCACCGACGGTCGGCAGGCCACGACCCCACCGTCAGCGCGTCACGGCCCGACGGCCAGCAGGTCAGCAGTTCCAAGCCCCACGGTCAGCAGGTCAAGGCCTCAGGGGCAGCGGGTCAGCAGGTCAGCGGGTCAAGGCCTCACGGCCAGCAGGTCAGCAGGTTAAGGCCCCACGGTCAGCAGCCGGTAAGGCACGGTCAGCGGGCGGTCAGCGAACGGTAAGCGGTCGGCCGCAAGCTCACTGGCATGACGAAGCAGACGCACACCAACGCCGGCCACCAGACCACCACCACCGGCAACAACCCGCGGGCCACCCCCACCGACAGCAGCCACCCGGCGACCGCCGCCCAGCCCGGCCCGACGGCCGACGCCCTCTCCCACCTCGACGTCCTCGTCTCCGGCGCCAGCATCGCGGGCCCCGCCATCGCCTTCTGGCTCTCACGGCAGGGCGCCCGGGTCACGGTCGTCGAGAAGGCGGCCACTCTGCGCGAGGGCGGCTTCGCGGTCGACTTCCGGGGTCACGTCCACCGCACCGTGCTCACCCGCATGGGCATCTGGGACGAGCTGCACCGGATCCAGACCGACATGGGCCGCCAGACCATCGTCGACGCGGACGACCGGGAGCGCGTCGATCTCCCCGCCCACCTCATGAGCGGAGACGTCGAAGTCTTCCGCGGCGACCTCGCCATGCTGATGTACGAGCGCACCAGGGACTCGGTGGAGTACGTGTTCGGCGACTCGATCGCCTCGCTCACGGAGACGGCCACGGGCGTCGACGTCACCTTCGACCACGGCGTGCCCCGCACGTTCGACCTGGTCGTCGGCGCCGACGGCCTGCACTCCCACACCCGCCGTCTGGTCTTCGGCGACGAGTCGCAGTACCTGCACCGGACCGACTACTACGTCGCCGGGTTCGACATGCCCAACCACCTGGGCCTCGACCGCACGGCCCGGCTGTACACCGAGCCCGGCCGCACCGCCATGATCAACAACTATGACGGTGACCCGGTCCGGGCCGGAGCCGGCGTGGTCTTTCGGTCGGAGAAGCTCACGTACGACCGCCGGGACACCGCCCAGCAGAAGCGGATCGTCGCGGATCAGCTGCGCTACATGGCGTGGCCGCACGTGCGGCAGATCCTCGACGCGCTCGACGCGACGGACGACCTCTACTTCGACGCCATCGCCCAGATCCACATAGACCGGCTCTCCAAGGGCCGGGTGATCCTGCTCGGCGACGCGGGACACGGCGCGACGATGGGAGGCATAGGCACCGGCACGGCACTGGTGTCGGCGTACGTCCTGGCGGGCGAGCTCGTCGCGGCCCGCGGCGACCACCGCACGGCGTTCGCGGCCTTCGAAGCGGCGATCACCAAGTACGCGAAGGGCTGTCAGAAGCTCTCCGGGAACGCCGGCCCCTTCCTGGCCCCGCCCACCGAGAAGAAGATCCGCAGCCGCGACCGGGCGTACCGGATGCTCGGCTCGCGCTTCCTCGCGGGCATCTTCAAGCGGATCACGGAGAGGGCGGCGAGCAATCTGACGCTGAAGGACTACGCCCTCTCCGCCGACCCACTGCTCCCGTCCAGCCCCGCACCCGCACCTGCCCCCGTACCCATGCCCTCACCGGCGCCCGCATCCGAACTCGCCACCGACGTCAACCGCCAGCCGTGATCCACGGGCCCGATGCCGCCGCCCAGCGCGAACCCGGCGGCGATCGCCCCGGTCACGTACTCCTTGGCCGCGTGCACGGCCTCGGGCACCGACTGCCCCTTCGCGAGCTGCGCCGCGATCGCGGAGGCGAGGGTGCAGCCCGTGCCGTGGGTGTGCCGGTTGTCGTGGCGCGGGGCGCGCAGCCAGTACTCCTCGGTGCCGTCCGTGAGCAGATCGACGGCGTCGGCCGACCCGGCCCGCGCGCGCACGGTACCAAGCCCCGAAGCATCACCCGACCCTGAAGCCAAACCCGCCCCCGAGCTCACACCCGACCCCGAAGCCGAACCCACCCCCGATCCCGCACCCGCACCCGCACCCGCACCCGCACCCAGCACCACACCGGAACCCGAGCCCGGATCCGCACCCGCACCCACACCCACACCCACACCCACACCCGAGGAGGACAGATGCCCACCCTTGATGACCACCCAGCGCGGCCCATACGCGAGGACGGCCGCCGCGGCGCGACGCATCCCGTCCTCCGACTCGACCTGGATGCCGGTGAGTTGAGCCACCTCGTCGAGGTTCGGGGTCGCCACGGTGGCGGTCGGCAGCAGCTTGGTGCGGACGGAGTCGAGCGCGGAGGCGGCGAGCAGGGAGTCACCGTGCTTGGACACGCCGACCGGGTCGACCACGACCGGGGCGTCGGTACCGGCGAGCAACTCGGCGACGCACTCCACGAGTTCGGGCGACGCGAGCATCCCCGTCTTGACGGCCTGCACGCCGATGTCGTCGACGACGCTGCGGTACTGCGCGCGCACCGCTTCCACCGGGAGTTCCCAGGCTCCCTGCACTCCGAGGGAGTTCTGGGCGGTCACCGCGGTGATGACGCTCATGCCGTGGGTGCCGAGCGCCAGCATCGTCTTCAGGTCGGCCTGGATCCCGGCGCCCCCGCCGGAGTCGGACCCGGCCACGGTGAGCACCCGCACCGGCGGGGACCCGGCGGTGCGCGCCGCGCCGACGGGCGCCGTCACGACTCGATCTCCCCACCGGGGAAGTCGTCACCGAAGTGGTCCCAGCCGCCCTTGCTGGTCCAGGGCGCGCCGTCGACGGTGACCTGGGGCAGGGCCGACGGGTTGAGCACCTCGCCGATCACCTTCCAGCGGGCGGGCAGCTTCACGTCCGGCGGGAAGGTGGCCACGATCGCGTGGTCCTCTCCCCCGGTGAGGACCCACTGCAGCGGGTCGACGCCGACGGCCTGGCCGATGTCGTTCATCTGCGACGGCACGTCCACCTTGCCGGACTTGATGTCGATGCGGACCTTGCTGGACTCGGCGATGTGGCCCAGGTCGGCGATGAGTCCGTCACTCACGTCGCACATGGCGGTCGCGCCGAGACCGGCCGCGGCGGGACCGGCGTGGTACGGCGGTTCGGGCCTGCGGTGCGCCTCGACGAAGGCGCGGGGCGAGCGGAAGCCCCGGGAGAGCACCGCGTATCCGGCCGCGGACCAGCCCAGCCAGCCCGTCACGGCCACGACGTCACCGGGCTGCGCCCCGGCCCGGGTGACCGGCTCGTGGTTGCGCAGATCGCCGAGGGCGGTGATCGCGATGGTGATGGTGTCGCCGCGCACGACGTCTCCGCCGACCACCGCGGCGCCGGCCACCTGGCACTCGTCGCGCAGCCCGTCCATCAGCTCGGAGGGCCAGGACGCGGGCAGCTCGGCGGGCACCACGAGGCCGAGCAGCAGCGCGGTCGGCACGGCGCCCATGGCGGCGATGTCCGCGAGGTTCTGTGCGGCGGCCTTGCGCCCGACGTCGTACGCCGTGGACCAGTCCCGCCGGAAGTGCCTGTTCTCCAGCAGGACGTCCGTGCTGGCGACGACCCTGCGGTCCGGTGCGGCGACCACGGCGGCGTCGTCGCCGGGGCCGATCCGGACGGCCGGGGTGGTGGTGAGCCGCGAGGTCAGCTCTCGGATGAGCCCGAACTCCCCCAGCTCTCCGACGGTGCCCTTCATGCGCGTACTGCCCCTTCTGCCACGGTCCGCTCGCGGTCGCGGACCGTCTCTGTCATGGGTACGGTTTGTGTCACGGGCGTGCCCTCTGCTTCCGTCATGGGACCGCCCCTACGATGCCTTGCGCTCCCCGCGCATACACGGCGAGTACGCCACAGCCACCCCGGGTCTCCCCGCGACGAGCGGCGACGCGATACCGTGGCGTCCCTTCTCCCCACATGATCCTCGTGGCCGCCCTGGAGGTTCCGTGGTACAGGCGTACATCCTGATCCAGACCGAAGTAGGCAAGGCGTCGACTGTCGCCGAGCTCATCGGGAAGATTCCAGGAGTCATTCAGGCCGAGGATGTCACCGGCCCCTATGACGTGATCGTCCGCGCTCAGGCGGACACGGTCGACGAGCTCGGTCGCATGGTGGTTGCCAAGGTCCAGCAAGTGGACGGCATCACGCGCACCCTGACCTGCCCGGTCGTCCACCTGTAGCCCCCGTCTACCCTGTGCCGGTGAACTCTTTCCGTCACCGGCTCCGCCTTGGCCGACTCGTCATCGGGTCGTCCGCACTGTCCCTGCTGATCGCCACCGCGGGTTGTTCCTCAGCAGACGGCAGCGCGTCGGCTGCGGTTCCCAGCCCGGGGACGACGGTCACGAAGCTGTGCCAGAACCTGGACAAGGTGCTGCCGTCGAAGGTGGACGGACTCAGTCGCAAGGACCCCGAGCCCTCGTCGAAGCTGACCGCGGGCTGGGGAGGCAACGCGATCATACTGCGCTGCGGTGTCCCGCAACCCCCCAAGATGATCGACCCCAAGGTCGCCGAGGGCGGGGACCCCGACGCGGTGGCCGGCGGGGTCGACGGGGTGGACTGGCTGATGGAGAAGCAGGACGACGATTCGTACCGCTTCACGACCGCCAACCGAGAGGCGTACGTCGAGGTGGCCGCGGAGAAGGGGCGCGACAGTTCGAGCGTCCTGGTCGACCTGGGCCCGGCCATCAAGAAAGCGATCCCCGAAGGGATCGCTTCCTGACAGCTCCCTGACAGCTCCCTGGCAGCTTCCTGACGAGCGGTTCCTGCCCCGCCTGCCCGCTGCCCTGACCGGGCGTGGGTCAGGCGGGCCGGAGCCGGACGGCTATCGCAGCCCCGTCGGGCGGCGCAGGGCGGCCTGCAGCAGGCGGTCCACCAGTTCCGGGTAGCTGACGCCGCTCTCCTGCCACATGCGCGGGTACATGGAGATCGGGGTGAAGCCGGGCAGCGTGTTGATCTCGTTGATCACGAACTCGCCGTCCTCGGTGAGGAAGAAGTCCGCGCGGACGATTCCCTCGCAGGCCACGGCCTCGAAGGCCTCGACGGCCAGCCGCTGGACCTCGGCGGTCTCCTCGTCGGTGAGCGGGGCCGGCACGATCCCGGAGGCCGAGTCGATGTACTTGGCCTCGAAGTCGTAGAAGTCGTGGGACTGGACGGGCGGGATCTCGGCCGGGACGGAGGCACGCGGCCCGTCCTCGAACTCCAGGACACCGCACTCGATCTCGCGGCCGACGATCCCCGCCTCGATGATCACCTTCGGGTCGAAGGAGCGGGCCGTCTCCATCGCCTCGTCGAGCCCATCGAAGGAGTCGATCTTCGTGATGCCGAACGAGGAGCCCGCGCGGGCGGGCTTCACGAACAGCGGCCAGCCGTGCTCGCCCACGAAGTCGGCGATGCGCCGACGGGTGGCGTCCCGCCTGCTCCCGCCGTCCGCGTCCGGGGCGGACTGCTCCCACTCGCGCGGCCGGACGACGAGGTAAGGCCCGACCTTCAGCCCGAAGGAGGTGAAGATCCGCTTCATGTACTCCTTGTCCTGGCCGACGGCCGAGGAGAGCACGCCGCAGCCGACGTACGGCGTCCCGGACAGGTCCAGGAGACCCTGGATCGTGCCGTCCTCGCCGTACGGACCGTGCAGCACGGGGAAGACGACGTCGACGTCGCCGAGGACCTTGGGCACGGAGCCCGGCTCGTTGTAGACGACCTCGCGCGAGGACGGGTCGACCGGGAGCACCACGCCGCCCTCGGGCGACTCGGCGAGATCGGCGACGTCCGGCACCTGACGGTCGGTGATGGCCATCCGCTCGGGATCGTCCGCCGTCAGCGCCCAACGCCCCTCACGCGTGATGCCGATGGGCAGCACGTCGTACTTGGAGCGGTCGATGGCGCGGAGCACGGCGCCCGCCGTGACGACGGAGACACCGTGCTCGGAGCTGCGACCGCCGAAGACGACGGCCACGCGCGGCTTCTGCCCGTGCGGCGCAGGGCTCTGGGGGAGGTTCTCGCTGCTCATATCGCGTTGAGCGTACCTGCTGGTAGTACGAGAGTCAGCGCCCCGCCGAGCCACGTCGTGCCGCCGTCGCTCAGCGTCGCTCCGACTTGGCGGAGCGCGACATGAGCTCCTTCACGGCGACGACCGGCGGCTTCCCCTCGTGGACGATCGCGACGACCGTCTCGGTGATCGGCATGTCGACCCCGTAGCGGCGCGCCAGATCCAGCACGGACTCGCAGGACTTGACGCCCTCGGCGGTCTGCTTGGTGACCGCGATGGTCTCGTCGAGGGTCATGCCCTTGCCGAGGTTGGTGCCGAAGGTGTGGTTGCGCGACAGCGGGGACGAGCAGGTGGCCACCAGGTCGCCGAGGCCGGCGAGTCCGGAGAACGTCAGCGGGTCGGCGCCCATGGCGAGGCCGAGCCGGGTGGTCTCGGCGAGGCCGCGCGTGATGAGCGAGCCCTTGGCGTTGTCGCCCAGGCCCATGCCGTCCGCGATGCCCACCGCGAGCCCGATGACGTTCTTGACGGCGCCGCCCAGCTCGCAGCCGACCACGTCCGTGTTCGTGTACGGCCTGAAGTACGGGGTGTGGCAGGCGACTTGGAGGCGCCGGGCGACAGCCTCGTCGCGGCAGGCGACGACCGCGGCGGCGGGCTGCCGGGCGGCGATCTCGCGCGCGAGGTTCGGCCCGGTGACGATCGCGATGCGGTCCTCGCCGACCTTGGTGACGTCCTCGATGACCTCGCTCATCCGCATCGCCGAGCCGAGCTCGACGCCCTTCATCAGCGAGACGAGGACGGTGTCGGGGGCGAGCAGCGGCGTCCAGTCGGCGAGGTTGGCGCGCAGCGTCTGCGACGGCACGGCGAGGACGGTGAAGTCCGCGTCCGCGGCGGCCTCGGCCGCGTCGGTCGTCGCCCGCAGGTTCTCCGGGAGCTCGACGCCGGGCAGGTAATCCGGGTTCGTCCGCGTGGAGTTGACGGCCTCGGCGAGTTCGGCGCGGCGGCCCCAGAGCGTGACCTCGCACCCCGCGTCGGCGAGGACCATGCCAAATGCCGTGCCCCACGAGCCGGTTCCGAAAACGGCGGCCTTCACGGGTCGGGTCACTTGCTGCTCTCCTCGGTCGTACTGCCGGGCGCCGAACTCCCGCTGTCCGTCTGCGACTTGCGGCGCTGCTCGATGCGCGCCTCACGCGGGTCGTAGCGCTTCGTCGGCGGGGTCTCGCCGCGCAACTCCCCCACCAGGGCGGTGATATCGCCCATGATGACCTCGGTCGCCTCCTTCAGGAGCTCCGGTGTCATCTCCTTGTCGTAGTACGCCGACAGGTCGACGGGCGTACCGGCGAGCACGTGGTGCGTCTTCCGCGGGAAGAAATCCGGCTTCTTCGCATACGGCGCGAGCGCGTCGGTGGCGCCCCACTGGCCGACGGGAATGACCGGGCACTTGGTCTGCAGGGCCACGCGGGCGACGCCCGTCTTACCGGTCATGGGCCACAGTTGCGGATCCCGGGTAAGCGTTCCTTCCGGATAGAAGGCGACGCACTCACCGCGCTCCACGGCGTCGATCGCGGCGCGGAAGGCGCTCAGCGCGTTCGTCGACTCGCGATAGACGGGAATCTGCCCGGTGCCCCGCATCGCCGCGCCCACGAACCCCTTCTTGAAGAGGCCGTGCTTGGCGAGGAAACGAGGGACTCGTCCGCTGTTGTACTGAAAGTGCGCGTACAGGAACGGGTCCAGATGCGAATTGTGGTTGACCGCGGTGATAAAGCCGCCGTCCGCCGGAATGTTCTCCATTCCGCGCCAGTCCCGCTTGAACAGAACCACCAGCGGCGGTTTGCAGAGGACCGCAGCGAAGCGGTACCAGAAGCCGATTCTGCGGCGGGACACTCGGACACCTTCCTCTAGGACCTGGCGGGCCGTACCCGGCGGGCCGCACAAGTGTCGCCCCAGGCCACCGGTCTGTCGAGAACACCGTACGCCCGCCCGAAGGGGCTCACCTCATGCACAGGTCACAATAGGCGCGTGCAGTGGACCCTGGTGATACCGCTGAAACCGCTGATGCGGGCCAAAAGCAGGCTGGCCCCCACGGCGGGGGACGCCCTGCGCCCGGGCCTCGCCCTCGCGTTCGCGCAGGACACGGTGGCCGCCGCACGGGCCTGTGCGGCGGTGGGCGATGTGGTGGTCGTCACGGACGACGCCCGCGCCGGACGCGAACTGAGGGCGCTGGGCGCCCGTATCGTCCCCGACAGCCCCCAGGCGGGCCTGAACGCCGCTCTCGCGCACGGAGAGGCGTCCGTGCGCTCCGTGCACCCGGGGACTCCCGTGGTGGCCCTGAACGCCGATCTGCCGGCGCTGCGGTCCGTGGAATTGGCCCGGGTTCTCGCCTCGGCCGCCGCATTTCCCCGGGCATTTCTGCCCGATGCCGCCGGAATCGGCACCACTCTCTTGTCGGCGGCCGTCGGCACGGAATTGCTCCCCGCATTCGGCGCGGCCTCCCGCGCCCGGCACACGGCGTCCGGGGCCGTGGAACTCCCCCTCGGCGGCGTCGACTCCGTCCGCCAGGACGTGGACACCGGCGACGACCTGCGCGCCGCGCTCGCCCTCGGCGTGGGCCCGCACACGGCGAAGGCCACCGCGGGGCTGCTGCTCGTGGACTGAGTACGCTGCCCGTATGCAGGCCACCGCGTACACGTACGACCCCGAGACCCGTTCCGGCAGCGTCCTCCTGGACGACGGCACCCCGGTGTCCTTCGACGGCGCCGCCTTCGACGCGGGCGGCCTCCGGCTGCTCCGTCCGGGGCAGCGGGTCCGGATCGAGGTCAGGGGCGAGGGCGAGGCCCGGCAGATCACGCTCGTGACGCTGCAGACCTTCTGAGGGCCGCTCCCCGCGGACCCCGCACATGCCGCGGGCCGGGCTCCCCGAGGGGAGCCCGGCCCGGCGCGTGACAGCCTGGGGCGCAAGCCCGAGAAGACAGGCAGGTGCCTTACTTCTTGCGGGCGGTGGCCTTCTTGGCGGTGGTCTTGCGGGCCGTCGACTTCTTGGCGGGCGCCTTCTTGGCCGTGGCCTTCTTGGCGGGCGCCGTCTTCTTCGCGGTGACCTTCTTGGCGGTGGTCGCCTTCTTGGCCGGGGCCGCCTTCTTGGCCGTGGTCTTCTTCGCCGTGGCCTTCTTGGCGGTGGCGGTGGTCTTCTTCGCGGTCGCCTTCTTCGCGGCGGCCGTGGTCTTCTTCGCGGCGGCCGTCGTCTTCTTCGCCGGCGTCGCCTTCTTGGCAGCGGCCTTCTTGGCGGTGGTCTTCTTGGCCGCGGCCTTCTTGACCGTCGCCGAAGCGGCGCCGGTCAGGCTGCCCTTGGGCGCCTTCTTGACCGCGACGTCGTTCTTCGGGAGCTTCTTCGAGCCCGCGACGAGGTCCTTGAAGCCCTGGCCCGCACGGAAGCGCGGCACCGACGTCTTCTTGACCCGGACGCGCTCACCCGTCTGCGGGTTACGGGCGTAACGGGCCGGACGGTCGACCTTCTCGAACGAACCGAAGCCGGTGACCGAAACGCGGTCGCCGTTCACCACGGCACGGACGATGGCGTCGAGTACGGCGTCGACAGCCTCGGCGGCCTGCTGACGGCCACCGACCTTGTCGGCAATCGCTTCTACGAGCTGCGCCTTGTTCACGTCTTCCCCTTCGGAGACATTGCCGGAGCGAATCTCTTTCGACCCGGCTTTTTCGCACGTTAGGCAGATATATACCGCAAATCAAACACGAAACGGGCTAATCACCCTTGTGCCGCAACGAACTCGGCTGTCTCAGAGTTCCTCTTGGGTGCCGGAGCCCTCGTCGAAGTCGTCGAGGTCCGCCATGAATCGCTCCAGACGCCTTGCCGCACCGGCGAGATCGTGTTTGGCCGCAGCCGTAATGGCCAGCAGCTTCCGGGTCAGCGCCATCCGTACGCCCTCCGGGACTTGCAGTGCGCGCACTCGGGCGTGCGCTTCCTTGAGTTGGTTCGCGACCGCCGTGTACATCTGGAGTTGGCCGTCGTGTTCCATGCACAGATTGTGCCATCTGGGGCGAGTTGTCGCCTCCGCAGGGGGTAACTCCCGCCCCACGAGGGCCTCCTGGGCCCTCGCACGACTTGCCCGCTCAGCACGGTGCCGAGGCACGCGTACCCCAGGAACACCCTTGGTATTCAAGGGAGTTGGCAGGTCACGGAGACCACCCGTTCAGGTCAGTGGCGGGCCGCGGGAGCCGCACACAGAAGTACCCCCAACCGGTGCACGATTGGGGGTACGGGGTCTGCGGATGTGGCCGGAATGAGCCTTGCAAAGAGCCTGTCCCGGCAGCCGATCCAGCCGGGTCAGACTTGGAGGGTCCGCGGCTTGAAGGAGGGGCGCTCCGCCTCGTAGGCGGCGATGTCCGGCTCGTTCTGCAGGGTGATGCTGATGTCGTCGAGCCCGTTCAGCAGCCGCCAGCGGGAATTCTCGTCGAGCTCGAAGGGAGCGGTGATCCCCTCGGCCCGGACCTCGCGGGCCTCCAGGTCCACCGTGACCTCGGCCTGCGGGTCGCTCTCGACCAGCTCCCACAGGGCGTCCACGACCTTCTGGTCCAGAACGACGGTCAGCAGACCGTTCTTGAGGGAGTTGCCGCGGAAGATGTCCGCGAAGCGGGAGGAGATGACGGCCTTGAACCC
Organism: Streptomyces sp. KL116D; assembly: GCF_030766975.1. NCBI lineage: Bacteria > Bacillati > Actinomycetota > Actinomycetes > Kitasatosporales > Streptomycetaceae > Streptomyces > Streptomyces sp. KL116D. The sequence goes on along the minus strand of NZ_JASERH010000018.1, from coordinate 10,252 downwards.
GTAGTTCTGCAGCGCCCAGACGGCGTGCTCACGGGACGAGCCGGTGCCGAAGTCGGGCCCGGCGACCAGGACCGTGGCCCCGGCCCGCTCGGGCTTGTTGAGCACGAACTCGGGGTCCTTGCGCCAGGCCTCGAACAGCCCGTCCTCGAACCCGTCCCGCGTGACCTTCTTGAGCCAGTGAGCAGGGATGATCTGGTCGGTGTCGACGTTGCTGCGGCGCAGCGGGACGGCCCGGCCGGTGTGCGTGGTGAATGCTTCCATGGCTGATCAGACTCCAGCGGGCGTACGGGCGTCGGTCTCGGTGAGGTCCGCCGGGGAGGCCAGGTGGCCCAGGACGGCGGTGGCGGCGGCGACCTGGGGCGAGACCAGGTGCGTACGCCCGCCCTTGCCCTGCCGGCCCTCGAAGTTGCGGTTGGAGGTGGACGCGGAACGCTCGCCGGGGGCGAGTTGGTCCGGGTTCATGCCCAGGCACATGGAGCAGCCCGCGTGCCGCCACTCGGCACCGGCCGCCTTGAAGACCTTGTCCAGGCCCTCGGAGACGGCCTGCAGGCCCACCCGCGCGGAACCGGGAACGACCAGCATCCGCACGCCGTCGGCGACTTTGCGGCCCTTGACGATGTCGGCCACGGCGCGCAGGTCCTCGATGCGGCCGTTGGTGCACGAACCTACGAAGACGGTGTCGACCTTGACGTCGCGCAGCGCCTGTCCGGCCTCCAACCCCATGTACTCCAGGGCCTTTTCGGCGGCGAGGCGCTCCGAAGCGTCTTCGTACGAAGCCGGGTCGGGGACGGAGGCCGAAAGCGGCGCGCCCTGCCCAGGGTTGGTGCCCCAGGTGACGAACGGGGACAGTTCCTCGGCCTTGATGAAGACCTCGGCGTCGAAGACCGCGTCGTCGTCCGTCCTCAGCGTCTTCCAGTACGCGACGGCGGCGTCCCAGTCCTCGCCCTTCGGGGCGTGCTCACGGCCCTCGAGGTAGGCGAAGGTGGTCTCGTCCGGGGCGATCATGCCCGCGCGGGCACCGGCCTCGATGGACATGTTGCAGATGGTCATCCGCGCTTCCATCGACAGCTTCTCGATGGCGGAGCCGCGGTACTCCAGGACGTAGCCCTGGCCGCCGCCCGTGCCGATCTTGGCGATGATCGCCAGGATCAGGTCCTTGGCGGTGACGCCCTCGGGCAGGTCGCCGTCGACCGTGATGGCCATCGTCTTCGGGCGGGCCAGCGGCAGCGTCTGCGTGGCGAGGACGTGCTCGACCTGCGAGGTGCCGATGCCGAAGGCCAGGCCGCCGAAGGCGCCGTGCGTGGAGGTGTGCGAGTCGCCGCAGACGACCGTCATGCCCGGCTGCGTCAGGCCCAGCTGCGGGCCCACGACGTGCACGACGCCCTGCTCGACGTCGCCCAGGGAGTGCAGGCGGACGCCGAACTCCGCGGCGTTCTTGCGCAGCGTCTCCAGCTGGACGCGCGAGACCGGGTCGGCGATCGGCTTGTCGATGTCGAGGGTCGGGGTGTTGTGATCCTCGGTGGCGATGGTGAGGTCGAGGCGCCGCACCTGGCGACCGCTCTTGCGGAGGCCGTCGAAGGCCTGCGGGCTGGTCACCTCGTGCAGCAGGTGCAGATCGATGAAGAGGAGGTCGGGCTCGCCCTCGGCGCGCCGGACGACGTGGTCGTCCCAGACCTTCTCCGCGAGTGTCCTACCCATCGCTTTCCCTCCGACCGGCTTGTGGTGCGCCGGCCCAACTAGAGATTTCGGGATCGCCGACATCCGTACCCCTCGTACCGGACGCCGACGGCCGGGCCCGTTTTGGTCCACGGGCCGGTGTGACGTCCAGAGTGGCAAGTTCCACGGAAAATTGAACTTGCGTTTCACAGAGTGAGACGGGAGTATCGACGCATGGACAACAGTAGCGGCGTCGGCGTTCTGGACAAGGCAGCCCTTGTCCTGAGCGCCCTGGAGTCCGGACCCGCGACCCTTGCTGGCCTTGTCGCGGCCACCGGATTGGCAAGACCGACGGCCCACCGCCTGGCGGTGGCCCTTGAGCACCACCGCATGGTGGCGCGTGACATGCAGGGCCGTTTCATTCTCGGCCCGCGCCTCTCGGAGCTCGCGGCGGCCGCGGGCGAGGACCGCCTGCTCGCGACCGCGGGCCCGGTCCTCACGCACCTGCGGGACGTCACGGGCGAGAGCGCCCAGCTCTATCGCCGCCAGGGCGACATGCGCATCTGCGTCGCCGCGGCGGAGCGCCTGTCCGGCCTGCGGGACACGGTTCCGGTCGGTTCGACGCTCACGATGAAGGCGGGCTCCTCCGCGCAGATCCTGATGGCCTGGGAGGAGCCGGAGCGCCTGCACCGCGGCCTCCAGGGCGCCCGCTTCACGGCGACGGCCCTGTCGGGCGTCAGGCGCCGCGGCTGGGCCCAGTCGATCGGCGAGCGGGAGCCGGGCGTCGCTTCCGTCTCCGCGCCCGTCCGCGGCCCGTCGAACCGCGTGGTGGCCGCCGTCTCGGTCTCCGGCCCCATCGAGCGTCTGACGCGCCACCCGGGCCGCATGCACGCCCAGGCCGTCATCGACGCCGCCGGCCGTCTCTCCGAGGCACTGCGCCGCACCGGCTGATCCACAACTTCCCTTACGTTCCCGCCTGTTCCCGGCCGGTCGCTCCAACGCCGCAGCGACCGGCCGGACTTGTGTCCGGGACCGGCCGGCTTCCGTACGCGCCACGGGAGTTGACCACCTCCGAGACCACGCGAAGAGGCCCTTCCCGCACACGGGAAGGGCCTCTTCGTCTTGTACCCCCGACCGGATTCGAACCGGCGCTACCGCCTTGAGAGGGCGGCGTGCTAGGCCGCTACACAACGGGGGCCTTGCGGATGAGATCCGCGGTTGCAGATGAGCTCTGCGAGCTGGCCTACCAGGACTCGAACCTAGAATGACGGTACCAGAAACCGTAGTGTTGCCAATTACACCATAGGCCATAGTGGTTTAGACCAATGCGGTCCAACCCGTACCCCCGACCGGATTCGAACCGGCGCTACCGCCTTGAGAGGGCGGCGTGCTAGGCCGCTACACAACGGGGGCCCTAGCGATCCTGGCATCAAGGTCGGCGGGAGCTACCCATACCGTCCTCACGAGAAGGATCTGTACCCCCGACCGGATTCGAACCGGCGCTACTGCCTTGAGAGGGCAGCGTGCTAGGCCGCTACACAACGGGGGCTTTGTGGACCTGGGATCCACGGTTGCAGATGAGCTCTGCGAGCTGGCCTACCAGGACTCGAACCTAGACTAACGGAACCAGAAACCGTCGTGCTGCCAATTACACCATAGGCCACCGAAACTCAATCCCCTGAGGGACTTTGCTTGGCTTGCGCTTCCGGGCTTCGGCCTTTCGGCTCGCTCCCCTCGGCGCAGGAAGAACATTACCTGAAGGTGTCCGGCGCTCCAAAACGGGTATCCCGCGCCAGCAGCGGGGGCAGCTGGTCAAGCCCCGTGATGCGGACGAGTTCGGGCCGGCCGCCCAGTCCCAGGCGGTCCAGCCAGATGCCGGTCAGGCCCGCTTCGACCGCTCCGCGGGCGTCGGTGTCCGGCTGGTCACCGACGTACGCGACCTCCTGCGGCGCCAGGCCGAGCTCCTCGCAGACGGCGTGGAAGGCGGCCGCTTCGGGCTTGGCGACGCCGAGTTCGGCCGCACAGACGACGGCCTCGAAGCGGTCGCGGACGCCGAGGACGCGGAGCTTGCGGTCCTGGTTGTGCAGCGAGGAGTTGGACAGGACGGCGTGCCGGTAGCCGTCGGCGAGGGTGTCGAGGGCCGGGACCGTGTCGGGGAACAGGCTCCACGCCGACTCGTAGTGACGCAGATAACGGGCGAACCAGGCGTCGGCCTCCGCGTCCCGCAGCTCCTGCCCCACGAAGCCGCGCACCCGGTCCCTGCGCTGCCCCTCCCAGTCCGCCTCGCCCGCCTCGAAGCGGGCCCAGTGCTCGCGGGTCAGGGCCCGCCAGCGGGCGAGGGCCTGCTCGACGGTGCCGAAACCGTCGAGCAGGCCCTCGGAGGTGAGGTGGGCGCGCATGCCGGCCGTGTCGGCCGTCGCGTAGTCGAAGATCGTGTCGTCGACGTCCCAGACCACTGCTTTGATCGGCGTCCCCATGGGACGACCGTACGTCGGTCAGGCCTCGCCCTCCCCCGGGATCACGAAGAAGTCCGTGACGAAACAGGCGACGGCGCCGGTCTTGGTGCGGCCGATCCAGGTGGGGTAGGCGCCGTCGCCCCAGCCGGAGCCGAACGCGGCCAGGGTGTGGCCCGTGGACGGCGACGTGATCAGGTACGGGCCGGGGGCGTGGTCGTGTTCCTCGAAGGCGTCCCAGAGCGGGCCCTCGTCGCCCTCGCACTCGGGGAAGGCGCCGTCGGACTCGGCGTCGTAGAAGCAGCCGGTGCCGGCGTCGACGCCGTAGCCGTAGAACTCGTCGTCGGAGAGTTCGGCGAGGTCCTGGCCGGGCTGGAGGGCGTGCTCCCAGGTGACGACCGGTTCGTCGCGTATGACGAGGCGGGCGGCGGCGACGCGCAGGTGCGGGGTGTCGGGGGCCGGTTCGTCGGGGTCGGCGAGGGTGGCCACCGCCGCCTCGACGCGGTAGCGGCCGGGCTCGACGGTGACCGTGAACGGCTCGCTCTCGCCGGCGCCGAGCGCCACGAACGGGTCGCAGGCGACGACGCGGCCGGAGGGCAGGGACAGCTCGCCGGCCGGACGGACGTCGATGGTGCCGATCGTGCCCGTCTCGTACGCGAAGGTGTGACCTGGGGTGAAGTAGCGCGTGTAGTCGCGCGGGGACATCGGCATGGGTCGGGCCTCTCGTTGCGGGTACGAGCGGAGGCCGGAACCCGTGCGGGTTCCGGCCTCTGGTGGCGCTGTGGTTATCCGGCGAGCTTCGCGAGGGCCGCGTCGATCCGGGCCAGGGTCTGCTCCTTGCCCAGGATCTCCAGGGACTCGAAGAGCGGCAGGCCGATCGTACGGCCGGTGACGGCGACGCGGACCGGGGCCTGGGCCTTGCCGAGCTTGAGGCCGTGCGCCTCGCCGGCGGCCAGGACGGCCTCCTTGAGCGACTCGGCGGAGGACCAGTCGGCGGCGTCGAGCTTCTCGCGGGCCGTGGTCAGCAGGGCGTCGGAGCCCTCCTTCATGGCCTTCGTCCAGCTCGGCTCGTCGAAGACGGGCTCGGGCAGGAAGAGGAAGTCGACGTTGTCCGTGATCTCGGACAGGACCTTCAGGCGGGTCTGCGCGTGCGGGGCGATCGCGGCCCACTTGGCCTCGTCGAAGTCCTCGGCGGCCCACGGCGCGAAGGGGGCCTTGAGCCACGGGGCGCAGCGCTCGGCGAAGTCCTTCGGGTCGAGCAGGCGGATGTGGTCGCCGTTGATCGACTCGCACTTCTTGAGGTCGAAGCGGGCCGGGTTGGGCTGGACGTCCTTGACGTCGAAGGCCGCCACCATCTCCTCGATCGAGAAGATGTCGCGGTCGGCCGAGAGGGACCAGCCGAGCAGCGACAGGTAGTTGAGCAGGCCCTCGGGGAGGAAGCCGCGCTCGCGGTAGAGGTTCAGCGACGACTGCGGGTCGCGCTTGCTGAGCTTCTTGTTGCCCTCGCCCATGACGTACGGGAGGTGGCCGAACTCGGGCGTGAACCTGGCGATGCCCAGGTCCGTCAGCGCCTTGTACAGGGCGATCTGGCGGGGCGTGGAGGAGAGCAGGTCCTCGCCGCGCAGGACGTGGGTGATCTCCATCAGGGCGTCGTCGACCGGGTTGACGAGCGTGTAGAGCGGGGCGCCGTTCGCGCGGACGATGCCGTAGTCCGGCACGTTCTCCGGCTCGTACGTGATGTCGCCGCGGACCAGGTCCGTGAACGTGATCGTCTCGTCGGGCATCCGGAAGCGGGTGATGGGCTTGCGGCCCTCCGCCTCGTAGGCCTGCTTCTGCTCGGCGGTCAGCTCGCGGCAGTGGCCGTCGTAGCCGGACGGCTTGCCGGCGGCGCGGGCCGCGTCGCGGCGGGCGTCCAGCTCCTCGGTCGAGCAGTAGCAGGGGTACGCGTAGCCGCCGTCGACGAGCTTCTGCGCGACGTCCTGGTAGATGTCCATCCGCTGGGACTGGCGGTACGGGGCGTGCGGTCCGCCCACCTCCGGGCCCTCGTCCCAGTCGAAGCCCAGCCAGCGCATCGCGTCGAGCAGCTGCTCGTACGACTCCTCGCTGTCGCGGGCCGCGTCGGTGTCCTCGATGCGGAAGACCAGGGTGCCCTGGTTGTGGCGCGCGAAGGCCCAGTTGAACAGGGCGGTGCGGACCAGGCCCACGTGCGGGTTGCCGGTGGGCGAGGGGCAGAAACGGACACGGACTGCTGGAGCGGATGCGCTAGCCACGCTTGACAACCTTGTTGGTGAGAGTGCCGATGCCTTCGATGCTGACGGCGACCTCGTCGCCGACGCTGAGCGGGCCGACCCCTTCCGGGGTGCCCGTGAGGATGACGTCGCCGGGGAGCAGCGTCATGGCCTCGGAGATGTTCGCGATCAGGTCCGCGATGGGCGTGATCATCTGCGACGTGCGGCCGAGCTGGCGCTGCTGGCCGTTGACCGTGCACTGGATCGTGAGGTCCGACGCCGCCGCGACGTCGAGGTCCGTCTCCACCCAGGGGCCCAGCGGGCAGGAGGTGTCGAAGCCCTTCGCGCGGGCCCACTGCTTCTCGCGCTTCTGGACGTCGCGGGCGGTCACGTCGTTCGCCGCGGTGTAACCGAGGATCACGTCGTTCACGCGCTCGGGCGGGACCTCGCGGCACATGCGGCCGATGACCACGGCCAGCTCGGCCTCGTGGTGGAGGTCCTGCGAGAAGGACGGGTACTGGATCTCGTCGCCGGGGCCGATGACCGAGGTCGACGGCTTGAAGAAGGCGAAGGGGGCGTCCGGGACCTCGTTGCCCAGCTCCTTGGCGTGCTCCGCGTAGTTGCGGCCGAAGGCGATCACCTTGTTCGGGAGCACGGGGGGCAGCAGCCGGACCTTGGTGAGCGGGACCTTGGTGCCGCTCAGCTCGAAGTCGGCGAACGGGATGCCCTTGATGATGTCGAGCACGAGCCCCTCGTAGGACCCGGGGGGACTGTCGCCTTCGACCGCGCCGAAGGCGACGTTCCCGTCGATGGAGAATCTGGCGATGCGCACGGGTGGCTGCGCCCCTTTTTCTTGCCGGTGGGCCCGGGTGGGTTTGACCGGTCAAGGCTAACGCGGCGCGTGGGGGCGTGGTCCGTCGTGCGGCTCGCGCCGCCTCAGGCGGCCGGGGTGATCTCCGGGGCGACCATCAGGATGGTGCGGCGCGGGTTGGCCGTGTTCGTGGGGAGCGTGGCCGAGTGTTCCGGGACGGCGGGCGCGGCCTGGATCTCGTCGGCGTCCTTGAGGTGCGCCAGCGTCGTGCGCCGCGGGTTGGCAATGTTGTGGAACATCATCGTCTTCATGACTGCGCTCTGGAACCTTTTCGGTCGTGTGCTCGGTTGTCTGGTGGGCCATCCCTGTAAAGCGTCAGGCTAAACATCAGATTCCCGCCGAAAGCCGGGAAGTTGCGATCCTCGCCATGTGAGTTTGCTCACGAAGGGCCTCGCAAAAGGGGCAGTTCGGAACGCCAACCCCGGCGCTCGAAACGGACATTGCGTACCTGAAGCCACCATTCCGCTCCCGATCATGGCGACTGGGACACCCCCGGGCCGTACCTGGAAAGTCCAGCATTGCCCTTTTTCCCCTAGATCACTTTCTACGTCTCGTAACACTCTCCTCACGCCGCGTCACAGACGGCGCGGCGCAGGCCTCGGGCCTTGTTGGAGATCCTGCACTGTGCTGGAATCCCTGGGACCGCCGCGGGATCGAACCGGCGCACGGGGGCGCGAAGCAGCGCCCGGCCGGCGGCGGGGAGGGGGAGACCAGCGCCGGTCACTCACGACCACAGGGGGGCGTTTCAGGTCGCCCCTCGAACTACGCCGACACCGTCTTGTCCGCGCATGCGGGGGCAGGGCGCCTGGTCCAGAGGTTGCGACGCTAGTGCAGGGACGTAAGAACAGGGATGGCAGCGCTGCGGCGGAGCCGGAGCCGCGCGGCGGGACCGGCCCGATAGCCGGCGGTTCCCAGCCCCCGCACGCCCAGAGCCCGGGGCGCACCGCGTCCGTCGACGCCGGGGAGCGCGACGGGCGCTCCAGCGTGTCCGGGGCCGCGGCCCCGCCGTCGCCGGCCTCGGTGAAGAGCAAGGGACCGACGGGTCCCGGCTCGCGAATAGCCCTGCGCAACTGGCGCATCTCGACGCGTCTGGTCTCGCTGCTCGCGCTCCCCGTGGTCGCCGCGACCTCGCTGGGTGCGCTGCGCATCGCCGAGTCCCTGAACGACATCGAGCAGCTCGACAACATGAAGCTGCTCACCGAGATGACGAAGCAGGCCACCGACCTGGCCTCGGCGCTCCAGGAGGAGCGCGACCAGTCGGCCGGACCGCTGTCGAACGACCCCAAGGCGACCGGCGACTTCAGCATCAAGTCCGCGCGCGAGAAGACCAACCGCGCCCGTGACACGTTCCTGCAGAGCACCACGGACATCGAGGGCGACGGCCAGTCGGGCAGCCTGCGCGGTGTGCGGGAGCACGCCGTCCAGATCGCCCACGAGCTGATCACGCTCAACACCATCCGGCAGGACGCGTACGCCAGCAAGACCAACTCGTCGCAGACGGTCGAGGCGTACGGCCGCATCGTCGAGCAGCTGCTCTCGCTCTCCACCGACATGGCGCAGGCGACCAGCAGCCCCGAGATGATCCAGCGCACCCGTGCCCTCGCCGCCTTCTCCTCCGCCAAGGAGTACGCCTCCGAGCAGCGCGCCGTCATCGCGGCCGCCCTCCCGCCGAACAGCTCCACGGTCGGCAAGCTCTCGGAGACCGACCGGCAGTACGCACAGGCCGCGTCGGACAACCAGGACTCCCAGCTCGACTCGTTCCGCAGCGTGTACGGCAACGTCGCCGCGGCCGAGCTGCTCAAGCCGCTCGACGAGAACAACGCCACCATCAAGGCCGCGGACACCTACGCCGAGCGCGTGCTGTCCAAGCCCGAGGGCATCAAGACCCAGGACAAGCGCTCCTACAAGGACTGGGTCGACGCGGACAGCTCCCGCATCCAGGAAATGGGCAAGATCGAGCTGACGCTGCTCAACCAGATGGAGCAGGAGGCCCGCGAGCTGCGGAACGCCTCCGAGCGGTCCGCCATCATCAACGGTGCGCTGATCCTGCTCGTGCTGGGCGTCTCGCTCGTCGGCGCGTTCGTCGTGGCCCGCTCCATGATCCGCTCGCTGCGCCGCCTCCAGGACACCGCGACCAAGGTCGCCCAGGACCGCCTGCCCGAGCTGGTCAAGGAGCTCTCCGAGTCCGACCCGCAGGACGTCGACACGTCCGTGGAGTCGGTCGGTGTGCACTCCCGGGACGAGATCGGCCAGGTGGCCGCGGCCTTCGACGACGTGCACCGCGAGGCCGTCCGCCTCGCCGCCGAGCAGGCCCTCCTGCGAGGCAACGTCAACGCGATGTTCACCAACCTCTCGCGGCGTTCGCAGGGCCTCATCCAGCGCCAGCTCTCGCTCATCTCCGAGCTGGAGTCGCGCGAGGCCGACCCGGACCAGCTGTCGTCGCTGTTCAAGCTCGACCACCTCGCCACCCGCATGCGCCGTAACGGTGAGAACCTGCTCGTCCTCGCCGGTGAGGAGCCCGGCCGTCGGTGGACGCGGCCCGTGCCGCTCGTCGACGTGCTGCGTGCCGCCGCGTCCGAGGTGGAGCAGTACGAGCGCATCGAGCTGGCCTCCGTGCCCGCCACGGACGTCGCGGGTCGCGTCGTCAACGACCTCGTGCACCTGCTCGCCGAGCTCCTCGAGAACGCCACGTCGTTCTCGTCCCCGCAGACCAAGGTCAAGGTCACCGGTCACGCGCTGCCCGACGGCCGGGTGCTGATCGAGATCCACGACACCGGCATCGGCCTCTCCCCCGAGGACCTCGCGGCGATCAACGAGCGGCTCGCGTCACCGCCCACCGTGGACGTCTCGGTGTCGCGCCGCATGGGTCTGTTCGTGGTCGGCCGGCTGTCCCAGCGCCACGGCATCCGCATCCAGCTGCGGCCCTCCGACTCCGGTGGTACGACCGCGCTGGTCATGCTGCCCGTCGACGTCGCCCAGGGCGGCAAGAAGGTTCCCGGCAAGCCGGGTGGCCCGGGCGGCTCCGGCGGTCCCGCCGCCGCGCA
>NZ_JASERH010000017.1:0-42649 GCF_030766975.1 Streptomyces sp. KL116D | reverse complement strand
GCATCGAGTCGGGCCATGGGCAAGGCGCTCTTCTGCAAGTAGGTCTCCGGCGGATATCCCGAACGCCGGCAAAGCCGCCCCGGCCGGGACGGCATCCTCCTCATCCGGGCGCGAAAGGCGGTCACTCATGCAGGACCACACCTCCCAAAGCCTCAGAGCCAGCTGGCCGAGACTCCCGGCTGGCAGACGCCCGACTTCACCATCGTCGACACGGCGATGGAGATCACCGCCTACGCCCTGAGCACGAAGTAGGCATTACGCCGTGCTGCTGCGCATCCTCGGAACAGCAGCAGGCGGCGGTTCGCCTCAGTGGAACTGTGTGCCCTGCTGCAGCGGGGCACGCCGCTTCCCCTCCTGCCGACGCCTGCACGACGGCTCGCCATCCATGGCGCCCGCCCTGACGAGGGTTCCTGGTCAACGCCACCCGACATCGCCGAACAACTCGAATCACACACCAGCCTGCGGCCCGCGGCCGGACACGACCGCACCTGCGATCCACGTCGTACTTCACTGACGCCGAGCTCGACCACACCCTTGGGCCTGCTGCGCTGCGCGAGGCGGCCCGCATCGAAGTGTGTGGTGCACCCAGCCGGTGCGCGCCGCGCTGGACGGACGCCTCTCACCTCTCCGACGTTCTCCTCCCCACACCGAGCTGATCTGGCACGATCTGCCCTCCGCCGGCGCACACCCACACGCATCGCCGGATCTCCGACGTCGACGCCGTCGAGTTGTCCGCCAAACGCCCCCGCATGCCGCGCAGAACCCCCGCACCCCGCCTGGAGCGTGGCCCCTGCGGGTGCATGATCCCGACAGCGGCGGCCGTCTCCTGTACGCGCCGGCGGTGGCCGCCTGAGCGACCGCCTGGGGCAGAGCTGGCGGCATCGGACTGCGCCCTGCTCGATGGCACCTTTCTCGACGACCTCACGAGCCGCGGCGCACCGGAATCTCCGCGCACGGCCACGGGCATGGGGACATTCGCCCATCCTGGGGCCCGCTGGCACTCGCAGCGGTTGGGCCGGGTCCACCACGCGCATCTACTACACGCACGTGAACAACACCAACCCGCTGGTGGACCCGGACGCCGCGACAATAAGCAGCTGGCCGGATGCCGGCCTGGCCATCGCGCACGACAGGATGGTGGTAGAGCCAAGTGACGACAACCGATCTTCGCAACGCGGCCAGTACCGCGTCATCGGTCACGCCGATCCGGCGCCCTGGCATCCCGAGGAATTCCGGAGCAGCGGCTGCGCGGCCTGGCCGCAGCCGGTACCACGACCGCCACCCTTCAATCAGCGTGGCGCACGAGGGTGCCCCTGTCCCGCGGAGAACTGCGGATGTGGGTGGTAACCGCTTTTACTACCAGTGCAACATCCCGATCAATGCTCTGATCCTCAGCAAGTTGCAGGAGCACCGCTCACTGGCGTTCCGTGATCCGACGGATCCAGGACCTGACGGAATCACCGACGCGGACGGGGCATCGAACGTGGCTGCGGTTTGGCGAGGCCGTCGGTCCACCGCAGCGAACTCACTGATCACCGGCACCTGCTGCCCGGAATCCGGCTGGCGGTCGACGGCTACGTCAACTTCGCCGCAACCACAGCGCCCTTGAGGCTGTGGCCTCCTCGTCACCGAACTGTGCGCCCTCCATCATGCTGACCCGACTGACACCTTCCCTCAGCACTACCCCTGGGTCACCGCTGAAGGACTGGCTACTTCGAGAGCCGCGTCCTGCAAGGACGACGTGCGACGGCAGCGAAGCCCCGCCTGGATCAAAGAGCGGGCCAGGACACGCACCCTTCAGAACCAGGCTCTGGCAGCGCTGTCGTTCAAATGCGACGTGCTGTGGACCCTCCTCGACAGCATCCAGCAGCCACTTCGGAAGCAGCCGCGATGGCCACCGCCCGCCCCGCCCTGCCTCCCGGCGGGCCTGCTGCGCACGGACGCGGGCTCCGTGGGCAGCAGTGGTACTGCTCCTGCCCGAGCGCGTCGTGGTCCTGCACGGCTGGCCCGGCGCGTACTGAGCTTCGTGCGACGACAACACACCGTCGACGACATCACGACACAGCCGCACTAGCAGTGGGCCCGGGGCGCTCGTGCCGAGGACATCGCACACTTCCCCACCCTGCCTCACGCAGGATGCCCCGTACGACCACGCCCGCCTCGCCCCTTGGGCCCTGCTCTGCCGGTGAACTCACCCATGCTCTCGCCCCCTGCACTGCGGCTACTGCTCCAACCCCCTTGAACTGACGCGTCGTTCGACCGAACTGTCTCACCCAACGATAGCCGGAGGTCTTCGCCAGGCGGCCGCCATGGGCGTGCTGCACACCCACCTCTCCGGCGGCGAACCGCTACCGCGCGAGGTGACCTGACGCCCTCACTCCGAGCCGCGGTCGACGCAGGCCTGTACAATCCAGCTGGTCACCAGCGGTGTCGGCCTTCGACCAGCCGGCCTGGACAACCTCGTCGACGCGGGCCTGCACAGTGCTCTTCAACTGTCCGTGCAGCACGCCGATCCGCTCCCGGTCCGACACCATCGCCGCCGCGCACCTCCTTCCGGAACAAGTGAGGCCGCCGCCCATTCGTCAAGCAGCGTCGGCTTTTCACTGAATCTAATCGTCAACTGCACCGGCACAACCTCGACGCCCTCGACGATCTCCTGCACCTCGCCGTGGCCTGGCAAGCGACTGATCGAACTGGCGAACACCCAGTTCTACGGATGGGGTCTCCTCACCGCGCCGCCCTCATGCCGTCCCGCGAAGCAACTGGCAGATGCCGCCGCAACGGTCGCTCGCTGGCCGATTAGCGCACTTCCGACGTCGAGCTCGACATCACCTGTCGAGCCCATCACTTCGCACCGGAGGTCTTGCCCTATGGAGGTTGGTGGTGCCTCCCTCACCGTCACACCTGACGGCACGGTCCTGCCCTGTCCGGCCGCCGCATCCATCCCCGGCCCGACGCCCCAACGTGCTGGAGCACCCGCTGCCGTGGATCTGAACGAGTCCCCGGCCTTCTCAACCGCTACCGAGGCACCGACTGGATGCCCTCCCCTGCCGAGACTGTGCGCACAGGGAACGAGGGACTTCGGCGGCTGCCGCTGCCAGGCGTTCGCCTCGCCGGCGACGCTCACGCACGGATCCCGCATGTTCGCCCCCGATCACGACGTGATCGCCCGCTGGCCTCCGCAGATTCTCCTCCGCCGAAGTCGTCCGGCGCCGCCCACGCCGGTCGACCTCGACCGTCGGAGGCTGAGAGGCCGCGCACGTCCGGAGAAGCCCCGCGTCACCGTAATCGAGGGCGCCTACGGGCCACAGTCACTCCTGTGCCCTCTACGCCGGGAACGGGCCGCATGCCGCGCGGCCAGATAGCCGAACGTCAGGCCCGGAACCGACCTGGCAGCTCGCTCCCGGGTACTGGAAGCGCGCCATGGAGCCCGCGCGTCGCCGCCGCAGGCGTAGAGCCCGGGCACTGGCGAGCCCTGTTCGTCAAGCGACCCGGGCCCCGCGTCGGTGCGCAGGCCGAGTGCAGTGGCCAAAGGTGGGGACGACGGCAGGGCGTAGAAGGGCCCTTCGACCGGGCCGAGGTTGACGTTCGGCGGTGGGCCGGGTCGCCGTACTGGTGGCCGAAGGTGGGTTCCCTTTGCCGAACTCCTCATCGACGCCGGTGCGTGCCGCCCGGTTGCTGTCGACGACGGTGCGCTCCAGGCCGCTGTCCGCGTCGACGCCGATGGACGCTGCCAGGTCGCGCAGCGTACGGCCTGTGTGCAGTAGCCGGAGGCGAGGTGGCGCTTGAGGCGGAAGCGCGCGGTGTGTGCGGGTGGATCATGCCGGAGTCCGTACTTCGTGAGGGTGCGGGCATCGGTGATCAGCCAGGCCGGGATCGTTATGCCGACTTGTGCGCGTCGTACATCGCGCGCACGAAGCGGTGATGCAGACGGATCTGCCGACGAACCGGCGCCCCGCCGCGTCGACCGCGACGATGCCGGGTTTGGCCTGGTCCCAGATGCGGGAACACCGCGGTCGTTCCGTCTCTGCGGCGCCCCACGGAGCTGGGGAAACCACAGGGCGTTGTCGTCGCCGGCGTCGCCGAGGGTGCTGCCGACCGCGCGGGCGAGGGTGATCGAGTCGCCGGTGGCGCCCCGGCCGCGCGGGTGAACTGCCGGGCCGGCCTGGGGAGATGGGTGGCGCGCAGTTCGGGGCTGGCCGAGAAGCCGCCTCGCCGCCAGCACCGACCCTGCGCGCGGCGACCTGGACGGTGCGGCCCCGGTGCGGAGACGACGGCGCCGGTGACACGTCCCGCGTCGTCGGTGACGAGTTCGGTGGTGTCTGCGGTGAACCAGACGGCGCTGCGGCGGCGCAGGAGTTGGCGGTGAGGTGGGCGACCAGGGCGCTGCCCATGGCCGGCGGGTGCCGCGTGGCCAGCCCAGGACCCGGTCACGGGCCCAGCGGACACCGAGGCGCAGGGCGACGCCAGGCCGCGCGGCGAGCCGTGGAAGAGGGTGAGGAGTTGGTTGACCTCGGCGCGGCGCACCATCAGCGTGCCTCTGGAACAGGGCGAACTCGGGACCGGGCGGCGGATGCGGCCGAAGCGAGTTATCCCAGTTCGCGCCGTCGAAGGTGCGGGGTTCGAGGGCGCGGCCGATGCCGTAGCCAGGGAGTTCGGGGTGGTAGTCGACGACCGTCGCGGAGGCCAGAAGCCCACGCCGAGCTTGTTCTCCAGGTAGTCGAGCATCCGGGGCCGGGCGAGGTAGCTCTCGCGCAGGGCGCGCGGCGCACGATCACCGATCAGTGCCGAGGTAGCTGCGGGCTGCTCGGTGTCGGCCGCGGGATCCGGCTGGTGGCGGTGGCCTGGGATCCAGGCGGTACCGGCCGAGTAGGCGGTGGCGCTGCCGAGCCACTCGGTCTTCTCCAGGACGAGCACGTCGAGGCCCTCCTGGCGGCGACGGCCGCCGCGCTGAGTCCACCTGCTCCAGAGCCGAGGACGAGGAGGTCGACCGTGGTCCCAGTGATCGGTGTGGTCGGTGTCGTCGGTCATGATGCGGTCTGCCTTTCCTGATGCGGGGCGGTCGAGGTGGCGAGGCGGCCGCGTCGCGGCCGGTACCGAGGTCCTGAAGCGGAACACGCAGGTCTCCCTGCGCCCACGCGGCGGCCGCGGACACCAGGCACAGCACGGCGGTCAGCGTGGCTACCGGCAGCCAGCGTTGCCGGAGTCGTCGCCCATCAGAGCGGTACCGACAGTGGGCGCGAACCCCGCTACGAGCAGCGATTGGAGTCCGACGGCCATACCGTGTAGCGGACCCGGACGTCGAACATCTCGGTGAAGAAGGCGGGATAGATGCCGTTCGGCAGGGAGTAGCACAGGCTCGTGAGGGCGATGCCTGCCACGAAGATCAGGACGACGTGCCCGGTGGTGACGGCAGCGAAGTACGCGTAGATCATGGCGGCGCAGCCGAGGCAGCCCACGATGAACACCGGCCGCCGGCCGAACCGAGTCAACGAGCATCCCCGCGCCGGTCTGGGTGAACATCGCCACCACGTTCGCGACGATGGTGGCCCACAGCATGGTGGACCGTTCCAGGCCGACGCTGTCGGTGGCGTAGGCGAGGACGAACACCGAGACGATGGTGTTGGTCGTGGTGAACAGGGGCGCACGCGGCCAGCCGAAGACACATCCCGCCAGTGGTCCTTGACCAGCGTGACGAGCGGCAGCCCGCTCGTGCCTTCCTGTGTCGGGCCTCCTGAAACACCTCCGGCTCGGCGAGCGTGCGCCGCACGAAGTAGGCGAGCAGCAGCACCAGGACGCTGGACCAGAACGGTACGCGCCAGCCCCCACGAGTACAGTGCCTCGTCGGGCAGCTGATCGGGAGGAAGACCAGGCCGGCGAGGACGAATCCTGCGGCGATGCCGTTCATCGTCCAACTGCCGTAGGTCGCACGGCGGTTGTCGGGCGCCAGCTCGACGGTGAGGGCGCTGGCCCCGGCGGTCTCACCGCCCGCGGGAGACGCCTTGGGCGAGCCGCAGGACGACGGAGGAGGGCGGGTGCCAGGGCGCCTGCGGTGTCGTACGAGGGGATGCAGCCGATGGGTACGGTCGACAGGGCCCATGGTGACCAGGCAGGCGACCAGCACCCGTTTGCGGCCGACGCGGTCCCGAAGTGACCGAGGACGAGGGCGCCGACCGGGCGGGCGACGTAGGCGACGCCGAAGGTGGCGAAGGACAGCAGCGTGCCGCTCGTGCCCGTGTCGGCGAAGATCACGTGCGGGAAGACCAGGGCTGCGGCCGACGCGTAGATGAAGAAGTCGTAGTACCAGGGTGCCGCCGAGGAACGCGGCGGCCGCGGCTCGACGGCGCGTGGTGGTACGTCGTCATGGGAGGCTCCTTGAGCGCCCGGCCGGTGCAGGGCCCGGGCGCGAGGTGTGGCAACGACAGTGGTGCGCACATGCGCCGACAGGCGCGAGAAGAAGGGACGATGGGGCCGCCGTCCCGTGGCGGCCCCTGGACCACGTCGTCAGGCGACCGAGGCCAGGTGCTCGCCGACGGCGAAACCCCTGGTGATCGCGGAGCCGAGGGTGGCGCCGCCGCCCGGGTACGTCGTGGAAGACGGTCGCCGAGCAGTTCCTGCGGCGTACAGGCCGGGCAGGGGTGCGTCCTGGTGGTCGAGAACGCGTCCGTGGCCGTCGGTGCGCAGCCCACCCCGCGGTGCCGAGGACTCCGGCGTGGATCGGCACGGCGTAGTACGGACCCTTGTCCAGGGGCGCCAGGCGAGGGTTGGGGGGTGATCGCGGGGTCGCCGAGGTGGCGGTCGGTGACACTGGAGCCGCGGCCGAAGCAGTGATCGGTGCCGCGGCGCGCGCCCTCGTGAACTCGGCGACGGTCACAGCTAGTTGCTCGGCGTCGATGCCGCAGGACGCGGCCAGTTCGGCGAGGGTGTCGGCGTGCGTCATCCAGGGTTCGACGGTGCCGGGCGGCGATCCTGCGACGGCGTAGCGGTCTCGGTAGGCCTGGTCGAAGACGAGCCAGGCGGGGGCGTTGGCGTGACGCCCGGTTCGTGGATCGGTGGTGCCGAACACCCGGTTGAGTCGTGGTAGTTGGCGGCCTCGTTCACGAAGCGTTCGCCCGCCGCGTTGACCGCGAGGGAGCCGGGCAGCGTCAGCTCGACGTTGCCCATGCGGCCGGAAGCGGGCCCCGTCGTAGACCTGGGCGGGCGCGCAGATCACCGGGACGCCCCAGACGGCGGTCATGTCGGCGACCGACGCCCCGGCACGGAGGCCGAGCCGCAGCCCGTCGCCCTCGTTGGAGGGTGCGCTGATGGGGCGGACGGGGAACGGCAGGTAAGCCGCGCGCAGTCGCTCGTTCCACTCGAATCCGCCCGAGGCGAGGACCACCTGCCGGGCCCGCACGGCGCGGTCGGCGACGCCCACCGTCCACTCGTCCTCGGCGTGGTCGAGGATGTCACCGGCGCACCGGCCACGATCCGCACACCGCGCTCCAGAGCGGTGGCGACCAACGCGCCGACAAGGGCTCCCCCATGGTCCGCACCCCCGACTCAGCGCGTTCGGCGAGGAGATGAGGGTCGGCAGGGGGCACCCTGCAGCGCGTCGCGCTCGGCCATCGTCAGGAGCGGGAAGTACGTCGGCGGGCGCAGTGCCTCGGCCAGGCCGGGGCAGGTGGCCGTGTCGAAGGCGGCGTTGTCCAGAGCCGCGTCCAGTGGCGGCACCAGGCCACTCGGGGTGGTAGTCGGGGCGGGCGAGAGGCCGGTAGGCGACGCGGGTGTGCTCGTCGAGGTAGCGGACGGCGGCGCGGGAGGGTGCGCAGGTACCAGTCGATCTCGGTCTCGTCCATGCGGCCCTCGGTGCCGGCACGGAGATACGCGGCCGCGGTCTCGGCGCAGTCCACGTGTCCGGCCGCGCGCATCAGGTGGTTGTCCGGCGCCCACATCACGCCGCCGCCCGCGGCGCTGGTGCCGCCGAGCCGCTCCGCCTTCTCCAGGACCAGGGACCCGGTGGCCGGCGTGCGCGGCGCGTACCGCGGCGACCAGGCCGGCCGCCCAGAGCCGACGACCACGACGTCGTGGAACGCCTCGATCTCGTCGAGAGGAACGGTGACGGTCACGACGCGGCCTCCGTCAGGTCGACGGCGACCTTGCCGACGAGCTCGGTGCGCGAGCGCATCGTCTCGAAGGCGTCTGCGGCCTTGGCCAAGGGGAAGCGGTGGGTGACCAGGGCGCGCGCCTGCTCGGGGTGGCGAGAAAGCAACTCGGCCGCCTCGCCGATGAGTTCCTGACTGTTGCGCGAGCCGATGAGCTCGATGTCCTTCACCGGCAGGGTGCGCATCGACAGGGTCACCGGCCGGTCGGAAATGCCGACGGCGACGACGCGTCCGGCGGTGGCGACGGAGGCGGATCGCGCTGTCGAGCGAGCTGGGTTGGCCGGTCGCCTCGACGACGATCGCCGGACCGAAGCCGCCGGTGTTCCGGTCGAGCAGCGTGGCTGCCCGGCCGTCGGGAAACTCCCGTTCCAGGTCGACGTGGAGACGTGTCGGCTGCGCCGAACCGGCGGGCGAAGGCGACCCGCTCAGGTACGGTGTCGGCTGCCACGACGTGCACGCCGAGCGAGGTCAGGTACAGGGTGGCCAACAGGCCGATGGGTCCGCAGCCGAGCACGAGGGCGTGCTCACCGGCCTGCGGCCGGGACCGGTTCACGGCCTGCATGGCGATGCTCGTCGGCTCGCACAGCGAGGCCAGCTCCATGGGGAGGGTGTCCGGCACGGGAAGAGCTTGTGCACAGGGACGGTCACATACTCGGCGAGCGCACCCGGCACGTCGTAGCAGCCGTAGACCGACATGCGGTCACAGGCGTTGGTGCGACCGATGGAACGAGGCGTAGCAGGCACCGCAGTTGAGGATCGGTGAGACGGCGACGCGGTCGCCGACGGCAAGCGTGGTGTGCGGTTCGGGCGGTGCCTCGATCACGCCGCAGAACTCGTGGCCCTGCACCATGGGCAGCGGGGTTGCGTAGTCGTCCTCCCAGATGTGCAGATCGGTGCCGCACAGGGTGACGGTGTGCACCCGCAGCAGGGCTTCGCCGGGGCCGGGCACGGGGATCGGGCGTTCCTGGTGGTCCAGGGTCTCCTTGGCGACGGTCTCGGCAACACGCATCGTTCGATTACTCGTCGGTGTGCTCTACTTGAGACCGCCGAAGAAGATGTTCCAGGCGCGCACCGTGCGTTCCGCGACGAGGCCCTCGCGGTGAAAGGGGTCCTGGTCGAGGAGCGCCGTCACGTCCTCGGCGCTGTCGGCCTCGAGGACGAGGAGCGCGCCGGGGACGTCGTCGGGCCCGAAAGGGTCCGGAGGCGCGCAACAGGCCCGCCTCGTACTGCGCCTCCAGGAAGTTCTTGTGGGCGGGGCGGTGGCGGTCGCAGGCATCCGCCGAGTCATCGGCGTAGCGGTAGGTCACTGCGAAGACAGCCATGGGGAGAGTCCCTTGCGATGGTGCGGGCGCCCGCGTCCGGGCGTCGGCCCTGCGGCTCGGTGACGATCGTCACGTGGCAGGAGCGTCCCTCCGGCTGACTGGCCGTGTCCAATACAGAATCGGACTGGGTCTGTGTGCCGATGGCACTCAATGCGCGCGGCGGCTTCGACGGGCCGGGATCGAACGGTCCTGGGTTCGGTCGGGCGGGCCGAGCGGGTTCTCGGGCGGCTCCAGCCCGCGGGCTCGGGCAGGACCTCGGCGGCGACCGCGAGCACCGCACGCAGTGCCTCACCGTCGCTGGTCCTGGCGCCAGGCGATGCCGCTGCGCAGTTCGGGGACAGGCGGGGCGAGCGGGACGTAGACCGCACCCTCGGGCATGACGGGCCGCAGGCACTCCGGGCCAGACTCACGCCCCGTACCGGCGGCCACCAGCGACAGGATGAGATAGGGGGTCGACGACCTCCTGGGTCACGGCGGGCCGGAACCCGGCGGCGAGACAGGCCCCTGAGCAGGACCTCCCGGTAGGCCGACCCTGGGTGCCGGGGCACGGCGACGAACGGCTCGTCGGCGAGGTCCGCAGAACCACCTGGTCCGCCTCGGCGAGCGGGTGCCCCAGCGGCAGGACCGCGCCGAAGGGTTCGACGGCGATGGCCCGCGCGGTGATGCCGGCGTGCCGCACGGGCAGCCCGACGAAGCTGAGGTCGAGCCGCTGTTCCAGTTGGAGCACGGCCTGTTCGGTGACCACTCCGCCGACGAGAGTGAGCCCGACGCCAGTGCAGCCTCGCGCACGCGGCGCGTCAGCGGCGGCAGTGTGCGCGGTGGTTGAGAGTGCCGGAGAACCCGATGGTGACCTGCCCGTACGCACCTCGCTCCGGCCGCTTTGCGCACCGCGCGGCGCGCAGGTCGACTTCTGCTGACGATGCGGCGCGCGCGCGTGCGGCGAGAGCGCCCGCCCGCGGACGTCAGCGACACCGAGCGGGTGCTGCAGCTCGAACAGCGGGCGTGCCAGCTGCCGTTCGAGTTTGCGGATGGTCTGGCCCAGCGGCGACTGTGCCACGCGCAGCCGCTTCGGCGGCCCCGCCCGGAAGTGCAGCTCCTCGGCGACGGCGAGGGAACGCCTCGATCCAGCGGATCTCCATACGCACCTTCTCTCGTGGGACCGCTTGTTGGCACACCGGCCAGCGACTGGTCAGTGGCTCTGGGGCGCGCGCCCCGCGGTGGCGCGCTCCACCAGACGTACGTCGAAGACCTGGCGGCGCGGCACATGGCCGTCGGGGGTGCTCGATGCGATCGCAGCAGCGTCTGCGCCGCGGTCTTGCCCATGGCTTCCAGCGGCTGGTGGACGGTGGTGAGGCCGACCATGGACCAGCCTCGACATGGCGATGTCGTCGAAGCCGATGACGGACAGGTCCTCGGGCACCCTGAGTCCCCGCGATGCGCCGCCTCCAGGACGCCGTACGCCACGATGTCACTGCCGCACAGGACGGCGGTGGGCGGCTCGGCCGCGTCGAGGAGTTCGAGGCCGTGCGCAAGACCGGTGGCGTGGGTGTGGCTGCCCCAGCGGGTGAAAGCGCGGGGGTCGAGCGGCCGAGGGCGTCGGAGCGCGGCGGCGAAGAAGCGGGTGCGCTCGCGCCCGGAGGAGGTGTCTGATGGCCGGCGAGCAGGGCGATGCGGCGGTGGCCGTGACCGGCCAGGTACTCGGCGACGATACGGCGGCCCGCGGCGTCGTCCACGAGGACCCGGTCGACCTCGCGGCCGTCCACATCGCGGTGGAGCAGCACGAGCGGCATCCCGGACTCGAGGAAGTCATCGGACCGCCGTGGACTGCACGGTCGCCGCCGCAAAGACGACGCCGTCGACGGTGCCGCCGCGCAGCGCCTCCAGATCACTGGGCCCCGCGCCGTCGGTCTCGGCGCCGCGGGTCAGCAGGACCGTGCGGTACCCGGCCGAGCGGAACTCCTCATGCAGGGTGGTGATCTCCTGCGGGTAGAGGGCGGTTGACGACGTCGGGAGTGACCACGGCCACGGCGTGGGCGCGGCTCGTGGTCAGAGCGCGGGCCGCCGCATTGGGCGCGTAGCCGAGGCGGCGGGCCGCACCGAGGACCGCGTCGCGGGTACGGGGCGCGACGCGGATCGCCGCGGAAGACCCGGGAGACCGTCGACTGGGACACTCCCGCGGCCTTCGCCACGTCACAGCCGTTCGCCACCCGCGCCTACCCTCGTGTCACTGTCTTCGATTCGGATCTGGAGTCACGGCCTGCGGACCTCGTGCCACCGCCTCCGGAACCGCCTCAGCCTACCGAGCCCGCCTCAGCACTCCGGCCGCGGCCAGCACCGCGTCCGCCCCGGCGCGCGCCCGCCTGCGCGAACTCCCGCGCTCCCAGCCGTTCGGCGAGGAACACCGACGGCGCCTCGACACCACCGGCGTACCCGCCGGCACCGCGGCCAGGAAGTCGGCGAGCGGCAGTTCGCCCTCCCCGGCAACGCGCGCAACGCTCGTGACTCCAGCTTGAGGTCACTGCCGTCGGTGGACTGACCGAGCGGGAGGCGCGGGGGCGGGGCAGGTCGTGCGGCTCGGCGAGCGGGGCGTCGCACAGCTGGACGTGGGGCACCAACGCCCGCTCCAGCGCCCGCAGTTCGTCGACGGTGCCGCCGAACCGGTGGACGTGCAGGGAGTCGAGCAGGACGGCGCAGCCCGCGGCACGGGCGAGGTCGGCGGCTCGGGGGATCGAGTGCACCGGCTGGTACGTGATGGGTTCGAGGGTCGGCACCAGGCCGTAGGGCGCCGCGTCGCGGGTGAGCGCGGCCAGCGAGTCGGCGAGGCGCGCCCGGTCGGGGTCGGCGCCGACGACACTGAGGTGGGTGGCCCCGAGCCGGGCGACCGTCTCCAGGATCGGCAGCCACCGCTCCCCGGCTCACCCGCTCATCGAGGGTGAGGGAACTCGATGTCCCGCACGTACAGCCCGGTGTCCCTTCAACCGCAGCAGCGTCTCGTCGAGCAGCGAGCCCGGCCCGCTCATCGGGTACTGCTCCTCCCCTCGCCGTGGCGGGCACCACCCGCAGCCCTACGAAGTCGAACCCGGCCTCCCGCGGCCACGTCCACCAGTTCGGGCGGCGGGCAGCCGAGAGCGTGAGGTGCGATGCCCATGGGGTGCCGGTGCGCGTCATGCGGGACTCCTGGGGTTCCGGGGAAGTGCGGCGCTTTTGACGTCTGGCGAGCCAGGTCCGTAATTTCTACGCAACGTTAGTGACTGCGCAGTCATTCGCTGGCGAAGTCCTCAACCCGCCACTTAGTGAGCGGGAGACCGCTGCTCGTTCCGAAGCGGTAAGCGCAATCCACTCACGCTAATCGCGACTGCGCACCCAATACCTGCACGATGCACGCCCACCCACACCCGAGGAGCCCCCACCCATGCCCCCCTCCGCTCTCCGCATCGGCCTCATCGGCGCCGGCCGCATGGGCACGGCGCACGCCGGGTTCATCGCGCGTGAGGAGGAAACGGTCCTCGTCGGTGTCGCGGGATCCCTCCAGTTCGGCGCTCGCGGAGGCCGAGGGCGTGCCGCACTTCGCCGACCACCACGCCCCTGCTGGATCCCAACGGCGGCGCCGGTCTCGACGCGGTGATCGTCGCGCCAATCCGAACGGGGCGCATGTCGCCACAGCCCTGGACTGCATCGCGGCTGGCGTGCCCACGCTCCTGGAGAAGCCGGTGGCCGTGGAGCACGCCGAGGCAGCGCGACTGATCGCGGCGGAGGCGGCGTCGGGACATCCCGGCACTCGTCGGCCACCACCGGCGCCACCACCCGGCCGTCACGGCAGCCAGGGAACTGATCAGCGCGGGGGCGATAGGCCGCCCCGTCGGGGTCAGCGGCATCTGGACGACCAGGAAGGACGACACGTACTTCGGACGCCGCGTGGCGCCGTGAGAAGGGCGCGGGCGTCATGCTGATCAACCTCGTCCACGACCTCGACCTGATGCGTCATCTGTGCGGCGAGATCGTCGCCGTGCAGGCCGCGACCAGCAACGCCGTACGCGGTCACGCAGTGGAGGACACCGCCAGCGTCGTGCTGACCTTCACCGACGGCGCGCTCGGCTCGTTTCTGGTGTCGGACGCGGCGGTGGCGCCGTGGGGCTGGGATCCAGGCGACCGAGGACGATCCGACGTGCCCGTACCGGCCCGACACGTCCTGCTACTCGATCGCGGGGCACGACGGGTTCGCCTCCTTCCCGCAGTTGGCGCACTACTTCCACGACGGCGGGGCGTCCGGCGACTGGATGCGCTCCGCTGTCGCTGCGCTACAGAACCGAAGGGGGCCGGCGACTGCGCACACGAACCAACTGCGCCACTTCGTCCCTGCGCCGCGCGGCGCGTGCGCGCCGCTTCGTCTCGGTCGCCGACGCCGCCCGCACGCTCGCCGTGGTCGAGGCGGCCGGGCCGCGCGCGCGGCCTCCGGCCACACCGAACCCCGTACCCCTGACATCACCGGGCCCGCACACCCGCGCCCCAGACCCTGATCACCGCACCGAAAGAGTGAGAGTCCTCATGCGCACCCTGTCCTGCGACCTGCTGGTCATCGGCTCCGGAGCGGGTGGCCTGTCCGCCGCGGTGACGGCCGCCCACCACGGGCTCGACGTCGTCCTCGTCGAGAAGGACACCGCGATGGGAGGCGCGACCGCCTGGTCCGGCGGCTGGATGTGGACCCGCGCCACCCCCTGCACGAAGGCCCCCGCGAGGACATCGACCAGCCCCGTACGTACCTGAAGAACGTGCTCGGCCAGCGCT
Source organism: Streptomyces sp. KL116D (assembly GCF_030766975.1). Lineage (NCBI taxonomy): Bacteria > Bacillati > Actinomycetota > Actinomycetes > Kitasatosporales > Streptomycetaceae > Streptomyces > Streptomyces sp. KL116D. The sequence continues at coordinate 28,398 of NZ_JASERH010000017.1, read as the reverse complement.
ACGACGCCGACCGCGTCGACGCCTTCCTTCACGCCGCGCCGCACATGGTGGGGTTCTTCCACGAGCGGACAGCGACGCGGTTCGTCGACGGTGGTGGCATCGCCGACATCCACGGCGATCTGCCGGGCGCCTCACAGGCCGGGCGACAGGTCGGTCCAGAAACCGGTGAACGGCTGGCGCCTGAAGCCGTCGCGTGCTGCGCAAGCTGACACGACAGATGTACGAGACGTCGTTCCCTCGGCATGGGCATCATGGCCGGCCCGGACCTGCAGAAGTTCCTGCACGTCATGTCGGGCCCGCGGAACTTCGCGCACGCCGCGTGGCGGGTGGGCCTGCACACGGTCGACATGGCGGTCCGCCGCCGCGGCATGCAGCTCGTCAACGGCCCCGCTCTCATCGCCCGGTTGGCGAAGTCCGCGGACGACCTGGGCGTGCGCATGTACGTCGGCGCTCCGGCGAAGCGGCTGCTGCTGGAGGGAAAGGCGGTGCGCGGCGCGATCGTGGCGACGGCGCGGGGCGAAGTGGAGGTGCGGGCCCGTCGCGGCACGGTCCTGGCCACCGGCGGCTTCCCGAACGACGCCGAGCGCACCGCCGCCCTCTTCCCGAAGGGCACCGGTGAGAACCACAAGACGCTGTCCCCCGCAGCGACCACCGGGGACGGAATCCGGATGGCCGAGGAGGCGGGTGCCGTCCTCGACACCTCGGGAGCCTCGCCGGCCGCCTGGTGCCCGGTGTCCCTGGTGCCGTCTCGCCAACGGCCGGGTGGGCCGTTTCCCGCACATCATCGACCGTGGAAAGCCGGGCGTGATCGGGGTGTTGCGCGACGGCCGCCGCTTCGTCAACGAGGCCGACGGCTACCACCAGTACGTCGACGCGATGATCCGTGCGACTCCGGAGGGCGAGGAGGTCGCTTCCTGGCTGATCTGCGACCACCGCTACCAGCGCCGCATGCCGTTCGGCATGTCGCGCCCGTTCCCGCTCCCCCCGCTTCCCGTATCTGCGCAACGGCTACCTGCGGCACGGCCGCACTCTGGAGGAGCTGTCCGTCGCCTGCGGCATCGACCCGACCCAACTGCGCCGCACCGTCGATGAGTTCAATGCCGGCGCGATACGGGGCATCGACCCGGAGTTCGGGCGCGGCAGGACGGCGTACAACCGCAGGTCGGGGATCGTCTGCCCGCGGCCCGAACTCCGTCACTCGGCCCCATCGAGAACGCCCCGTTCTATGCCATCAAGGTCTACCCGGCTCGTTCGGTACGTTCGCCGGGCTGCGCGCGGATGCCCACGCCCGCGTCCTCGACGCTGCGGGCGACCCGATCGAGGGCCTCTACGCGGTCGGCACCGACCAGGCGAACGTCCTGGGCGGGCACTACCCGTCGGGTGGCATCAACATCGGCCCCGCGATGACGTTCGGGTATGTGGCGGCGCGCCGCGCGGCGGGCGTCACGGGTACGAGTGGACGTCTGCTGAGGGTTGTGGACACCCACGCAAAACCCCAAGTCGCTGCCGGCGGTCGGCCGCGCCAAAGGCAAGTCTTGAGGTGAGCTGGAACGCGACCGGTCGGCTCCGCGACGAGTGTGGTCGGAGCCGACCGGTGCGGGCGGGTCACGAGAATCAGCGGCGTCGCTGGTCGGCGCGGAGTTCAGAAGTCGCCGTAGCTGTTGTCGACCGGGTTGACGGTGACGCCGGGGGCGACGATGTCGTCGATGGCGTCGAGCACGTCGGAGACAGGGTGATGTCCGCAGCCGGCAGGAACGCCTCCAGCTGGTCCATGGTGCGCGGTCCGATGATGGCGGAAGGTGACGCCGGGGTGGTTGATGACGAAGGCGACGGCCAGCTCGATCAGCGTGTGGCCGGCTTTCTCCGCCACGACGGCGAGCGCTCGACGGCCTCCAGCTTGCGCTGGTTGGCCCGGGGTGCTCATGTCGAACCGAGCCTGGGGGCCGGGCGGCGGAGGCCGGACCTTCGGTGGCGTTCTTGCGGTAGCGGCCTGAGAGCCAGCCGCCGGAGAGCGGACTGTAGGTGAGGGTGCCCATGCCGTGCCGGCGCACGGTGGGCAGGGACGTCTTCCTCGATGCCGCGCACGGGGATCGAGAGTACGGCGGCTGCTCGGTGACGAAAGCGCTCAAGTTTCGCTCGGGAAAGCCCGTGCAGCCTCGACGATCTGAGAGCCGGAGTAGGACGAGAGAGCCGATGAGCGGAACCCTTGCCCTGGCGGACCAGATCGGTGAGGGCGCCGAGGGTTTCTTCGACATCGGTGTCGGGGCTGGGGCGGTGCACCTGGTAGAGGTCGATGTGGTCGGTACCCAGCCGCTTCAGCGAGTTCTCGACCTCACGGATGATCCAACGACGGGAGCCGCCACGCTGGTTGGGGGTCGTCGGCGTTCGTGGGCATGAAGAACTTGGTCGCCAGGAACACGTCCTCGCGGCGGTCCTTCAGTGCTTGCCGACGATCTCCTCCGAGACACCGGCGGAGTACACGTCGGCGGTGTCGACGAGAGTTGATGCCCGCGTCCAGAGCGCGGTGGATGATCCGGATCGAGTCGGCCTCGTCCTCGCTGCCCCAGGGGCCGAACATCATCGCGCCCAGGCAGAGCGGGCTGACCTGGACGCCGGTGCGGCCGAGCGGTCGGTACTGCATGTGGATCTTCTCCCTTGTGCGTTCGGGTGTGCCCGGTCAGTCGCTGGTGGCCAGGAGGTCTGCGCCGGCAGTGGTCCAGCTGGCGAGGAGGGCGAGGGCCTGCTGCTCAGGTGAGTCCGGCTCGGGGGTGTAAGTTCAGTCGCAGGCCGGGGTCGGAGGGCAGTTCCATCGCCTCGTGAGGGCAGCGCGAGATCGCCTACCAGCGGATGGTGGAGCTTCTTCACACCGGGCGGTGGAACTTCACGTCGTGGCAGTGCCCACCGGCTGGCGAACTCACTGCTCTTGGTGGTCAGTTCACCGATGAGATCGGTCAGGGCCTTGTCGTGGGGTGCGCAGCCCGTCTCGGTGCGCAGGAAGGCGACGGCGTCGTTTGCGCCCTTGTCCCAGTCGACCCAGAAGTCCTGGCTCGCGGGGTCAAAGGGACATGTGGCGGGCGGTGTTCACCGGCCCGCGCTGGGCGAACAGGGGGTGAGTCGAAGACCGGTGCGTACAGGGCGCGGCCAAGGGTGTTGGCGGCGACGGTGTCGAAGCGGGCGTTGCGCACGTACGCCGGCACCCCGGTCATCGAGTCGAGCAGGCGAAGGATCGTGGGGCGGACCCGTGAAGCGGTCAGCGCGGGGGCGCCGTCCTGCCGGGGTGGACGCGCGTGCCGGGTCGTAGAGTGGGTGCGTTCTGCCTCGTTGAGCTGCAGAGCGTGCGCGAGGGCTTCGAGGACGGCGTCGGACGCGCCGCTGAGGTTTCCGCGCTCGAGGCGGACGCAGTGGTCCACGCTCATGCCCGCAAGGAGGGCGACCTCCTCCACGGCGCAGCCCCGCGACGCGGCGGTTGCCGCCGTACACGGGGCAGACCGGCCTGCTCGAGGGTGATCCAGGGCCCGCCGGGTGCTGAGGAACTCCTTGACCTCGGCAGCCAACTTCTTCTTGTCGGGGCCTGGGACACGGGGACTCCTTCGGTATCGGCGTGGATCTTGTGCCGGTTTCTCCACGGTAGGCCGGTCCGCCAGCTCCGCGAGGTACTGCCGAGTACCTGGAAGAGCAATGACTCCCACCTGCCGGCACGTGTGCGTTTTCCTGAAGAAGGAGACCGAGGCCGGGATGCCAGGGACATCGATTCCCGCACCCGACTGTGCACCGATCCGAAGGAACATTGCGCACCGCATCCCCACCCGCAGCCGCGCCGACCACACGGCCGACCCGAGCGTTTCTGCGCCCGTCGGCGCCCCGAGTCCGCGACGCTGATCCTCACCATCATCTGCGTCAGCTGCTTCATGGTCATCCTCGACAACTCGATCGTCTTCACGGGCTGCCGCAGATCCAGTCCGCCATGGGGTTCTCCGGGACCGGGCTGTCGTGGATCACCAACGCCTATGTGCTGGTCTTCGGCGGACTGCTGCTCCTGGGCGCCCGGGCCGGTGACCTGTTCGGACACCGCAGGATGTTCGTGTGCTCGCTGGTCGTCTTCGCGCTGGCCTCCCTCCTGGTCGGCGCGGCGCAGTCCCAGCGGTGGCTGATCGGCGCCCGCGCCTTCCAGAGGGTCGGGGCAGCTGTGCTGGCGCCTTCCCGCGCTGTCGTTGCTGACGCGCAGTTTCGCCGAGGGCCGCACCCGTAACCGGGCGATGGCCGCCTACAGTGCCGTCGCCGGTCTGGGGTGCCTCGCTCGGCCTGGTCGTCGGGGGCCTGTTCGCCGACCTGATCTCGTAGCGGGCCGGGTTCTTCCCTCAACGTGCCCGTCGGTCTGGTGATGATCCTGCTTGCCGTGCGATACCTGGAGACGCCCGGCGGCGCGGCGGCTTCGATGTCACCGGCGCGCTCCTGGCCACCCTCGGATCGACGCGCGCTGGTCCTGGGCATCGTCGATGCCACCGACTTCAGCTTCAGGGGCGCCCGCGCCGCAGTCGGCCCGCGGCAAGCCGGCGCTGCTGCTCGCCGTGTTCGTCGTGGTGGAGCGGCGGACCACGCAGCCGATCGTCCCTCTGCGGCTGTTCGCCGGCCGGGGAGCGCAGCGGCGCCTACCTCGCGCGGATGCTCACTGGGCGCGATGATGGGGTTCTTCTTCTTCCACCGCGCAATACGTGCAGTGTACGGCTGGACGCCGCTGCAGGCCGGTCTGGCGTTCCTGCCGATGACCTTGAGTCAACTTCGTCGTCGCCGTCCAGGTGCCCCGTCTGCTCGAGCGGGCCCCGCAGGCCGCTGGTGCTCTCGCGGCGTCGTACTGACCGCGGCCGGCATGGTGTGGCTCAGCCGTCTGGCCCTGCACGCCCTACGTCACAGGCGTGGCGCTGCCCTGATCCTGATCGGTGCCGGACAGGGCCTGGCGCGCCCCCATGCGACCTCCAGCGGCGTCGACGGCGTCGCCTCCGGCGATGCCGGCGCCGCGTCGGGCCTGGTCATCACGGTGCATCAGATCGGCAGCGCGCTGAGCCTGTGAGCATCCCTGACCGCCGTCGCCGCGAGTGCGGCGACCGGCTCCACGGCCCTCGACATCGCTTCCCGCTCGAGCGCGGCCCTGACCGGCTCCCGCCGTCCTGCTCACCCTCGCGGTCCTGACCGTCCTCACACCCTGATCGTGCACGCACCCCAGTGCCGAAAGGTCCCTGTGATGCAGAACCTCACCCTCAACAACGGCGTCCAGCTGCCCACCCTCGGGCTCGGCGTCTTCCAGACTCCGCCGGATGGGACCGTCGCCTGCCGTCGGGCCGCCCTCGACCTCGGTTACCGGCATATCGACACCGCCGCCGCCTATGGCAACGAACGCGAGGTCGGCCGGGCCCTCCACGACTCCGGTGTACCGCGCGAGACGTCTTCATCGAAACCAAGATCTGGATCAGCGACTACGGCTACGGCGAGACCCTGCGCGGCTTCGACAAGAGCGCCGCCAAGCTCGGCATCGATCAGATCGACCTGCTGATCCTGCACCAGGCCCTGCCCTCCGGCTTCGACAAGACCCTCGCACGCCTACCGCGCCCTGGAAAAAGCTCCTGGCTGACGGCCGTGTCCGTGCCATCGGCGTCAGCAACTTCCTGATCGACCACCTGCGCGCACTGCTCGACGCCACGTCCGTCGTCCCGGCCGTCAACCAGCTGGAGATCCACCCCTACTTCCAACAGCGCGACGTCCTCGACTTCGAGCGACAGCCACGGCATCCTCAACCAGGCGTGGTCGCCCATCGGCGGCATCACCTTCTACCCCGGCTACGGCGAGGGACCGCAGGAGTGTCCTCCAGGACCCGGCCGTCACCGGGATCGCCGGAGGCGCACGGCAAGAGCCCCGCCCAGGTCCTGCTGCGCTGGGGCATCCAGCAGGCCGCTCGGTGATCCCCAAGTCCACCAAGCGCCACCGCATCGCGGGAGAACATCGACGTCTTCGACTTCGACCTCACCCAGGACGAGTTGAAGGCGCTCGATGCTCGAGACCGGCCGCCGCGGCGCCCCGAGCCCGCGAACGTCACCCTCGCCGCCTACGGCAAGACCATCCCCGAAGCCTGACCACTCCTGTGCGCCGGCATCAAGCCAAAGACATCAACACCGCCTACGAGCGCATCAACTCCTCCGACGTCCGCTACCGGTTCGTCATCGACGCCGCGACCTTCGCCAAGCCGTCCCAGGCATAGCCGGAGGACCGCGCTCACCCGCCCCGCCCCCGGCTGAGGGGTGACCTGCGTCGACGGCACCGCGGACGATCCGCTGCACAGAACGCGTGATCGTCACACCCGAGTGAAACTGTCGACACGGGAGCCCGCCGCGTACCTCAACTGCAAGGAATTGAACATGGCAAACCGCCCGCTGACCGTGCTGGTCGTCGGCGCCACCGGCAGCATCGGACGGCTCGTCGTCGATGAGGCGATCGCCCGCGGGCACACCGGTCCGCGCCCTGGTACCGTGACCACGCGAAGGGCGTCCGACTGCTGCCCGCCGACACGAACTCGTCACCGGCGATGTGACCCGACCCGAGACCCTGCCGGACGCGGTGTCCAGTGCCGACGCGATCATCCTCACCCCTCGGCTCCTTCGGCACCTCCTCCTCCCCGCAAACGGTCGACTACGCCGGTGTACGCAACGTCCTGACCGCCCTGACCTCCGCAGATGGCCCAGGCCCCCGGGTGAGTGCTGATGACGTCCATCAGGGGCCACCACCCGCAGCAGCAGCTACGGACACCTGCTGGGTGGAAACGCCGCTCGGAACGCCTCCTGCGGGCCAGCGGCCTCACCCCCACCATCGTGCGCCCGGGCTGGTTCGACATGAACAGCCCCGACGAACACCAGCCGGTGTTCCTCCAGGGCGACCGCCGCCGCTCCGGCGGGCCCGCCGGCTGGAGACCATGCGCGCGCGCCGACATCGCACGCGTCCTGGTGGCCTCCCTCACCTCGCCCGAGGCAGCCGACCGTACCTTCGAGCTGATCGCCGAACGGGGGCTGCCCCCAGCGACTTGGGCCCGCTGTTCGCGGCACTGGATCAGGACCCGCCCCAATCCCTGGACGCGGTGCACGACAGAGGGCCAACATGCCCCTCGAAAGGAACCGCAGCGGGTACGCGGCGACCTCGAGAGTCGTCCAGGCACGCGCCGCCACCTGACACCACCGCCGTTTCCCGCGCAGTGCCCGCCCTGCTCACACCAAGGAGTCACCGTGCCCACAGCCCCCGCCGAGGCAGACCGGGAGGCCATCCTCAGACTCACCACAGCTACCTCGACGCCATGGTCAAGGCAGACACCCCAACGCTCGACGGCCTGCTCGACGGCGGCTTCACCCTCACCCACATGACGGGATACGCGCAGCCCAAAACCGAATGGCTCGCCGGGATACGAGCCGGGCAGTTCGTCTACCACTCCATCGACGAGACGGACACGATCCTCGACCTCGACGACAGCACAGCACGGCTGACCCTGCGGACCATGACCGACGCGACGGTGCACGGCAGCCGCTCCACCTGGCAGCTGCAGTTGATCACCGACTACGCCCATCGCGACGACACGTGGATTCCCTGAGAACGGCCGCCACCACATGGTGAGCAGCAGCCGAAGACCACCGGATGTCCCTGATACAGCAAAGGGTCAATCCGTCCGACCGGTTGTGAGGAGGCGCATCGTGGCGGCCCTTGAGTTCGTCGTCGTACTCGGATGCGCCCTGCTGGTCAGCGGCGCCTCGCCCACCGGCTCAAGGTAGCCCACGCCCGTCATGCAACTGGCCGCCGGTGTCCTGCTCGGCTTCGTACCCGCGCTGCGCGCAACCGAGCTGCCACCGGATGTGCTGCTGCTCGTCTTCCTGCCGGTGCTCCTGTACTGGGAGAGCGTGACCACCTCGCTGCGAGCGATCCGGCGGGATCTGCGCGGCATCATCCCTGACCGGCACCCTTCTGGTCGTCGTCACCGCCTGGGCCGTGGCCGCGCTCGCCCACGCCCTCGGCCTGCCGTGGGGCCCGGCCTGGGTCCTGGGCGCCGCCGTGGCACCGACGGACGCCACCGCAGTCGGCGTCGTGTCCCGGCTGCTGCCCCAGCGCAACGTCACACTGCTGCGCGCCGAGTCGCTGATCAACGACGGCACCGCACTGGTCGTCTACAGCCTCGCGGTAGGAGTCACCGCAGGCTCCGAACACCTCAGTGCGGCTCACGTGAGCTGGCTGGGTGGCGCTGTCCTACGGAGGCGGCCTCGCAGCCGGCGCGGTGGTGGCGTGGCTCGGCATCCAGCTGCGACGCCGGGTTCGACGCCTGGGCGACACCCTGCTGGACAACCTTACGATCATCCTGATCCCGTTCAGCGCCTACCTGGTAGCCGAACAGCTTGAGGCGTCAGGAGTGCTGGCGGTGGTGGCGTGCGGTCTCATCATGAGCCAGGCCGGGCCGAGTCTGGGTCGGGCATCGGCACGGCGGCAAACGGAAGCCTTCTGGTCGCTGGCGATGTATCTGCTCAACGGGCCCTGTTCATCCTGGTCGGAATCGAAGCGCAAGCAGCGGTCCGCGCCCTGTCCGGCGCTGCCCTGACCAAGGCACTGGTGATGGTGGCGGCTGTGGCGTGCGCTGGTCGTCGTCCGCTTCCTGTTCCTGTTCACCACGGTGTACGCCATCAGGGTGCTGGACCGGCGCCCGCAGCAGCTTCGGCGCCGGATGGGCCATCGGGCACGCGTGGTGAGCGCGTTGGCCGGCTTCCGCGGAGCGGTTTCCCTGGCTCTGGCCCTGTCTGTGCCTTACACGGTCGATTCCGGCGCGGCGTTTCCCGACCGCGACACGATCGTCTTCGTCACCTCTGGTGTCGTCGTCTCCGCTCTGGTGGTCCAGGGGCTCGTCCTCCTGCGGTCGCCCGCTGGGCGCGTCTGCCCCGGGACACGGGCTGGGAGGAAGAACTCGCCCTCGCCGCGAGCGCCGGTTCGCAGGCCGCACTCGATGCTCTGCGCGAGGTCGCAGCCGATCTGGGCATCGACGCTGATGTCACCGAGCGGCTGCAGGCCGAATACGAGACGCACCTGAGCGCGGTGCACGCCGCCGGCACTGCGAGCGACCCGGGTCGGGAGCGCTGCTGCGGCGCCGAGCAGCAGGAGACCGCCCTGCGTCTGGCTCTGCTGGAGCACAAGCGCTCCGCCGTGATCGCCCTGCGCGACAGTCACCGCATCGACGACTCCGTGCTGTTGCGGGTCCAGGAACAGCTGGATGCGGAGGAAGTCCGCCTGACGCAGCTGAAGAAGGACCGGTGACCGATGGCCTGCAGGCACCCCTGTCCGTGGGCCCTGGCCGACCGGTCAGACCGCGGCCCAGCCGTCGTCTACCGGGACCACGGCGCCGTTGATGAACGTGGCGTGCTCGGAGGCGAGGTAGACGATCGCGTCCGCCTGCTCGTCGAGCGCTACCGCGACGGCCGATGTTGCCGCGGATGAGGGGGCCGAGGACCGCGGGACCGTGTGCGTCGGGGCGGGGTTCGACGTGAATCTTGGTCTCCGTGGGGCCGGGAGCCACCGCATTAGTCCTGATCCCCTCGCCCTGGTACATGACGGCGAGGTTCTTGACCAGGCCGATTACCGCGTGCTTGGAAGCGGTGTAGGCGGCACCTGGCGGCGCTGCCCCGCAGTCCTGCCTCGGAGGCGGTGAAGGCGATGGCACCGCCTCCCGCGCTGATCATGCTAGGCAGTACGGCACGAGTCAGGCGGAACGGGGCGGTGACGTTGACGCGCATCACACGATCCCATTCGGTCTCGCCGAGCGCGGACATGCGGTCCATGATGCCCGCGTTGTTCACCAGGACGTTCACGGTGCCGGATCGTTCCACGGCACGCTCCACGAGCCGCTCGACCACCCGCTGGTCGCTGAGGTCGCCGATGACCATGGCTCCGCTGCCGCCGGCGGCCTCCACCTCCCGTTGAGGTCTGGGCTCGGGGTGGGTACTGGGGGCCCGATGGGGGGCGGGCAAGGTCAGGCCGTCTGCTCTCAGGCTCCGCGCAGTTGCGGTGCGGCTGCCTCTGCAGGCCTTCTGGGGGCGCTCAATCAGCGGGGAGGCCGGGCGCCGACGGTGATGCGCCCGGCCGCGGGGATCACGCGTGCTGGTCGCCGCTGCCAGCGGACACGGGCTCGTGGGCAGCGTGGGTTACACCGTGACCTGCTGCCGTCGGCCGCTGACGCGGGATGAAGGAGAGGCCACCGCAAGGGCCAGCAATGCGGCTCCGGCCCCGATCCCCATCACCGTGCGAAACCCGTTCTGCGAGGCCACTTCGGCCGGGCCGAAGCTGATGGTCATCTGAGACAGCACCACTCCGGCCAGGGCGCTGGAGACGGAGGTGCCGATGGCTCGCATGAGGGTGTTGAGACTGTTGGCGGCGGCGGTCTCAGAAACCGGGACGGCACCCATCACCAAGGCAGGCATCGCCCCCATAAGCAAGGCCGACACCGGCGCCGATGACGCAGGAAACCAGCACCAACTGCCAGATCTGCGCCATCAGGAAGATGTTCAGGACGTAGCCGGCCGCGACCGTGACGGCGCCCAGCATCAGGGTCGTCTTCGGCCCCTGAGCTCGGGAGATACGAGGCCGAGAAGGGAGCCATCGCCATCATGACCAGCCCCTGCGGGTGTCAGCACAAGACCGGAGACGAGCAGCGACTGGCCGAGGCCATATCCGGTGGCTTCAGGAAGCTGGAGCAACTGGGGCAGCACCAGGGACATCGCGAACATCGAGAAGCCGAAGGACATCGAAGCCAGGTTGGTGAACAGCACCTGCTTGCGGGCGGCGACCCGCAGGTCCACCAGGGCGTACGAGGTGCGCAGTTGATAGGCGCCCCAGATGAGCAGGATCACGATGCCGGCCGCGAACAGGCCCAGGGTCGTACCGCTGGTCCAGCCCCAGGCCGCGCCCTTGGAGATGGCAGAGCAGCAGGCACACGAGCGCGGCGGAGAGCCCGAGTGCACCCATGAGATCGAAGCGGCCTCCGCTGCGCACCCGCGATTCCGGCACCAGGGGAGACGACCAGCACACGGTGGCCAGGAGGCCGGCGACGGTGGAGACCCAGAAGAGTACGTGCCAGTCGAAGTGGTCGGCGATCAGCGCGGCGGCGGGCAGGGCCCAGGGCACCGCCGACACCCAGCGAGGCGCTCATCACCGCGGTCGCGGAGGCCAGTTTCTCGGTCGGCAGTTCGTCTCGCATGATGCTGATGCCGAGCAGGGATCGCGCCCGCGGACAGCCCTGCAGCGCACGTCCGATGATCATCGGTACGAGGAATCCGCCAGGGGCGCACACCACCGATCCGGCGGTCAGCAGCACCAGGCTGATCAGCAGCATGCGGCGCTTGCCGTACATGTCGCCCAGACGGCCGATGACCGGGTGGCGACCGCAGGGGCGAGCAGGGTGGCGGTGACCGCCCGAGCGGTGTCGGAGGGCGAGGCGTTGAGGAGGTCGGGCAGCTGCGGCACCAGTGGGATGACCAGGGTCTGCATGAGCGAGACCACGATCCCCGCGAAGGCGAGCACCGCCACGACGGCGCTGGCACGTGGGGCCGCGACCTTCCCCTCTTGGGCGGGCTGGATGGGCGCGTCGGACATGGGAAGGGGCCTCCGTCTGGACAAAGTGGGATGCGAAGCGACAAACTTTTAATTCAAGCCGTTGATTTAAAACTAGACCTCGCCTTCAGTCGGGTCAAGCGGGCAAGGAGGAAGCAATACCCCCGTTGCGGCGCATCCCGCCCGCGAGGCCGCGGACCACGCTGCGGGCGGGCGAGGACCTGAGCCCCGGTGCTCGCTAGGCTGACAGCAGCGTCGCCCGCCACCGACGAATGCGGGGGCCGTGGGTGGCGAACGGGACTGGCCGATCAGCGCCAGCGCGATGTCTCAGAGTGGTGAGGGCGGTGGCCGGTAGAAGCGTGCGCGAGGGGAAAAGGTCGAGGCGACGGGGAGGCCATCCTCACGGCCGCGGAACGCCTCTTTGCCGAACGCGGCGTCTACAACGTCTCCAACCGCCAGATCAGCGAAGCCGCCGGCCAGGGCAACACCACGGCAGTCAACTATCACTTCGGCAACAAAACCGACCTGGTCCGGGCCATCTCCCGCCGCCACACGAACAGATCGAACTCATCCGCGACCGCATCGTCACGCAGAAACCCAGGGCTCCACAGCGCTGCGGGACTGGGTAGCGTGCATGGTCCGCCCCGTCACCGAGCACCTCGACGCCCTGGGCAGCCCACCTGGTATGCGCGCTTCAGCCCAGGTGACCGCTGATCCACTCTACAGAAGCCATCGCGGCCGAACCCGCCACCGCACCTCACTCCGCGCGCTGCTCGACGGTCTCAACACCTGCCTGCCCGCGCTGTCGCCCACGGTGCAGGCCGCCCGCGGGGCCATGGCCCGACACCTCATCGTCCAGATGTGCGTGGAACGAGCGCACGCTCACCGGCGGCCAGGCATGCGCCCTCCCGCCTGGGCGGACACCCGCCGACCTGCTCATCGACGCGCTCACAGGACTCTGGAACGCGCCAGTGAGCGGCTCGGCACCCTGAGGCGCCGCAGGCCCTCCAGACGGTCGAGGGCGCCCGGCTGCCAAGCCTGGTGCCGGCGGCAGCAGCTCTGAGCAACAGCCAGAAACAGGGCCGGAGTTGCCACCTCTGCGTGTGAGCGGTTCACACGGGGAGTTCCCGAGTCGCTCCGCGAAGGACGGACGACCGTGGGGAATCGCTTTCGGTGTGTGGGCGAGGACGGACCCACCGGTGATGTTGCCAGAGACAGCGTGGCAGCGATGCCGCCACAGCGCGTGCGGCGGCGACCACGGCGGCCGAGCAGCACGATCTCCTTGCACAGCACCTACGGGGTGTGTGCCACTGGCCACGGAGGTCGATGCGGGCACGACCCGGCACCGACAGCGGCCGTCCGACGGGATGCCCCCGGACGTCGCTTGAGGCCGGCCCCCTGCCGCCGCAGGGGCCAGCTCTCGCTCGCTCAGTTCGCTCCCTTCTTGGATTGGATGGGCGGATTGTCCGGTGTCATCCGATTCCTCATGCGGTCTGTCAGGCCGCGAGGGTGAGGTCGGCGGCGTGAGCTCGTAGCACCGCCCTTCGCTCAGGACAGCACGCGGTAGGTCACGTGTGTGACCGAGTCCGTTGCTCGCGACTCCAGTTGTTCAAGATTCAGTGACGGCACGCCGTCGAACAGCCAGTGCCGGCACCGAGCGTGAGCACGGCACGATGTGCAGCCGCAGCTCGTCGACCAAGCCTGCGGCGAGGTACTGAGTTGATGGTGAGTCGCGCCCCCGTGGATCGACACGTTGCGGTCCCCCTGCCGCCTCGCGAGCCTGCAGCAGCGCGGATTTGATGCCGCCGGTGACGAAGTGGAACGTGGTGCCGCCGTCCATCGGTTGTGGGTCGCGCGGATGGTGGGTGAGCACGAAGACCGGTGCGTGATACGGCGGATTGTCGCCCCACCATCCCTTCCACTGTCGATCCCATGCGCCGCGTACGGGGCCCGAACATGTGCGCCCCATGATGAAGGCGCCGACCATCGTCAGCCGGTCGAGCTCAGCCTGCCGCCGCTCCGGGTTTCGAACATCCAGGCGTGCAGTCTGTCGCTCCCCAGCCATCGCCGGCGTCGTCGCCGAACGCGCTGCTCGGTCTGGTTGAGTCGGCCGAGTACCCGTCGACGGAGATCGAGAGGTCGCAGGTCACCTTGCCCACATGTTCGGTCACTGTGCCGTCCTCCTGGTAGCGACTTATCGTTACCTTCGCGGTGAGCCGTCTGCAGGGGTAGACCATTTCGGGCCCCGCAAACTCATCGCCCGGCCCTGCCTCCTCCCCCGGCGCCGTGCGACTGCCCGCGACCAGTGACGCTGATGGCACGCGCTCAAGGTTCCCTACGCTGTTCTGCGGGACGTGGTGAAGGCCCTTCGTATAGTTTCATCCACCCTGGGGTGTCGGCGTGATGCGAATGTGGCTGTCAAACCGGCAGACCTGAACGAAGGCGTCGGGGGCTCTGGTCCACTTCAGTGGTCGCGCGCACAGCGTGACTGTCGATCTTCTCGTCATGAGGGGCGCCGACGAAATGCGCTCGTGGGGTGACGGAATGTCGGCGCGCAGCCCAAGCTTCGATCAGTCTGGCGGGTACTTGCGGGATCTGGCCCGCTGGGGCTGGGCGGCAAGCCATTGCTGTAGTTCTCGGTGGCGGAACTGGTAAGCGTTTCCTGAACGTCGCAGCAGGCCGGCGCGGTAGGCGTAGGCAAGAGTCGTGGTCAAGTGGAACGGCAGAACCTTCCGGGCGCACCACAAAGAAGACCACGTAGCGGCGTGCCGACCGAAGCCCGACTATCAGCCCAGGCATCAGCCCGAACGCAAGCCCCAACGGCAGGGCCAGACATAAGCCACCCGCCAGCCCCAACGCCAGACCGACCGCCAGGCCGAACTTCGCGTCTCCCGGCGACCTCTCAGGGGCGGCGATGCGTCTCGGGTCAGCCTGCCCCAATCGCCAGGCCGACCACCGCCAGCCCGTACGCCAGGCCGACTCGCCAGCCGTACGCACGCCCAGCGCTGAGCCCGATCGCCAGCCCGGCCGGCAATTTGGCTGTCAGCCCGACCGTCAGACGACCCATCAGCCCGAACGTCAGTCCCAACAGCAAGCCCGACGGTCAGCGCGGCCAGGGAGCTCCTCGAATTCGTGCGGATGGCCGCCACGCTCCATCTGCGCGGGAGGCTGGTGGTCTGACTCCCCGCTATCACGCGGTGACACAGGGGTACACGGCGAACGTCACGGTAAGGAACGTGCTGATGGGCCATAGCAGCAGGATCGCGGGCAGGCAGGCGAGCAAGATCGCCAGTGTCGTAAGTGTGGCATCCCAGGCGCGTACGCGAGCGTGGCCGGCGATCGGCCACAGCTCGTACAGATGGATGTCCGTGCGCGCGCCGACGCCGGTGACTGACCCGTGGCCAGCGGTGCGGAGTTGAGATGTCTGGCGATGCAGGTGAGCCAGCTCCGGATCTGGTCGGCCTGGTAGCCGCGGGGCGGCGGATACAGGTTGCAGGGTGGCGGGATCAGCAAGGCGAGCAGGTGCTCGTCCAGTTCCTGCGGGTGGACAGGGCGCGCAGCGGTGCCGGGTCGGTAGTGCGGTAGACGGTGGCAGCCAGGGACAGGCGCCACGGTGTACTGAGATGCCCGGCCAGCAGGCCGGAGCGAGCCCGTGCGCAGCTCCTGCAGGAGGCTGGCCCAGCGGGAGTTGCCCTGGGTTCGGGCGGCGAGGTAGGCGCGGGCCCGGGCCGGGGTCACAGGCTGGATGGCAATTCGAGTGGCCGGGGTGAGCCGGGCCCGGCGGCCGCGACGGTGCCGTGGCCGCGAGCGCTTGGTAGTGGGCGGTGCGGCAGAGCAGGGATCAGTGGGGCGGGATCCTTCCCGTGGCTGTGAGGCATTGAGTGCCTTCAGCGCCGCCCGGGCGCGGGGGCATCGGGGTCGGGGAGCTGACGCCCCTGGGGGTCGCAGACCGGAGCGCCGTCCGCATCGGTCAGGCCGGGATCCATCTCATCCAGCCCGTCCAGGACCGGCAGGATCCAGTGAGCCGTGCACCAGTTGGTGGGCACGCAGCAGGGGGCTGGTCGTAGGACGCGTGGTGAGGTGAGCGGTGAGGAAGTCCTCCAGCGGTAGCGCAGGATCCCACTGGGCCAGCGACAGGCGCACCGGCACCGGGTCGGTGGCGCCCCGGGTTTGATCAACTCGGTGAGGAGCTCCAGCGCCAGGACCGTCTTGCCGGCGCCGGGTTCGCCGGTGATGACCAGCCGCCGTGCTTCGGTGCTGCTGTAGTAGGCGGCGATGGCCGGAATGTTGGGGGTGCCGTCGCGCAGCTGCCCGCGAGCCAGTGGCCCAGACGCGCTGGCCGGTGTCTCCCGGGTGAAACGGACGATTGATCAGGTGGCGGTCTCCGTCGGCGAGGTTGGCACCCTGCAGGGTCCAAGAGCTCCTTGCCCTCGGCCCGGGCGACGGCGTCGGCGAGGGTTCGGGCGGCAGACTCCCCAGTGCGGCGGCATCCGCCCGCTGCTCCCAGCCCGGCCCTGGCCAGCAACAGGCCGGCCATCGCCACCACAAAGCTAGGAACCACGAAGGCGAACGTGACCACGTTCGCTGACGCTCGCCCCGACGCAGCTCCCGAACGCCCCAGCCTGCGGCAGCCAGCGCCGCCACCACCCCAGCCACACACAGCACCGCCCAGATGCGGCGCTCCCGTCGCTCCCCACCCATCACCATGGATACGAGGGTCCCAACCCGCCCACACGCATTCACCCGCCGCCGCACGTCCGTTACCCAGCGGCGACAATCCGTCCACGTGCGCGGCCATCTTGTCGACGGCAGCACGGCCGCGCCGGCGCCACGTCCACCTCCGTGAATCAACCCGCAACGTCCAGGGCAGCACGGCCCGCCTCCAGTCCATTCAGACAGTGATCACGTAGGCCACCGAACAGCGCCCCCGAACACACGTCGAAACGACATCACGCAGAGTTACACAGCTAGAGGATCGTGCCCTCGATACGCACGCATCGGCCGCGGCTTTCGTCCGGCGGAGGGTAGATCACTACGGGCGTGCTGCGCCGTGTTCTCAGCGTGCAGGCAGGACCGTAGTACCGCATGCGGGCCTTCTCCTGGACGCACGGTGCCGGTCCGGCGGCGGGGTCGGAGCCGCATCGCCGACCGTGCGGCTCCCGACCTTCTGCTCGCAGCGCCAGCCTCGGGCAGGTTCCCGCATTCCAAGACCCCGCGAGCAGACCGGTGAGGAAGCACCCGGGGATGCGCGCTGCCCCAGCAGCGGGCCCGACCCAAGGTCATGAGGCCGCGCCGCTATGTGACTTCCTATCCGGTGCACGCGCGTAGCAGTCCCCGCGGTGCGACCTTCGCTCTGCGTCTCCGCGTGCGCGAAGAGCCGGCGGGCCAGGGGACAGCGCGCAAGTCGACCGAGGTGGCCCGCGAAGCTGCCTCCCGGCGTACCGTTCGAAGCAACGGGAGCGCATCCGGCGTGGGCGGGGGAGCGCATGTCAAGGTGGTTAGGGGACGGCCGCTGCCGGTGGTGCGGCAGCGGCCGTCCTGGCGTGCGGGACTCGTGCTCCCCTGCTTGTCCCGCACGTGGTGTCCCCTGGGGCCGGGAGGCGGGAGATGCTCTACCGGTGGCAGGGGACGGGAGCTGGGATCGCTTCAGTCGGCGATTGCGGTCCCAGCGGGCATGCAGGCCACGCCACATTGAGCCGCCTCTGCAGCAGGGGGAGGCAGGCAGGGCGCGGGCAGCAGCCGGTATTGCCAGTGGCGCTGGTCCCAACGCCTCCACCAGAGAGTAGAACGCCAACTCGCGCTATCTCAAGGGGGTACTTGACACGCTGAGCTTTGTGTTTCACCTCTGTCACTTGCCAGCGGCCGCTTTGCCCGTAGCACGCAAACCGTCTGCCAGTCGTCAGGCGCAGAGCGCCGGACCGGCTCACCGAATGCGCGGCTCCGACCTTCCTCGCGGACCGTGCAGCGGGCACTTCTCCCGCTGCTCCGTCCACGGAGCAGGCAGGAGACACGTGGCCGACATCCTGCGGCCACTCGGCCCTACCGGCGACGATCCGACGCGGCGCGCCAGCGAACTCCCTCGCTCTGGCGCATCAGATAGCCGGCCTTGACCTGGGAGCATTGACGTCGATCGGTTTGTGGATGATGTCGGCAACACCCGCCTCCAATGCCTCGCCGGTCAGCGCATCGTCCAGCCACATCCCCTGTGACCAGGATGATGGGAATGCGGCAGGTCTGATCCAGCCGAACCAGATAGCGGGCCACCTCCAGACCGCTGACCCGGGGCATGCGCACATCCATGACGATCAGCCCGACGCCGCCCTTCAAAGCCGCTTTCAGCGCCTGTGCGCCCCCGGTAGCGCGTTCCACCGGATAGCCGAGCGGTATCAGAGCGGCCTCCAGGGCAAAGCAAGGTGTCCTCGCGGTCGTCGACCAGCAAGATCCGCAACCTGTCCCGCCATGGCCGCCCTCCTCGACGCCGATGCGTCCTCCTGCCAGGAGTCTGAGCCCTCAGATCACCTTCCTGCAGCGGCTTTGCGCAGCAACAGAGCCAGAGTTGTGTCCCTACTCCGTGTGAATGGTTCACACGAGGGTTCCGCCGCATTGCGGGAGGACGGACGACCGTGAGCGAGTAACTTTCAGACTGTGGGCGAGAACCGGCACTGGGGTGATGATGTCGAGATGGCGCGGCAGCGTGCCGCCGCAGCGCGTGCCCGTGCCGCCAGTATCGGTCGCGGCGGCCGAGCAGCACGATCTCCTGGCGCAGGAGCAAGGGCGGCCTGAGGTGCTCCGAGGGCTGGCGGCGCTGCATCGTTCGATGGCTGCCAGCCATCCGGCGGCCGCCGAGATGCAGGAGGCGTACGCCCGCCGGATGGCCGCCTGGTCGCTCAGGAAGCAGGAATCCGTCCCCTGTTCATGGGCAGCGTGGTTGCGGCGTGCGGGGTCGGGGGCGGGGCGCTGGTACTGCTCGGCCCGAGCATCAGGACGCCTCGCGGTCGCCACGTCCGATCAGCGTGCCGAACGGGCGCAGGATCTGGGAGTGGGTGCTGGGGGAAGGCCCGGTCAGGGAGGCGGCGCGTAGCGGTGGTGTGGTGGCTGCCAGGGGCTCCGGTCTGATGGCGCGCTGGCCGGTCTACGGGTGTGGCATGCATGATCTCGGGCTGCGGGCTCGCTGCCGCCGTGCCGCTTACAGCCGGGGAGAGACGGTTGGGTGCTGGCGGTGTACGACCACGAAAGCCTGCCCCGGCCGGCAGACCTCCAGCGCATCGGTGCGGCCCTGACCGAGGACATCCTCCTCGGCCCGGGCGGGGACCCTTGGCTGTACGGGGGAAACCGACCTCCACAGCGAGGTCCACCAGGCCGCCGGCATCACCGCGGAAAGAAGGCTGCAGCGTCGCGGACGCCCTGGTCCTCATCAAAGCCCGCTCCTACACGGAGGGCACGACCACGAGCGACATCGCCCACCAAATCATCCACCACGGCCTTCGCCGACCAACGAGCCGGAATAGGCCACGGCTGCTACGGCCCGCGCATCGTCGGGGCAATCGAACGCGTGACCCACTACGCGCATGCGCAACCTACCGATTCCGGATGATCTCGTACACACCCTGATGGAGTGGACGCGTACGAATCGCTCGCCCACGAGGGGACGGTCCGCACGCCGTCCCGCGGCGGCTCCTGGTGCTGCTCCCCGTCCGGCTGGCTGCGCATCTCTGCTGGACAGGCCGGACACTCCCGCTAGGCGTCCGTATGGAGCTGCGGCGCCCATTCATCCGGTCGTAGATACGGGAGCACCGTGCGGCGCCGACGCTCGCCCGGATCGGAGCAGTCGGACTGCGGTCACAGTCCGCAGTCCACCACCGGATGCGCCAGCTGCAGACGCTGGGCCTGGTCCGCATACGGAAGGGCCAAGCCCGATCCAGTGGGATCCCTCGCCGCCCGGCGCAGCCGAGGGCCATCCGCCCGCCCAGCGGGGTACGTACGGAGACCGTCGTGGCCCCGTCCGTCGCGACATCGGACGCCCGGTACGCACCACGGAGCGGCCGAAGCGAAGGCGTTCCGTGTGCGCGCCGCCGGGTCACCAGGCCAGGCAGGTCAGTCCTGCGAGAACAAACATGGCGAGCGTGATCCCGTGCACCAGACGCGTCCGCGCCTGCAGTTGAGTGAGCGCCGTGCTGCTGTCGCGACTGCACAGGCAGGTGTCCGGATGCGGGGCGGGCGAGTCGAGCCAGTAAGCGTCCAGGAGCTGGGCATGCGGGGCAATGGTGGTCTCGTCAGGGTGCATGAATGGTTCAACGCAGAACGCCGGACGAATGCTACGGCCGTGTCAAAGGCAGGTGCAGCCCGCTACCCGGACGGCTCGACGACGACGGGCAGCCGTTTGCCGGTGCACGTGGCGGGCAGGAGAGGCCGCTCGGACGCGGTTGGCAAGCAGTCCTGTTACGGCGTTGAGTCCGAGTGGCGGGTTCGGGCAAGGAGAGATCGTTCCTCGGTCGGCGAGCGGCAGGGTGTGGTTCTCGCGCGGCGGGCTACTTCGGTCTGACGGCGTGCGCGGCAGTGAATCCCCGTGGGTCTGCCGCGCCGAGGCTCTCCGGTTCAGGCTGGAGCCGGGAGAGCCGCCCTGGCTACAGCGATGCCCTGCTCGCACAACTGGCGTGCCACCTCACGCAGTTTGATGTTGTTCTCCTGCGAGTAGCGGCGCAGCACGCTGAAGGCTTCGTCCTCGTCGATGTGGTGCTGGGCCATCAGGATGCCCATGGCCTGGCCGATGGTGTGGCGGGTGTCGATCGCCCTGCTGCAGCCCGGCATGCTCACGGGCCCCGGATATCGCGACCGCGGCGTGGGAGGCAGCAGCCAGCCGGCGGTCTCGCTGTCGTCGGTGAACGCGCCGGGCCGGTGCGAGTAGAGGTTGAGCGCGCCGAGGTTGTCCTTGTCCTCGGTGTACAGGAGGAAGCCCATCACGCTGCCGATCCCGAGGGCGTGGGCCTTGGGCGCGTAGGCGCGCCAGCGCACGGACTCGGTGGACAGGTCACGCAGACGGAAGACGGGGTGCTCGATGCGGGCGGCGTCGAAACAGGGGCCCCTCGCCCAGCTGTTCCTGCAACCGGTCGCTCTCATCCACCAGGGGATCGGTCGACGCCAGGGTGGTCACCTGCCCCCGGCGCAGGGTGAGGATGCCGGCCGCATCACAGTCGTCGACCAGGCCGACGGCCGCATCCGTGATCTTGTCCAGGGTCGTATCCACACTATCCCGGGCCAGGAACCCACGCGCCATCGACGCCAAGTGCACAGCAAACTCACGCCAGTCCATGAAGCTCCCCCTACCCCCCGATCTCCCGATTATGGAGATGCCGTGCAGTGCTGAATCCGTCGAGACCGCTACGCGCATGACGACCGTGCCGTTCTCAAAGGGGCCTTGCCGCAAACCAACTCCCCCCTGCGGCAAGGCCACTTGTGAGACAGGGCGTCCCCCTTCACGCGCTGCCCCACCAGGTCCTTCCGTGGACCTGTAAGGCACTGCGAGAGCACGCTCCACCGGATGGGCATCGCCCATGCGCTGAACAGAGCACCAGCATGAGCGCGGGTCGCTGGCCAGCCCGGTCGCGGGCGGGGGCGCGGCGGACGCCCATGAAACGACCTCGGCGACTGATCAGGCGACCGCGACTCGTGCCCGGTGCCTGCGCACGGCGTCGCGATTGGCGCAGCGATGTGAGCAGTAGCGCTGCCGTCCGGTTCGTGAGGTGTCGGCGAAGGCCCTGTCGCATTCGATTACTTCGCAGCGCCGTAGCCGGTGCATGCCGCGGCCCGCGAGATGCATTGCGGTGCCGACCGCGAACAGCGTGAACAGCACGGAGCCGAGCGGCTGGTCCGCGTCCCGGTAGTGCAGGTGCCAGCCGGTCCCGGGGTGGGAGGTCAGTCTCGGGTAGGCGGCGGCTCGGCCAGCATCCGGTTCAGCAGATCGGCGCGCTCCTGCTCTCCGGTGGCGTCGACGATCTGCTCCCAGGCGTTCAGCGCGGCCTGGCCACGGCTGAGGTCGTCCGCTGTCACCCGGCGTTCCAGCGTGAGCCCGGCGGCGCGACAGCGGTCTGCCAGCTCAACTGCGCTCTCTGGCCGGTGGTTGGCCAGGTCCGCGGCCAGGTTCACCGCACCCCTCGCCGTAAGTTGAGTTGCATGAGACTATTACATCAGCGTGGTCCGTATGACACAACAAGCCGCCCGACTCACCGGATCAGGGCTCACGACCCGTGGCGCTATCGCTGGATCGTGCTGGGCATCGCCACCTTCACCCAGGCCGCGTCCGGCTTCTTCGTGGGCGGCCTCGGGCACTCGGCGTGCACCTGCAGAGCGCCCTGGACCTGACCACCGCACAGTTGGGACTGCTCATTTCGGCGGCCCAACTGGTCCCGCTGGCCGGGCTGCTGGTCGCCGGCGAGCTCCTCGACCGCTACAGCGAGCGCTGGGTGGTCGGGGTCGGTGCCAGCATCGTCGCACTGGCCCTGGGCGCGGGAGCCTGGCTCCGGGATACGCGTCCCGCTGGTCGCGACTCCTGCTGGTCGGTGCGGGATACAGCACCGTCCAGCCAGGCGGAAGCAAGTCGGTGGCCTCCTGGTTCGACGGGTCACAGCGCGGCTTGGCGATGGGCATCCGGCAGGCAGGTCTGCCCCTGGGAGCAGCGCTCGCATCGGCCGTACTGCCCCTCGTCGCCGAAAGGGTTCGGCTGGCGAGCGACCTTGTTGACCGGCGGCTTCGTCGCACTCCTCGGAGCCGCCCTCTTCGCTGGGCTGCTACCGCCGCCCGCCCGCCGCGTCCGCTCGACAGGACAAGGGCCGTCGGACCCGCTCGCGGCGCAACTGGGCGCCCGGCTGCGCATGCTCCGTGAACCGTCCACGGTGAAGATCATGTTGTCGGGGACCAGTCTGATCTCGGTGCAGTACGGCGTGGCCGTCCTAGCCGTGCTCCACCTCCACCAGACGTCATCGGTCGGCGCCGGACAGGCCGCCCTGGTCCTGGTTGCCTCCCAGGGTGCGGGGCGTTGCGGGCCGGATATGTCTGGCCGCCTTGAGCGACCGGAGCGGCTCCGGGCGCTATGCCATCGTGCTGGTCTGCATGGTCGCTGCGATCGCCGGACTGGTCGTGCTGATGACACCGGCCGGGCGGGCACCGGTCGTAGCTTCCGCAGTCTTCGTCTGGCTCGGCTTCTTCGGATTCGGCTGGTACGGCCCGTGGGTCGCCTACGTCACCGAAGCGCTCCACCAGGCAAGACCGGCTTCGCCCTGGGCCTGGCCATGTCCGTCAACCAGATCGCCATCGTCACCGTGCCGCCCGCGCTCGGCCTGCTGGTCGACCTCACCAGCAGCTTCACCCCGGCCTGGGCGCTGCTTTCCTTGTTGACCGTCGTTGCCCTGGCGGTCACAGTCAAGGCGGAACTCCACACCCGCTGACGCGCCTCGGGCCATTGCCCCTCAGGCATAGCCCGGAAGGCGCGGACGACCTCAACTCCCCACCGCGCCCGTGATGTTCGTAATCGGCGCCAGTACCGGACGGACCAGGCCGCTTACCCAGGACACCTCAGGCGATACCGACCTACCGCTGGCGATGGGCTGAGCCGGGAGGGGCGCCCTGCCCGGCAGGCCTCGCCGTGCTCGCACTGCTGTGGAAAACTGTCACGCTGCCGTGACCCGGCCTCCTGTCCGACTCCGCACACGAGGGGCCGAGGCAGCCATCGCGACCGCGCAGACCCGCACCAACACCGGCAACGACCACCACACGCCATGGAGGAGAACACAGTGCAGAGCATCGGGCATCATCGCAGTGGGCGAGATCGACGGGTCCATCATCTGAGCGCCTGCCCATCGGGACGATGCATCGGCCGGCATCTTCCTCTCTCCCCGGAGGCCCGCACCACCTGGTTCGATCCGGCTAACGCCGCAGCTCTCAGAGACCCTGGACGGCCTCCCAAGAGGTGATCTCATCAGGTTGCTGCCGTGAGGACGAGCGGCTTCTCACATGCCGCGGTCTGGGCCGTATCAGGGCGTTCCCGGGCGTTCGCCGGCGGACATTGGAAGGTGCTGCAACCGCACGCCAGGGGTAAAGGCTGCGCTGTTGGGCCCGGTCATGTCTTCACCGATGAGGTAGCGGTAGAGCCATTCCGCGAAGCTCATGCGGTGCTCTGCCCAGGTTTCGTCAAAGCTCACCAAGAACCTCGGAGCATCAGGGGCGGCGATCAGGAAGATGAACTCTCCGCGGTCGGTGCTCGCGATCGGCCACAGCCCGTTGCGGGTGCCGAAACTCAGCTCGTCAAGGTCGAAGAGTAGGCAGGGGGTCCTCGTCCGCGTCGAGATCGTCCCACGACACCTCGGACCACGCCTGATCGTGCTGCGGATGTACCGCTCAGGTTCCACCCCTCGGTCGCGGGGTGGGAGAGGTAAAGGTGCCCATTGATCTGAATGGGGGCGTGTGCGCGTCCACAAGGGACCCGGTAGTCGGGCGGAAGCTGTATGCCGGGACCCGGCAGATGGAGACGGTCCCAGGCGGCCCGGATCCTCGCATAGCGATTCTGGGCCGGGGCCGAGCACCTACCATCGGCAGCCAGGTAGTCAGTCATGAGTTTCCTCGACGGTGCGTACGCGGCGCGGTCCACGGAAGTTGAACCGCGCTATCAGAAAGCTCCGTACTTTACGGACCACGTCGAGTCGATGACCTTGGGAAGCTGCGATAACAGACTCGAGCGGCGGCCATGCCGGCGGTAAGAGCGAGGTCCCGTGCCTGCGCTCGTACCCACCGTGCAGGGAGTCGGCATCCAGCGAGGCGGGCGCAACCGTCCGCTCCACCGTCCAGCGATGATGTCAGCATCTGGGAGGACTCCGAAGCCCTTGCGCGCGATGCGCGAGTGATGTCCTGCAGCGCAGCTGCATCGGCGCAGGCGATGGCAGTCGTACCCTGGCCGCCATGGGCTTGGCGGAGTCTCGCCGCTTCGCATGGCCCACGGCGTGCGCGGAGGAACCGCGCACCGACTGATTCCCTATCCGGGCCACCGTGCTTCGACAAGACCGAGCGCGCTACGCCTCGCACAGCAGGCCGGCGATCCTGGGACCGGGCGGGCGGATCCGGTCGGCATCCTGATGTTCGTCAACTTCAGGTCTCGCCATGTCCTGGGCGGGCAGGCCGACCTGATGCCCGGCAGGCGCGTCAGGTCGGGTGTCATTCTTCGCCGCGCGCGCGCAGGCCATCGGGCACGGCGGTGCGGCATGTTCCCCCGCTGCCTCGGC
Source organism: Streptomyces sp. KL116D (assembly GCF_030766975.1). Taxonomy (NCBI): domain Bacteria; kingdom Bacillati; phylum Actinomycetota; class Actinomycetes; order Kitasatosporales; family Streptomycetaceae; genus Streptomyces; species Streptomyces sp. KL116D. The sequence continues at coordinate 3,517 of NZ_JASERH010000017.1, read as the reverse complement.
CCAGCCCCTGCATGGCCGACGGCCGCTGGTTCCGAAAGCGACTTCCAGTGGCGGCGGCGGCGACGGCGAGCCGAAAGGCCGATCAGCGCGATGCCGCCCCGCGCCGCCGATCATCGGCAGCCGCCGGTCGGAGCCGGCGAACCAGGTTCGGGCGGCCGAGGCGCCCAGGCGCATCGTGTCGCAGACCAGGCCGATCGCAGCCGGGACAAGGCCTGAGGACCATCATCTGCAGCGGGACGTTCGCGCCGTCGCTCACGAACTGCGGCAGGACCGCGGCGAAGAAGACCAGGCTCCTTGGGGTTGGTGGCGCCCACCTCAGCAGGCCGTCCAGGACGGTGTGCGGCAGATCACCGCGCCGTTCGCTTTCCCCGGTCGTCAGGTCGGCGCTCATGCCGGCCGCGGTGGCGGTACGCCCTGGACGCCGAGGTGGGCAGAATTGAGGGGCCGCCGGGCCGGCTTCACGACGGTGAACACGGTCGCCGAACTCTGCACCAGGGCCCCGACGCCGAGGGCGACGGCCAGGACGAGTGCATGCAGCAGCCCAGGAGGTTGCCCAGCACGGTGGCGAGTGCGGTGCGGCGTCCGTGGGCGGGGCGCGGCCGACGACAACAGGACGCTTCCGGTCGGGGATCGCGGTCGCGACGAGGGACATCGCGGCGAACGCGAGGAGGCTTTCGGTACTCACCATGGGCCGGGACTTCCTGATCTGTGCTGCGCCGCCGGAGTAGGGCCGCGCGGTGCAGAGAGCGGTACCGAGGGGCGGGGCCCGGCGCATGCGGGCGGGGGCGGTTACCGGGAGAGCCAGCCAGGGCCTGCGCCGGGCCCAGGACGGCGGAGTCGATCTGAAGGGTGCGATGGGCCGCTCTCCACGGCGCATACGCAGTAGACGGGCCGAAGATCCGGCTCCGCGACCGCCGTAGTCGACCAGGGCACGGAGCCCGGGCCGGTGTGGCTGACCGGCGGGACACGGGCACCAGGCCACTCCGCGGCGAGCAGGCCGGCGTCCCGCCGTGCGCAGCCGGGGGCGGCTGATACCGAGCACGGCCAAGCCAGGCGAGCGAAGTCCCACCCGGTCCTCCGCCCGCAGCGCCACGAGCAGCAACGGCACGTCCGTTTGTGAAGGCGAGCGTCTTGACCGCCTGCGACCAGGAAAGGGCGGGGCCTGGCGCCTCGGCGACGCCTTTGTGCGCGGCGGCGCGCTCGCTGTGGACGGTGTACCGGCAGCCGTCCGCACGTCCAGCACGGCTCGCCATGGCGCTTCTCGGGCGTACTCATGAGAAAACCACCTGCGGCCTTCGGCTCAGCAGAAAGAACAAGGAGTCGACCTGCGGCCGGTGTAGGCGCGCGGTCTGCTCCCGAGCCTCGCTCGACACGGCGAGATCCGATCAACTGATTGTGAAATCCTGCACCGTGATCACTCCTGCGCTTCGCCGACACGGCCGAGGAGGACATCGCCTTCCTCCGTCTCTGCTCGAAAGCCATCCACTCCTGGTACGTCTCACCGGCGGCCACCACTGCCCTGCATCGTGCCCTGTCCGACGGTGCCGCCGCCTCCTCCGTCCGCCCTGCGCAGGCGGATGCGCGAGCACGACTACGTCGTGGCCGACTACATCCCCGCCCTCTTTCGAAAGCCAAAGTGCCGGTGATCACAACGCCGACTTCGCGGACCAGCTCGCGGCCGTACGGGCACTGCCGCCGCCCGCTCCTGCTAGCCGCCGAACTCGCCCGAACGCTCGTCGACACCACACCGCCACTGCAGGATCGGACCTCGTCGACGACCCCGCGCCACCCGCGCCGCCGCCCTCGACGAGGTACCGGAACGGCGATCCCGGGCGGCGAGACGGCTGGAGGGCGTCCACCGCCAGCTTGCCCGTGCTCGACAGGCGTACTCAACGTTCTAGGAGGACTACCAGGCAACGACGCCTTCGCCTCGGGAGTGGGGGCGCATCGAGCCCTCGCTGGCCGCGAGTCGATCTGCGCTCAGGCGCCCGGATCGCCCACGAGGCCTGCTCCTGATGCTTCTTGCACCCTCGCCCCCCAGGTCCGCATCGACTGCCCGGCTGACGCGCTCCTGCGGCTCGACCGCCCGCGCACGACCACACGTCGCTGTCGCGTGCGAACGCTGCCCGCGTAACTGGCAGATCGCCACCGCCCTTCGCGTCCTCACCTCCGCCCGTAGAACTGAACGAACGATGCCTGCGAGCCCTGCGGGCATCGCCGGCTGCAAGACCCAGTGCCGGCAGACCACGACCAGCCTGTCGCAGTCATGCCACCCACGCGCATCGGCCCAGCGTCTGCCGCAGAGCCAATCAGCACGAAGCAGGGCCAGGACTTTGGCACACAGGGAAAAAGCCTGCCCCTGGGGCCCCGGCCGCTCCCTTACATGCCACCTATCGCGCTCAGCCGCCAACTAGCGCTCTGACCGCATAGGTTCACCGGGTGGGGCGGCATCTTCGGCTGGAGGATCGAGCCAAGGCCGTCCGGCTGCGACGTGTTCTCCACCGCCCACTCGCGGAAGAGCATGAGTGCCTCGCTGAGGTTGCAGGGTCCGCATGCGGCGTGAAAGGCCGTGGCCGAGGAGTCCACGCCACGCGGCCCACCGTCCTTGCTGCGTTTTGACTTCCCTTGCAGCAGGAAGTCGTGCTCCTTTCGAGATCGGTGTCCTCCGGGTCGATGCGGACCGACCAACCAGCAGCTGTCAAGCGTGTCGATCTTGATGCCCCATTCCTTGCTCCCAGTCCTCATTGCACTGTGCGGAGTACCACTGCAGCCAGTCCAGGACGTCCTCGGCGTCGTTCATGGCACGAGATGCTAGGTCAGCCGCCAGTCCAGCACCGGACGCGGATGGTGCAACTTGTCCCGGGAGACGCGATGGCCGAGCCGGTACGCGTGCGCGAAGGCTGACCGATCGCGAGGGGCAGCGGCTACGCGGCAGACCGTGCGGCGAAGCGCAACCCCGTCCGGCTACCGGCGCGCAATGATGCTGCTGGCCTCGCCGGCGGGAGCGAGTGCCTGTCATTGCCCAACTCGTGCATCGCGGACCGAGGAAACCGTGCGCGATTTCGGTTCTGTGACGGCGCGAAGAAAACAACCGCTCAACCGGCCGCGTGCCGATCAACATCACCCGTAGTGTGGTCTGATGCTCGATCGCTTGGAGATCAGAGTTCTGCCGCCGGGCCGATTCGCTGCTCAGGTGCGGCTCTGGGTCAACGGCGACGCGACATCATCGAAGCAGCGTGGTCGACGCGGGCGGCCGCGCGGGCCGTATGCCGCCGGCGTCCTGCCGGCGGGGCGGCCCCAGCCCTCTCCGGGCGACCAAGGTAGCCCGCCGCCTGAAGCTGAGAACCCGACTGCACCGGCGGGTGCTGCAGCTTCCTGAGCGTGGTCGTGCAGCGGTCCGAGAGATCGTGCACTGGTCGCACTGGGAGATCCTGCAGGCGGCACACACCCGCTCCCTATCCTGCCAGAGTTCCACTTCGATGCGAGTCAGTACGACGCCGAATTGGCCCGCGCCGAA